>CAZIRB010000005.1:21525-56328 GCA_964541695.1 uncultured Oscillospiraceae bacterium
GTGTTTCTGGACACGCCCGGCGTGACGGAGGCGAAAAACCGCCTCGGGAGCTTCATGCAGAAGGCGGTAGCGGACGCGCTCTCGGAGGTCAACGCCGTTCTGTTCGTGGTCGATCCGCTCATAGGCGTAAGGGAGCGCGACCTTGCGCTGCTTGGCCGCCTTTCTCGCGCAAAAGCGCCGGTGTTCGCGCTCATCAACAAATCAGACGCCGCCACGGTCGACCAGCTCAATGCCGCCGCCGACGCGCTGCGCGAAAACGGCGCGTTTCTTGCGGACGTGCAGACCGTGTCGGCCAAGACCGGCGACGGCGTCAAGGAGCTCGTCGAGGGGCTGCTGCCCACGCTTGCCGAGGGGCCGCAGTATTTCCCGGACGATATGGTCACGGACCAGCCGGAGCGCGTGGTGACCGCGGAGCTGATTCGCGAGAAGGCGCTGCTGCTGCTGCGCGAGGAGGTCCCGCACGGCGTCGGCGTCGCCATCGACCGCATGGAACAGCGCCCCGGCGCGGAGCTGATGGACATCTACGCCACGATCTTCTGCGAGCGGGACTCGCACAAGGGCATCCTCATCGGCCGCGGCGGCGCGATGCTCAAACGCATCGGCACCGAGGCACGCAAGGACATCGAGTGGATGCTCGGCTCGCGCGTCAATCTGCAGCTCTACGTCAAGGTCAACGAGGACTGGCGCAACAAGCTTTCGGCGCTGCGCGAGCTCGGCTACGAGTGATTCCAGTATTTGAAACTCATGGAGATCATCGCGCATTGGCACACTAAGCCTGTAAAGGAGTGTGTTGGATGTTGAAAAAACGGGACAAGACGGACAGCGCCTGGGAGATGTTCGCAGAGTCGGGCAGCGTGGGCGCTTATTTATTGTATTGCGCGATGAAGCGCGCCAAACACGAGCAGGAGCGCGGCGAGCGGGAATAGGGGGACAAGGTTTGCCGGTCGTCATCGTCAGCGGGATTGTGACCAGGTACGTCAACTACCGCGAAAACGACAGGATCATCACCATCATCACGCCGGACAGGGGGCGCATCGACGCCAAGGCGCGCGGCGCGCGGCGGCAAAACAGCCCCCTATTATCGTGCGCCGAGACATTCGTCTACGGCGAATTCGAGCTGTTTTTGCACAAGGACAAGTACACCGTCAACGGCTGCGGCGTGACGGAGAGCTTTTTCCCGATCCGCGAGGACATCGTGCGCTTCGCGCTCGGCACGTCGATGCTGCAGCTTGTCAGCGACACCGTGCAGGAGAACGAGCCGAACGAGGCGATGTTTTTGCTCCTGTACCGCGCGCTTTCGTTCCTGGCCTACGGCGAGGCGGACGCCACGGACCTGTTTCTTTGCTTTCTGATCCGCTTTCTGCACGCGTCGGGCTTGCGGCCGTCCATCATGGCCTGTGCGCAGTGCGGGCGCGACGTGCGCGGCGACGAAAAGCTGTTCTTTACGGCGCAGCTCGGCGGCGTCGTCTGCGCGGCCTGCGCGCGCGGCAGCGCGCCCGTGAGCAAGACCGCGCTGGAGGCTTTGCGGCGCATGCTGCTGTTGACCGACGAGCAGATGGACCGCGTACGGCTGTCCGAGCAGCTTCGCGGCGAATTATACGCGCTTTTGACGGGTTATGCCGAACAGGCGCTGGAATACGGCCCGCGGGCCCTTGCGTTTATGCGGCAGATTCGGTAAAATGAATGAAATCCTGCAGATTGGACAATAAGATGAAAGTTTTTATTGTTCATCTCGGGCGATCGGTTGTATAATGGATTGTCTAATTTGGAAGGGGGATGTACATTTTGAGTCATAAGTACGTATATCTGTTTCATGAGGGGAGCGCGGACATGCGCAATCTCCTGGGCGGCAAGGGAGCCAACCTTGCCGAGATGACGAATCTCGGCCTGCCGGTCCCCTTTGGCTTCACCGTGTCCACGGAAGCCTGCACGAAGTATTACGAGGACGGGAAGATCATCGACAACGAGATTCTCGATCAGATATACGCCGCGCTCGCCGTGACCGAGAAAAACGCCGGCAAGAAGCTCGGCGATCCGGCCGATCCGTTCCTGGTTTCCGTCCGCAGCGGCGCGCGCGCGTCGATGCCGGGCATGATGGACACGATCCTGAATCTCGGCTTAAACGACGAGACCGTGGTCGGCCTTGCCAGGCTGACCGGCAACGAGCGCTTCGCGTTCGACAGCTACCGCCGCTTCATCCAGATGTTCTCGGATGTCGTGATGGAGGTCGAGAAGGCCAAGTTCGACGAGATCTTCGACGATGTAAAAGAAAAGAACCGCTGCAAGCTCGATACCGAGCTGACCGCCGAGAACCTCAAGGAAGTCGTCGCCCGCTACAAGACGATGTACAAGAAGGAGAAGGGCGAGGAATTTCCGCAGGACCCGAAGGTCCAGCTTCTCGAGGCGATCAAGGCAGTGTTCCGCAGCTGGGACAACCCGCGCGCCATCGTCTACCGCAGGAAGAACGACATTCCGGCCAGCTGGGGCACGGCCGTCAACGTCCAGTCGATGGTGTTCGGCAACATGGGCGACGACAGCGGCACGGGCGTGGCGTTCACGCGCAACCCCTCCACCGGCGAGAAGAAGCTCTACGGCGAGTTCCTGATGAACGCGCAGGGCGAGGACGTCGTGGCGGGCATCCGCACGCCGTCGTCCATCGAGGACCTTGAGAAGACGCAGCCCGACGTGTACGCGCAGTTCGTCAAGATCGCGAACACGCTCGAGAAGCATTACCGCGACATGCAGGACATGGAGTTCACGATCGAGCGCGGCCGCCTGTTCATGCTGCAGACCAGAAACGGCAAGCGCACCGCGGCGGCGGCCCTGCAGATTGCGGTCGACCTGGTCAACGAGGGCATGATCACCAAGAAGGAAGCCCTGATGAAGATTGACCCGCGCTCGCTGGATTCCGTGCTGCATCCGACGTTTGAGCCGGGCGCGCTCAAGAAGGCCAAGCCAATCGCGACGGGCCTGCCGGCTTCGCCGGGCGCCGCCTGCGGCAAGCTGTATTTCAACGCGGCCGACGCGATGAACGCGGCCAAGGCCGGCGAAAAGGTCATACTCGGGCGGCTTGAGACCTCCCCGGAGGACATCGAGGGCATGTACGCGTCCGAAGGCATCCTGACAGCGCGCGGCGGCATGACATCGCACGCGGCGGTGGTCGCGCGCGGCATGGGCACGTGCTGCGTGGCCGGCTGCTCGTCGATCTCCATCAAGGAAGCGGACAAGACCCTGACGCTGGACGACGGCCGCGTGTTCCGCGAGGGCGACTGGATTTCGCTGGACGGCTCGACCGGCAACGTATACGGCGAGGCGATCCCGACCGTCGAGGCGCAGGTCTCCGGCAATTTTGCGACGATCATGCAGTGGGCGGACGAGAACCGCAGGCTGAAGGTCCGCACGAACGCGGACAACCCGCACGACGCCGCGGTCGCCGTCAAGTTTGGCGCCGAAGGCATCGGCCTGTGCCGCACGGAGCACATGTTCTTCGAGGAAACGAGAATCCACGACGTGCGCGAGATGATCGTGAGCAAGGACGAAGCGAGCCGCCGCAAGGCGCTCGATAAGCTGCTCCCGGTGCAGCGCGCCGACTTTATCGGCATCTACCGCGCGATGGGCGAACGGCCCGTGACGATCCGCTTCCTGGATCCGCCGCTGCATGAGTTCCTGCCGAGCGCAGACGAGGACATCCGTGAGCTCGCGCGCGACATGGGCCTCACGTTCGAGGAGCTCAAGCACACCGTGGAATACCTGCACGAGTTCAACCCGATGCTCGGCCACCGCGGCTGCCGCCTAGCCATTACGTATCCCGAGATTGCCCAGATGCAGACGCGCGCCGTCATCGAGGCCGCCATCGAGGTGCGCCGCACGGACAAGCTGAACATCGTGCCGGAGATCATGATCCCGCTCGTCGGCGAGTCGAAGGAGCTGGAGTTTATCAAGAACATCGTCGACGCGACCGCGGAGAAGATCATGGCCGAGCAGGGCGTGAAGATCCCGTACCTCGTCGGCACGATGATCGAGGTGCCGCGCGCGGCCCTGACCGCCGACAAGATCGCAGAATCTGCGGAGTTTTTCTCGTTCGGCACGAACGACCTCTCGCAGATGACGTTCGGCTTCTCGCGCGACGACGCGGGCAAGTTCCTCGACGAGTACTACAAGAAGAAGATATTCGAGTCCGATCCGTTCGCCAAGCTTGACCAGGTCGGCGTCGGCAAGCTCGTGAAGATGGCCTGCGAGCTCGGCAGAAAAGCGCGTCCGGAGCTGCATCTTGGCATCTGCGGCGAGCACGGCGGCGATCCCGCGAGCATCGAGTTCTTCCACAAGGTCGGGCTCGACTACGTGTCCTGCTCGCCGTTCCGCGTACCGATCGCCCGGCTTGCCGCCGCGCAGGCGAAGATCGCGGAGGAATAAGACCCAACCGGTTCCAGGCGGGGACCTGTGCGCCCGGTCGGCGCATAGGTCCTCTTTTTTATGCAGATACTGTCAGGTATGGAAAAACCTTGGAGGAAGTCGAGATTTAACGGCTTGTTCCGCTTCGACGTGCCGGTTACGGAATACGAACTCCTGGAGACCGAGCGCGGCGAACCGGGCCTGTTCCGCACGAGCGAGCCGGAGCATACGTCGGAGAAGCAGCCGGAGGAGCGGGCGGTCTCCGGTTCGATCGCCGAAAACCGCGCGCGCATCGAGCGGGCGTTTCACACAAGGATCAATCCGGACATTATATTCCGCCCATTTCCGCTGCGGCCGGACGTGCCTGCACTCGCCGTGTTCGTCAACGGCATGGCGGACTCCGACCAGATCAACGAATTCATTCTCAAACCGGCCCAGAACAACCGGCGCAGGCGCGCGGAGGGCGAGCCGCTCGCGGACTACGCCGCCTTGCGCGTGTTTTTGATGCAGGAGGTCGAGATCACCGATCGCTTCGATACCGCCCTGTCCGCGATTCTCGAGGGGCGCACCGCCGTATTTTTGGAAGGCGAGACCCGTGCCGTGCTGATGGACACGCGCGGCTTCGCCAGCCGCGGCGTCGGCACAACGGAGCAGGAGACTGTGGTGCTAGGGCCGCGCGAGGCGTTTACCGAGAACCTGCGCACGAACGTCACGCTGCTGCGCCGCATCATAAAGCTCGACGACTTCGTCTGCGAATTCCGCGCGTCCGGCGGCAAGAACAACACGCGCGTCGTCGTGGCCTACCTGTACGGCGTCGCGAACGCGGGCCTCGTTTCCGAGGTCAAGCGGAGGCTGGCCGCGATCGATAAAACCGCGATCATTTCCTCGGGCCTGGTCGAGCAGCTGATCGAGACGCACCCGTATTCGCCGCTGCCTACCGTGCTGTCCACCGAGCGGCCGGACCGCGCCGCCGCGCACATCATGAACGGCTTTGTCGCGTTGCTCGTCGAGGGTTCGCCGATCGCGATGATACTGCCCACGACGCTGTTTTTACTGATGTCCTCCGCGCAGGACACCTACATGCGCCAGCCGATCGGCACGGTCGTGCGCCTGGCAAGGTACGTCGGCGCGTTCCTCGCCACAGTCATGCCGGGGTATTTCATCGCTCTGGCGATGCACCACCAGGGCATGCTGAGCGGCGAGGTGCTTAGCACGGTCGTCGCCTCGCGCAGCATGGTGTTCCTGCCGCTGCCGCTCGAGATGCTGTTTCTGCTCTTGGCGTTTCAGCTCGTGCGCGAGGCCGGGCTGTCCGTGCCCGGCGTGCTGGGGCAGAGCATCGGCATCATCGGCGGGCTTCTGATGGGGCAGGCGGCCGTGTCCGCGAACATCTGCAGCTCGGTCGTGCTGATCATCGTCGCGCTGTCGGGGATCGGGATGTTCACAATCACGGATTACAGTGCGAAGCTCGCCGTGTCGTATTTCCGCGTCGCGCTGATACTTGCGGGCTGGCTCGGCGGCCTGCTCGGCCTGACCGTCGCGCTGTTTTCATCGATCCTGTGGCTGGCCAATTTAAAATCCTACGGCGTGCCGTTCCTCTCGCCGGTCTCGCCCAAGACGAATTCCAAGGGCCCGGCCGGTCTGCGCGGCCGCATCCGCTCCAAAACGCGATTGACGGATTTTGCCAACACGCGGAGGGCGAGCATATGAACCTGCGCGAGGGGCGGATCGGCATCGCGGAAGGCATCTCGCTCGTGCTGATTGCGGCGGCGATCAGCGGGATATTCGCGGCGGATACGCGCGGGCTGTTTGCGCGAGGCAACTCCAGCTATGCCGCAAGCCTCCTGTCCGCGCTGCTGACGTATCTGATATTCGTGCTGATCACTTTTTCAATGAAGCGCGCGGGCGCGGAGCATCTGTCGGAGCTGTACGAATGCGCGCTCGGCCGCTTGTTCGGCGGCGCTGCGGCGGCCGCGACCATGCTGTCGCTCGTGATCGCCGCGACGGTCCCGCTTACGCGCCTGCTGTTTGTCCTGTGCCGGTATGTTTATCCGGAAGCGTCCATCGCGCCGGTCGCGCTGTTCTTTCTGCCTGCGGTGCTCGTTCCCGTCTTCTATGGGCTGGAGGCCATCGGTCGCGTCGGCAAGCTGCTGCTCGGTGTGACGGCGCTTTCGTTTTTGGTCGCGTTCGCGATCGCCGCGCCTGCCTACGCGCCGTTCCGGCTGTATCCGCTGCTCGGCGACGGCGTTTGGGCCATGCTGCGCAATTTCGCGGCCGGGGTCGGGCGCTACCTGCCCGCGGCCGTCTCCATATTGATCTGCGGGCAGGGCGTGCACGGGTTGGACAACGCGGCCCGCGACGGGCGGCTCGGCCTGCTCGCCGGCGGCGCGCTCAGCGCGGCCGCCTGGCTGTGCGTGTCGCTGGCGTACGGCTACGCGGACCTCGCCGCCATGGACGTGCCGCTGTACCGCCTGACGATGTCCGTGCGCACGAGCAACGTCTTTTTGCGCGCCGACAAGGCGCTGCTGTTTTTCTGGGTCATGGCGGGATTTTTGACGGCCGCGTTCTACACGTACGCCGGTGCGCTGCTCTACTGCAAAACCTGCCGTGTGCGCGACATCCGGCCGATCGGCGCGATGCTCGCGTCCGCCGCCGTCGCGCTGGCGCTGATGGGGCAGATGAACTTTCCTTGGTATGCGCGCGCGGAGACGTTTTTCTCAAACTACCTCGGGGCATTCCTGTTCGCGCCCGCGCTCGCCGCGGCCGCCGTTCCGCTGTTCCGGAAAAAAGCGGTGGCCGCATGAATGTAAAACACAGGCTCGCGCTCGCATTAGTCGCCGCTTTACTGTTCTGCTCGGGCTGCATCGAATCGCACGCGATCGACCAATACGGCTACGTCGTCGGTATCGGTTTCGACCGCGGCGCGGCGCTGCCGTACAACGTCACGCTCGTGTTGCAGCAGGCCGGTGGCGGCGAAAACGCGCAGGAGGGCGGCAGCGAGGGGTTCCGCATCGTCAGCGCGGAATGCCGCAGTCTGTTCGAGGCGATCGACACGCTGTCGGCCAACGTCCCGTTTCAGCTCAACTTTATGCGCACGAAGATCATCGTGTTTTCTGCAAGGCTGGCCGGCGAGCCGGGCGAAATGGAATCGCTGCTGGACTTTTCGCTCGACAGGCTGCACATCCGCCGCAACGTGAATCTGTACGTCTCGCTCTCCGCCGCGCGCGAGGCTCTGGAAGGGCTGGAGAACGAGTTCGATCTGGACCTGACCAAGATCCAGGCAAATTTCGTGCGGTACGCGAACGAAACGGGCCTGACTACGGTCACGAACGCGTCCAATTACTTCGAGTCGGCGCAAAACGGCCTTGCCGACGCGATGCTGCCGCTGTGCGGCGTCGCCGACGAAAAAGCGGAGCGATGGCCGCAGGACAGCGTCGACGCGCGGGCCTATGCGTACATCGGCGGCGGGCTGCTCGTCGAGAACGGCATGCAAACGGGGCTTGCGGGCGCGGCACTATTCAGCGGCGGGACCATGGCAGGCTTTCTGGACGGGCAGCACACGCAGCTCGTTCGGATCGCGACGGGCGACTTTGCGCGCGGCCGCATGCTGCTCGTGGGTCCGGCCGGGGAGAACCTGAGCGTCAGTTTAAAGCAGATTTCCAAACCGCAGCGCCGTCTGACGCTTGGCGGCGGTAGTGCATACGCTGAAACGCAAATTTTCCTGCAGGCGGATATTGAGCATCCGGCCGCCGCGGCGGCAGGTATGCCCGCGGACCAGTTGGAGCAGCACATCGCCGCGCAGATCGAGGCGGAGTATGCCGCGCTGTTTCGCGCTTGCCAAAGCCTCAACTCCGACGTGTTCGGGTTCGGCGAGCTTGCCGTCATGAAGTTTTCGAGCGTGTCCGACTGGGAAGCCTATGACTGGCGCGCAGCGTACCGGGGAATGGACGCGGCATTTTTTGTGCGCGTGGAGTTGGTCCCGATTGCGGGCACGATGGCAACGGAGTGATGCGGTATGATCGTGCTGATTGCCTGCCTGGTTCTGATCTCCGCCTACGGCGTCGTTTACGCCGCGGCGAGCTTTCGCGCGGGCCGCGCGGCGCAGGCCGTTTGCGCGCTTGCCGTCGTGCCGGTTCCGCTACTGTGCGCGTTGGCGTTCATATTGTTCCTATGCAGCCGGTGATAGGCGGCAATTGTGATTTTTTGTCATCTCTTTGCGAAAGCCACTGGTATTTCTCCCGGCGCCGGTGTTACAATACACAATAATGTTTGGGTATGTTCAGCCGCTCGAATGTGAACTGCGCGTGCGCGAGCAAACGCTGTACCGCGCGTATTACTGCGGGCTCTGCAAGGCGATCGGCCGGCGCTACGGTCTCGCCGCAAGGCTCGTGCTGAACTACGACTGCACGTTCCTCGCGCTATTCCTTTCCGCGCTTGCCGGCATATCGCAGTGCGTGCCCGGACGCTGCCTGATCAAACCGAAGCTAAGAAAGACGCCGGCCGCGCCCGGTTCGGCGGCGCTGGACTATGCCGCGGACGCGAACGTGCTTTTGGCTTATGAGCAGCAGCGGGACGCCTGGCGCGACGAGAAGAAGCCGTCCGCGCTGTTTGCGTGCGCGCTGCTGTATCCCGCGTTTTGCAGGGCGAAAAAACTGCGGCCGGAGCTCGCCGCCGCCGTCGAGAACGGCATCGCCGCGCTCTCCTGTATCGAGCGCGAGCGTACGCCCGGCACGGACGCGGCCGCGTGCGCGTTCGGCGCGCTGCTGCGCGAAATTGTACGCGCCGCGCCGGATGTCGAGGCGGCTTCTCGCGGGCCCGCCGAGTGGTGCTTCTTCAACCTCGGCCGCTGGATCTATCTGGCCGACGCCTGGGAGGACCGCGAGCGCGACCGTAAGCGCGGCCTGTACAACCCGTTCAACGCGGCGGACACGCCGGAGGAGGACGCGTCGTTTGCGCTGTACGCGTCGCTTGCCGAGGCGGAGAAGGGGTACGACCTCGTCGCGTTCGCGTCGCCAAACGGGATCCTCGATAATATCATGCATTTAGGGTGCAGGCACCGTACGCGGCTGCTGTTTGGCAAAAAGGGAGACGACGCATGAATCCATACAAGGTGCTGGGCGTTTCGGAGACGGCGACGCAGGATGAGATCCGCGCCGCGTATCTGGCGCTGGTCAAAAAATACCACCCGGACAAATACGCGGACAACCCGCTTAAGGAGCTTGCCGGCGAGAAGCTCAAGGAGATCAACCAGGCGTACGAGCTGCTCACCAAGAAACCGAACGGCGTCCAGGGGTACGGCAGCGGCACGACGTATGGGGAGTATCAGCGCACCTACCGCGGCTACCAGGGCGCCTATGGCAATCAAACGTATCAGCGCACCGCAAGCGGCGGGCCGTACGCGGGCCCGTATGCGGACCGGTTTCAGCGTGCGCGCGCGTTCATCAACCAAAATAACCTCGACGGAGCGCGGACCATACTGGACGGCGTGCCGGACCACAACGCGGAATGGCACTATCTGTTCGGCGTAATCTATTTAAGGCAGGGCTGGTACGAGAAGGCGCGCGAGTATATTAAAAACGCGTACGAAATGGACCCCGACAACTCCGAGTACCGCAACGCCTATTCGTCGCTCAACACAAACGGTTCGCCGTACCACGGCCGGACGTTCGACGCAGGCAGCGGCACGGGCGAATGTATGTACTGTAACATCTGTCCGGCGCTTTTGTGCTGCGACTGCCTCGCGCGCGGCATGTGCTGCTGCTAAGCGCCGCCCGCGACTGCATGAATTCCCGCGTTTAATGGAACAATAGCCCTCATGAGGGGCTTCACGGAACGGGATTTTTTCATTAATCTAAAGAAGCAGCGGAGAAGACGCAGAATCGCCGTCTTTTCCGTTTTGTTTGTCACTCTGTCCGTCACATCGTTCTGCGCCGTCAAAATCTTCGAGATGGACGCGTGGAGCGCGCTCGATATGGACAAGGTGCTGCTCGTCGACCGCTCGCTGATCGTGCTCGACGAAAGCGGCGCGGAGTACACGACGCTGCACAACACCGAGGACCGCATCTGGGTCCCGCTGTCAGATATCCCGGCCAGCGTGCGCAATGCGTTTATCTCCGCGGAGGACGCGCGCTTCTACGACCATTTCGGCGTCGACGTCGTGCGCATACTTGGCGCGGCCTGGGCGGACATCAAGGCCGGCGGGTACGTGCAGGGCGCTTCGACGATCAGCCAGCAGCTCATTAAGCTCAGCCATCTCACCGCAGAAAAGGAGATGTCGCGCAAGCTTGAGGAGGCGATCCTGGCCTACCAGATGGAGCGGCTCTACTCCAAGGACGAGATTCTCGAGATGTACCTTAACTACGTCTATTTCGGCGGCGGATACTACGGCATCGAGGCCGCGGCGCGCGGATACTTTGGCGTGCACGCAAGCGAATTGACCGTCGCCGAGAGCGCGCAGCTGGCCGGCATACTCAAGTCCCCGGCGCGCTTTGCACCGCATCTCAACGCCGAGGCGAGCCTTGGCCGGCGCAATGTCGTGCTCGGGCTGATGAAGGAATACGGCTACCTCGACGAGGCAGCCTACCAGACCGCGGTGCGCGAGCCGGTCAAACTCATCCACGGCGAAAACGCCGAGAAACGCGGCTACTACGTTGACCTCGTGCTGACGGACGCGTGCTATCTTCTGGACGTGAACATGGCGGAACTGCTCTCCGACGGATACACGATCACGACCGCCATGGACGCCGACCTGCAGACATACTGCGAAGGCCTGTACGCGGACGACGCGCTGTTTCCGGACGGCACGAACGAGGGGCTCGAGTCCGCGCTCGTGATCGTGGACGTAGAGACCGGCGGCGTGGCTGCATTGATCGGCGGCAGGGACACGTCCGGCGCGCTGCTGTTCAACCGCGCGACCGAGATCCAGCGGCAGCCCGGCTCGGTCATCAAGCCCATCCTGGTCTACGCGCCCGCGCTCGAATACGGTTACACCGCCGCCAGCATGCTGCTCGACGACGAGATCGATTTCGACGGCTATACGCCGAGCAACTCGAGCGGCGAGTATTCCGGCTGGGTGACGATGCGCGAGGCCGTGACAAAATCGCTCAACGTGCCCGCCGTGTCCGTCATGGCGCAGGTCGGCGTCGGCCGCAGCAAGGCGTTCGCGGCCAAGCTCGGCATCCAATTCGACCGCAAGGACACGCGGCTTGCGCTTGCGCTCGGCGGCTTTACGTACGGCGTGTCGCCGATGCAGGTCTCCGCGGCGTACGCGACGTTCGCGCGCGGCGGCACGTATGTCAATCCGTCGCTGATCCTGAAGATCACCGACCGCGACGGCAACACGGTGTACGAGTATAAGCCGCAGCCGGAGCGCGTGATGAGCCAGGGGAACGCGTTCATATTGACCAGCATGCTCGAGAGCGTCGTCAAGGAAGGCACCGGCAAGCATCTCGGCACGCTGAACATCCCGATCGCGGCCAAGACCGGCACCGTGGGCGATATCGTCGGCAACCGCGACATCTGGATGGCCGCCTACAACCCCGCGTACGCCGCGTCCATCTGGATCGGCTACGACGACGGCCGCCGCATGTCGGCCGAGGACGCGTCCGGCGGCACGTACCCGGCGGAGCTGCTGCGGCTGATATTCCAGCATATTTACGAAGGCAGGACCGCGCCGGACTTTACGATGCCAAGTTCCGTCGTGCGCTACCGCATCGACAGCTACACCCTCGGCACCGAGCACGTCGCGGTGCTGGCGACGGCCCTGACGCCCGAGACCTCGTCGTATACGGAGTATTTTGTGATCGGCACCGAGCCGGACGAGTACACGTCGTACTGGGCAGCCCCGAGGCCGCCGGAAACGATCGCGGTCTCGCTCAACGACCGCGATAAGCCCGTCGTCACGTTCGACGCGCCGTCGCGCGACATGATCTACCGCCTCTACCGAGAAAACAGCGTGGGCAAGTCCGTCATGCTCGGCGAGTTCTCTAACGTGGAGGGGACGGTCACGTTCACGGACGAAAGGCTCAAAAAGGAAGGGGAGTACGCGTACTACGTCATCCCCGTGCATCCGCAGCTTTTGATCAACGAGCAGAACATCACGGGCTCCGCATCAAAAAAAGTATACGTTACTAAAAAATAATCAGCAAACATTGTGAAATATGGTTGACGCTCGGTGCATCGAATCTATATAATATATTCGAGAGAATATGCGCGAGGTGAAACCAACATGAACTATAAAGCGATCGCCGAGCAGTCCGGCCCCCGGGTCGGCGCGACGCAGGAATGGGTGTTTTGCGTGCTCCGCAGCGGCATTGTCAGCGGAAAAATCCCGGGCGGCACGCAGCTGAAACAGGACGAGATCTCCGCGGCGTTGAACGTGTCGCACATCCCCGTGCGGGAAGCGCTGCGACGGCTGGAATCCCAGGGGCTCGTCATCATCCACCCAAATCGCGGCGCCTCGGTGACGCAGCTCACGCGCAGCATGATACTGGACATGATGGAAGTGCGCGCGACACTGTCCGTGATGATGCTCAAAAACGGCGCGCCGCAGCTGACCGACGAGGACTATAAAAAGCTCGAGCAGATCATGGAACTGCAGCGCGACGAGAAGGACCTGTTCCATGCCGAGGAGCTGAACTACCAATTCCACGACGTGCTGAGCTCGCACGACGAGAACGCCGTGGCCGTGCTGTTTATGGAGCTCATCCACGCGAACATCGACCGCTACCTGCGTTACAATTTTTATTCCGAGGACGACTCGCGGCTGCGCTCGCTGCGCGAGCACGAGGAGATCGTCGAGGCCTGCCGCGCGGGCGAGTATGACCTTGCCTGCGATAGGCTGCGCGACCACATCCTCAACGCGAAGGACTACCTGCCCGCGGACCTGGCTTAACGGCGAACAGCGCGCCATACCGGCGAACCGGCCGGGCAGACAATTTTGTTCGCCGCGTAAAAATCAACAGCGGCCCCTGCGGGCCGCTGTTTTTATGCCGATCTGTTCTTTTATGTTTCCGTCACTGCTCCATCAGTTTTCCAAGGAACGAGGCGACCATCTCGCATGCCTTCGTCACGTCGGGGGAGATGACCGCGTGCTCCTCGCGCGAGAGCGCGAGCACGGCGCCGATTGGGTCCCCGAGCGCGATGATGGGGGATAAATACACGGCCGTGTACGGTTCCCGGTCGTCGCCGTCCGTGATGCGGATCATGTCGCCCTTGAGCGCCGAGCGCGTCAGTTGCGTGCGCATCAAAATCGCCTGCTCGATATCGCCGGAGACGGGCTTGTCGGCAAGGTCGCGCTTGCCGCTGCCCGAGGCCGCGATGAACACGTCCTTATCCGAGATGGCCGCGCTGATACCGAACGTCTTGTTGATCGCGAGGACGAACTCCGTGGCGTACCCGGAGAGCTCGCCGATGGGCGAGTATTTTTTCAGTATAATTTCACCGTCTCGGTCGGTAAATATCTCAAGCGGATCGCCCTCGCGAATCCGCAGCGTGCGCCGAATTTCCTTTGGAATGACCACCCGCCCCAACTCGTCTATGCGTCTGACAATCCCGGTCGCTTTCAAGTTACCATTCCTCCCAACAATTGTTCTCGTGCTTGCATTTGATAGTTTTTGCCTGCGCACCCGAATTATACTAGCGTTTCCGTAACGAAATTTTCCAAAATCCGCGCGAAGCGCCGATCGCTTTTTTACCCCCGATTTTTGGGGCAAAACGTCTCCCGAACAGGCTTTCATGTTTTTTTTAGGCGGCGCATACGCTGTACAAACGCTTGATGGGGGGAACGGAACATTGCGCGATTATATCGAGGAACGGATCTGCGAAACTGCGCAATACATCGTGGAGCACGGGGCGACGGTGCGCGACGCGGCGGGCGTATTCAATATCAGTAAGAGCACGGTGCATAAGGACGTGTCGGAGCGGCTCGTTTTCATCAACCCGCGGCTGGCCGCGCAGGTGCGGCAGGTGCTCGACGTGAACAAGGCCGAGCGGCATATCCGCGGCGGGCTGGCGACTTACAAAAAATATAAGGGCGAATAAGTACGGGTCACATTGCGCTCTTGTTCCGCGGCTTGGCCGCAGAAGGACCGGGTTTGCCGCCCGGTCATTGGTTCGCGCACGCCGCGACAAGCGCGTACACGCGCATAGCGCCCGCTTTTTTCAGCGCGTGCGCGCACGCGCGAAGCGTCGCGCCCGTGGTCATCACGTCGTCCACCAAAGCTACGGACAGGCCGGCAGGCAGCGGATTGCAGGAAAACGCGCCGCGCACGTTTCGCTCGCGCGCTGTTGCGCTAAGCTCCGTCTGGGACGGCGTGTTGCGCGTCCGCTTGAGCAGATCACAGCGCACCGGCAGCGCGTAGCGTTTGGAAAGCGCGTCGGCAAGCAGCGCGCTCTGGTTGAATGTGCGCCGCCAAAGCTTGAGCGGATGCAGCGGCACGGGCACGAGGCAGTCAATTTGCCATTCGCGCGGCAGCCCGATGTGGGCGGCGAAAAAATCAGCCAGGTAGGACTGCTTCCCGTATTTAAACCGGTGTATGGGGCCGTGCAGCAGTTCGTCGTAGACAAATGCCGCGGCCGCGCCGTCGAGCGGCTCGGGCGAGGGCGGGCCGGGACAGCGCTTCACCTGAGCGCGGCAATCGCCGCACAACAAATCCTCGCCGACCGTGCGCTCCTGGTCGCAGACGGCGCAGACGCAGCGCGGCGGGTACAGCGCATCGAACAAAGCCGTTGTCACGCGCGAAAGACCGCTCATTCCATATCGCCGCCCCATTCGTTCAGCCGCTCGCTCAGCGACGTGTAGCGCCTTGTAGCGCGGTTGTTGTTCACCATCTGCGCGATCACCTCCGCGCGGCCAAGACAGGCGACCTGGCGCCTGGCCCGCGTCACCGCGGTGTAGAGGAGGTTACGCGTGAGTAGCGGCGTCGCGGCCCCGCACAGCGGCAGGATCACGATCGGGAACTCCGAGCCCTGGCTCTTGTGGATCGAGATGCAGTACGCCAGGTCGAGCTCGTCGCATTGCGCGATGTCGTACGAAGCCAGCCGGTCGTCGTCGAACAAAACGAGTATGCGTCGGTTTGCGGCGTCGATCTTGTAGATCGTGCCGAGGTCGCCGTTGAACGCGCCGGTTCCGTCCTGGTACGCGCCGTTTGCGCGCTTCGTCCAGGCGACTTTGTAGTCGTTTTTCGTCTGCATGACGCGATCGCCCTCGCGCAGCAGCGTCTCGCCGCTGACCCATTCCGCCTTGCCGTCGCTTTTCGGGTTCATCGCCTGCTGGAGCTTTAAGTTGAGGTTGATGACGCCGAGCATGCCTTTCTTCATCGGCGCGAGCACCTGGATGTCTATCAGCGGCTCGGCGGTCTCGAGCAGCGGGGCGGGGCGGGTGCACAGAGAAACGATACGGTTTAACACGACCTCCTGGGAGGCGATGGGCTCGAACACAAAGTCCGCCGTTCCCGCGTCCAGCACGGGCATCTTGCCCTGGTTGATGCGGTGCGCGTTCGTGACGATCATGCTGCGCTGGGCCTGGCGGAATATCTCGGTCAGGCGGATCGTCGGCACACGGCCGCTGCGGATGATGTCGCGCAGCACGTCGCCGGGGCCGACGGGCGGGAGCTGGTCGCTGTCGCCGACCATGACGAGCCGCGTGCCCGGCAGTACGGCGCGCAGAAGCGCGTGCATGAGCGGCACGTCGACCATGGACATCTCGTCGACGATGATCATGTCGTAGTAGAGCGGGTTATCGGCGTTTCTCGTAAACCCGCCGCCGGGCACGTACTCGAGCAGGCGGTGGATCGTCTTTGCCTCGAGGCCGGTCGCCTCGGTCATGCGCTTGCTTGCGCGCCCGGTCGGCGCGGTCAGCGCGACCTCGAGATTCAGCGCGGCCATCATGTCCGTGATGAAGCGTATGATCGTGGTCTTGCCTGTGCCGGGACCGCCGGTGATGACGAGTGCGCCCTCCGTCAGCGCGGCCTCGACGGCGGCTTCTTGCTCGTGAGAAAGCGCGATCCGCGCGTCCTGCGGGAACGCCGTCTCCCGAAGCAAGGGGTTATCGACCGGTTTTTGGGTGAGCAGCAGAAGCTTCTGCGCGATTGCGGTCTCCATGTTCCGGACCGCGGTCAAAAATATCGCGTCCTCGCCGCCGATGCTCTGGCGGACGGCACCGCCGGAGACGAGCAGCGCGTCGAGCGCGTCCGACAGCGGCCGCTCGTCGACGCCGAGCAGGCTTTGCGCGTACCGCAGCAGGCTTTCGCGCGGCAGGTACGTATGTCCGTACTCGCGCAGCGCCTGATTCAGCGCGTAAAGCAGCCCCGCTTTGAGCCGGGATTCCGAGTCGAACGAGAAGCCCGAGACGTTCTGCGCGATTTTGTCCGCGGTGATAAAGCCGATGCCGTCCACGTCCTCGATGATCTGGTACGGATTCTCCTCGATGCGCGCCATGCACAGGTCGCCGTAGATGCGGTACAGCTTGAGCGCCTGGTTCACGGTCACGCCGTAGGGCTCGAGCGCGAGCATGATGTCGCGCATGACGCGGTTCTCGCGGTACGACTCCGCGATCATCGCGGACCGCTTCTTGCCGATGCCCGGTATGCCGGCGATCCGCTCCGGCTCGTCGTCGAGCACCCGCAGCGTGTCCATGCCGAACGCGGCGACGATGGCGCGCGCGGTCGCGGGGCCGACGCCGCGGATCAAGCCGCTGCCGAGGTAGCTCTCGATCGCGGACAGCGACGCCGGCGCGAGCGAGGAGTAGCTATCCGCCTTGAACTGCGTGCCGTACCGCGGGTGCGAGACGTACTGCCCCTCGAGCGAGAGCCGCTCGCCGACGGAGGCCAGCGGCAACGTGCCGACGACGGAGCAGCGCGCCATATCGTCGAGCGCAAGCTCGAGCACCGTCCAGCCGTTCTCGGCGTTTCTATATATGATCGATTGTACGACGCCCTCGAGATGCATGTCGTTCACCGCGCGAGCTGCAGCAGCGAGCCGAACAGCACGGAGGAAACGAACGTCGTGCCGATCACGATCAGGTACGCCTTCGGCGAGCGCTTGCCGTGCAGCAGTACCATGAGGCCGATACCGGCCGCGGAGCTCAGGCCCGCGACGGTCGAGCCGAACGTGATCAGCCCGTCGAGGTAGAGCCGTGTGATCAGCACGGACGCGGCGCAGTTCGGGATCAAACCGATCAGCGCGGCGACGAGCGGTTGGAACGCGCCGGGCAGCATCAGCGCCGCCAGGCGCTCCTCGCCGATGAAGTGGATCAGGAGGTTGAGCGCGAGCGTGACGAGGAACAGAAACAGCAGGATCGAGAGCATGCGCAAGAACGCGGCGAACGCGATGTTCCTAATCTTACTGTCGCTCGCGCAGACGTGCTTTTCCGCGTGCTCGGCGTACTCGCGGTTCTGCAGCGGGATGCGCCAGAGCGCGTCGAGCAGAAAGCCCGTGATTATGGCGATGACGGCCTGCACGGCGATGAGCTGCAAAAGAACGCCCCAACGGTCGGGCTGCGCGATCAAAATCGGCAGCGCCTCGTCGGTGGTTGATAAAAACACGGCCACGAGCGTGCCGGCCGTGATCAGCCCGCCGTTGAACAGCTCCGCGCAGGCGGCGGAGAAACCGCACTGCGGGATGCAACCGAGCGCCGCGCCCACGACCGGGCCGAGGCGGCCCGAGCGGCGCAAAAGGTCGACGAGGCGGCCGGACGCGCGGTGCTCGATGTACTCCATCAAAAACAGCGTCGCGTACAGGAACGGGACAAGCTTCCCGCAGTCCACCAGCGTCTCAATCAGAATCTCAAAATACTCCGTCATGACCAAAAGGCCCCCGCAGATCGATGCAGGGGCTTATCCTTTCAGAATTCGAGCCGCTTCTCGATATAGCCGGCAAGCTCGGGGATCGGCAGCCGCACCTGCTCCATCGTATCCCGGTCGCGCACGGTGACGCAGCCGTCGGTCTCCGTCTCAAAGTCGATCGTGACGCACAGGGGCGTACCGATCTCGTCCTCCCTGCGGTACCGCTTGCCGATCGAGCCGGTCTCGTCGTAGTCGACCATGAATTTCTTGGCCAGCTCCTGATAGATCACGGTCGCCTGGTCGGCGAGCTTCTTACTCAGCGGCAGCACGGCCGCCTTGAAGGGAGCGAGCGCGGGATGCAGCCGCAGCACGGCGCGCACGTCGCCGCCCTCGAGCGTCTCCTCGTCCATCGCGTCGCAGAGGAACGCGAGCGCGACGCGGTCCGCGCCGAGCGACGGTTCGATGCAGTAGGGGACGTACTTCGCGTTTGTGAACGGGTCCTGATACTCAAAGTTCTCGCCGCTGTGCGTCGCGTGCGCCAGGAGGTCAAAATCCGTGCGGTCGGCGATGCCCCATAGCTCGCCCCAGCCGAACGGGAAGCGGTACTCGATATCGGTCGTGCCCTTGCTGTAGTGCGAGAGCTCCTCCTTGGCGTGCTCGCGCATCTTGATGTTCTCCTCGCGCATGCCGAGCGAGAGCAGGAAGGTTTTGCAATAGTCCTTCCAATACCGGTACCAGTCGAGGTCAGTGCCGGGCTCGCAGAAGAACTCCATCTCCATCTGCTCGAACTCGCGGATGCGGAATATGAAGTTGCCGGGCGTGATCTCGTTGCGGAACGACTTGCCGATCTGCGCGATGCCGAACGGGATCTTTTTGCGCGTGGTGCGCAGCACGTTCTTGAAGTTGACGAATATGCCCTGCGCGGTCTCCGGACGCAGGTACAGCTCGGACGCCGAGTCCTCGGTGACGCCCTGGTACGTCTTGAACATCAGATTGAACTTGCGTATGCCGGTAAACTCCGCCTTACCGCACTCCGGGCAGGCGATGCTGTGCTCGGCGATGTACGCCTCCATCTCGGCGTTTGTCCAGCCGTCGGGGCGCACGTCGGTTAAATTATTCGCGGCGGCGTAGTCCTCGATGAGCTTGTCGGCGCGGAAGCGCGCCTTGCAGGACTTGCAGTCCATCAGCGGGTCGGAGAAGCCGCCGACGTGGCCGGAGGCGACCCAGGTTTCGGGGTTCATGAGGATCGCGGCGTCCATGCCGACGTTGTACGGGCTCTCCTGCACAAATTTCTTCCACCAGGCGCGCTTGATGTTGTTCTTAAACTCCACGCCGAGCGGACCGTAGTCCCAGCTATTGGCGAGCCCGCCGTATATCTCGCTGCCCGGGAAAATAAACCCGCGGCTCTTGCAGAGGGAGACCACCTGGTCCATCGTTTTTTCCATTTGCTGCACTCCAATCCCAGCGGCTTTCGCCCTTAAAATCCATTTGTAATTATTATGGAGAAACGCTCGTTTGTCAAGCGCGGCGGCCCGGACAAGCACAAGTCTTGGGTATGAAGCGTACAATACAGTATTCGACAACCATGTATTCAGTTGTCGGACAGAACATCTGTAAGGAGGCTAATTAGTCAATGAATTTCTTGGGTAATCTTGGCGGTGGAAGCAACATGCTGTGGCTGCTGGTTCTGATTTTGATCTTGGGCGGCGACGACGGCTGCATCAACTGTGACAGCATCATCTGGATCCTGCTGCTCTCGCGCTTCTGCGGCGGCGACAGCTGCCCCGGCGTCAACAACGGCTGCGGCTGCCCCGGCTCCAACACGATCCGCAACTGCGGGTGCTGACGGCACACATAACAGGACCAAACGGTTCATAGTTTCCTAAACCTGGCTCCTCTGTGGTATGCTCGTTGTGAGACACAGAGGAGGTTTTTTTATGAACTGCATCATCGCCTGGTCACGGCCGGCTTCGACGACGTGCGCCGTGCATCGAACCGGTCCGCGCTGCGCGGTCAACTTCTCCCAAATAGTATCTCGACCGCGTGTTCACTCATTAAAAACATGTATTTTTCAAAAAAAGATTATATATTGTCTATTGACAGGATAAAAAAAGCATGTTAAGATGTCAAACAATTTAACATTTGCTACCGCGAGGAAGGGAAATAGTATCCGATTCGCTGAAAGCGCAGAGAGGGCCGGGTTGCTGGGACGGCTCGTGAAGGCGAATGGAGAACTCATCCCGGAGCAGCAGGCGGAACGCTCCACAGCGAGTCATTATGCTTTGCCGGAAGTCCACCGTTACAGGGAACGCGATATTGGAGTGCCGATCCGGGCTCCCGTATGGTGAAAGAGTGCGTGCTTGCAAGCGCGAATTCAGGTGGTACCGCGAAGGCGCAGCCTTCGTCCTGATTTTCAGGACGAAGGCTTTTTTAATACTCTGGTTTCCGCTTCTACGCGATCGGCGTCGATAAAAAAAGGAGGCTGCGACATGTGTAACGAGAACAACCGTGTAATCATTTTTGACACGACCCTGCGCGACGGGGAGCAGACCCCCGGCGTCAATTTAAACCTTGCCGAAAAACTTGAGATTGCGCGCCAGTTGGAAGCGCTCGGCGTCGACGTGATCGAGGCGGGCTTTCCGGCCGCCTCGCCCGGGGACTTTGAAGCGGTCCGAGGCGTATCGCAGAACGTAAACTGCTCGGTCGCGGCCCTCTGCCGGTCCGTGCCCGCGGACATCCAAAAAGGATGGGAAGCGGTTCAATACAGCAAAAAACCGCGCCTGCACGTTTTTTTGGCTACCAGCGACATCCATATGAAATATAAGCTGCGCATGGAGCCGGAGGAAGTCCTGACCCGCGCCGTGGCCGCGGTGCGGCTGGCAAAAAGCCTGTGCGACGACGTGGAGTTCTCCTGCGAGGACGCAAGCCGCAGCAACCCGGAGTTCTTATATAGAATTCTCGAGGCGGCCATCGGCGAGGGCGCCACGACGGTCAACATTCCCGATACGGTGGGCTATGCGATGCCCGGCGAGTTCGGCGCGCTGATTGCAGGCGTTAAAGCCAACGTACCCAATATCGGCAGGGCTGTTATCAGCGTCCACTGCCACAATGATCTGGGGCTTGCGGTGGCCAACACGCTTTCGGCGCTTCAGAACGGAGCGCGGCAGATCGAAACGACGATCAACGGGCTGGGGGAACGCGCCGGCAACTGCTCCATGGAAGAAGTGGTTATGGCGCTCACTACAAGAAGCGGCATCTTTGGCCTTACCCACGGGGTGGATACCACGCGCATTTACCGCACCAGCCAGCGCGTGGCGAAGCATACCGGCGTTCCGATTCCGGTATGCAAGGCGATCGTTGGCGTCAACGCCTTTGCGCATGAATCCGGCATCCACCAGCATGGCGTGCTGGCAAACCCGATGACGTACGAGATCATGACGCCCCAGTCGGTCGGCAAGGCCGAGAGCACAATGGTATTGGGCAAACTTTCCGGCCGGCACGCCTTCAGCGACCGGCTTGAGAGCATGGGATTCCGGCTGACCAAAGAGGAAATCGACGACGCTTTCCTGCGGTTTAAGGAATTGGCGGACAGGAAAAAGAGCATCAGCGACGAGGATTTGGAAGCGCTCGTCAGTCAGCGGGTGTCGAACGTACCCCCGTACTATAAGCTGGACACATTCCAAATCCAAAGCGGGAACAAAATGCAGTCCATGGCCAGCGTAACATTGGTTCACGATGAGAATGCGGTCACCGAAGCGGCGACCGGGGACGGACCCGTGGACGCGGCGTACAATGCCGTGGCGCGCATCGTGGGCGGAGAATGGCCTCTGGCCGCCTATGACCTGCGCGCCGTGACGGAGGGAATGGACGCGCTCGGAGAGGTGACGATCCGCGTCAAGCACGGCGGCCGGCTGTATACCGGCAAAGGACTCTCCCCCGATGTGATTGAAGCGTCTGTCAGCGCGTATGTGGATGGCATCAACCGCGCGCTTGCCACCGCCGCGCGGCAGAACAGCTAGAACGGGGATGCCCGTACGGAGGATATTTCGATGAAAGGACGGCGCAGGCTATGGGAATGACGATGACGCAGAAAATTCTGGCCGCCAAGGCGGGGCAGGGGCTGGTGCAGGCGGGAGAGCTGCTCGAATGCGCGCTGGATTTGGTGTTTGGGAACGACATCACCGCTCCGGTTGCGATCGACGCGTTTTATAAAATGGGCGTAAACAGCGTTTTCGACCGGGAAAAGGTGGCGCTGGTGCCGGACCATTTTACGCCGAACAAGGACATTGCCGCCGCGGGGCTGGCAAAGAAGATGCGCGAGTTTGCGCGGGACATGGGTATCGTCCATTACTTCGAGGTGGGCCGGGCGGGTATCGAGCACGCCCTGCTGCCGGAAAAAGGGCTGATCGCTCCGGGCAGTGCTGTGATCGGCGCGGACAGCCACACCTGTACCCACGGGGCGCTCGGCGCGTTCGCCACCGGCGTCGGGTCCACCGACATGGCGGCGGGAATGGCGGTTGGGAAGCTCTGGTTCAGGGTGCCCGAGGCGATTCGTGTGTTTATAAAAGGGGAGAAGCGTCCTCATGTGACCGGCAAGGATGTCGTCCTGCGCCTGATCGGCATTCTGGGTGTGGACGGCGCCAGATACCGCTCCCTAGAGTTTGCGGGCGATATTGCCTCGCTCACCATGGACGACCGCTTTACGATAGCCAACATGGCCGTCGAAGCGGGGGCGAAAAACGGGATTTTCCCGGTAGACCGCATCACGTTGGCGTATCTTGAAAAGCACGGCGGCCAGCCCGGGACGGCTTACGAGGCCGACGTGGACGCGGAGTATGCGCGGGAAATCGTGATTGACCTTCAAGAAGTCCCGCTGACGGTCGCGTTTCCTCATCTGCCCGAGAATGCCCGCAGCATTGAGGAGGCGGAAGGAATGCGCATCCATGTCGATCAGGTCGTCATCGGGTCTTGCACCAACGGGCGGATCGGCGACATGCGTATGGCCGCCGAAATTCTAAGAGGGCGCTCTGTATGCGGCGGCCTGCGCTGCATCATCATTCCCGCCAGCCAGGACGTCTGGAAGCAATGCGCGGACGAAGGGCTCATGAATATTTTCGTGGATGCGGGCGCGGCGGTCTCCACCCCTACGTGCGGCCCCTGCCTCGGCGGACACATGGGAATCTTGGCAGAAGGGGAGGTATGCGTCTCCACCACCAACCGGAACTTTGTGGGGCGCATGGGCCACGCAAAGAGTCAGATCTACCTGGCCTCCCCGGCGGTGGCGGCGGCTACCGCGGTAAAGGGCTATCTTTGCGGCCCTGAGTCGCTTTCATATAAAGGAAGGCGGTGAATACTTGTGAAATGCAGGGGCTTTGTACATAAATATGGGGACCATATCGATACCGATGTGATTATCCCGGCCCGCACCCTGAACAACCTCGATCCGGCCGCGCTGGCGTCCCATTGCATGGAGGACATCGACGCCGATTTTGTCCGCCGGGTAAAGACCGGTGACATGATCGTGGCGGGATTGAATTTCGGCTGCGGCTCAAGCCGGGAGCATGCGCCCATCGCGCTTAAAGCGTCCGGAATCAGCTGCGTGATCGCGGAGAATTTCGCGCGAATCTTCTTTCGCAATGCGATCAACATCGGCCTGCCGGTTTTGGAATGTCCCGAGGCGGCCAGATCGGCCCGCATGGGGGACGAAATCGAACTGGATCTGGACACGGGAGAGGTCCGGAACATCACGCTGGGCAAAAGCTATCGGGCGGCGCCATTCCCGCCTTTCATGCAGCGGATCATCGCGGCCGGTGGCCTTGTGAATCACATAAAAGCGCGCCTGGCGAAAGGAGAAGCATAGATGAACGCCTATCGGATCGCCGTTTTGCCCGGCGATGGAATCGGGCCGGAGATCACAAAGCAGGCCGCAACCGTGCTGTCGGCGGCGGCAGACAGGCGGGGTTTTGCTGTCGAGATGACCGAGGCGCCCATCGGCGGCTGCGCGATTGACGCCTGCGGGAAACCGCTTCCGCAGGGAACGATCGATCTGTGCAAACGTTCCGACGCCGTTTTACTGGGGGCCGTGGGCGGCCCGAAATGGGATTTGTTGCCGGGGGTAATCCGTCCCGAAAAAGGGTTGCTTGACATCCGCCGCGAGCTGGGGCTTTTTGCGAATCTTCGTCCCGCGCTCATATATCCGGCGCTCCGCGCCGCGTCGCCGCTGAAAGATGAGATTCTGGGTGATTCCCTGGATATCCTGGTGGTGCGGGAACTGACGGGCGGAATCTACTTTGGCGAGCGCGGCCGCAGAGAGGTAAACGGTTCTCCCGCGGCCTACGATACCGAGCAATACACGGCGGAGGAGATCGAGCGCATCCTGCGGGTAGCCTTTGAAATGGCCCGCAAACGCCACGGGCGCCTTTGCTCGGTGGATAAGGCCAATGTGCTGGAATCCTCCCGCTTATGGCGGGAAACGGCGGTCCGGCTCGCGGAGCGGTACCCCGATGTGCATCTAAGCCACATGTATGTGGACAACGCCGCCATGCAGCTCGTACGGGCGCCCCGCCAGTTTGATACGATCGTTACGAACAATCTTTTCGGGGACATTCTCTCCGACGAAGCGTCTCAGATAACCGGGTCCATCGGGATGCTGCCCTCCGCGTCGCTCGGCGACGGCAGGCCCGGCCTGTACGAGCCCATCCATGGGTCCGCGCCCGACATTGCGGGCAAGGGTATCGCCAACCCGATCGCCTCCATTTTATCGGTCGCCATGATGCTGCGCTATTCCCTTGGACAGCCGGAAGGGGCGGACGACATTGAAAGGGCGGTCGATCAAGTGCTGTCGAACGGCAAACGCACCGCCGATCTCGCTGCGGCCGGAGAACCTGTTTTGGGGACCGAAGCCATGGGAGCGGCAATCGTAAAAGCGTTGAAAACATAGGCTTTGCTTTTTCCGAGGAACATGATATATCATATAATGCAATAGTTTTTGTTCATGGAACAAGGAACAAAAACTGTAGATTAAGAGGTGCCATATGATGACAGGAGCACAAGCGATGGTGCGGTGCCTTGAGGCGGAGGGCGTTCCGGTGGTTTTCGGCTATCCGGGCGCTACGATCGCACCCTTTTATAATCAGCTGCTCGACTCCGGTATCCGGCATGTGCTGACGCGCACCGAGCAGGGCGCCGGGCATGCTGCCAGCGGGTACGCCAGGCTTTCCGGTTCACCCGGGGTCTGCATCTCCACGTCGGGGCCGGGGGCTACCAATCTGTTCACCGCGATTGCCACCGCATACAGCGACAGCATTCCGCTGATCGCCATCACGGGGCAGGTGGCCACCTGTCAATTGGGACGGGACGTGTTTCAGGAGGTGGACACCACCGGAGCTGCGGAACCTTTTACGAAGCACTCCTATCTGGTGAAAAGCGCGGACGATATCGGCCGGGCGTTCAAGGAAGCGTTCCATATCGCGTCCACCGGGCGAAAGGGACCGGTGCTGATCGACGTGCCCGTCGACGTGCAGCGGGCCGCCGTCGAGTTTGCCTACCCGGAAAGCGTCAGCATCCGCGGGTACAAGCCGCGTACAAAGGGGCATCCGCTGCAGGTGCGCAAGGTGGCCGGCGCGATCCGGACTGCCAAACAGCCTCTGATCTGCGCCGGCGGAGGGATTTTTTTATCCGGCGCGCAGGAGCTGGTCGGCCGCTTCTGCGAGCAGACGGGGATTCCCGTCGTCTCCACGCTGATGGGAATCGGGGTGCTGCCCCAGGAACACCCGCTTTATTTCGGAATGCTTGGGCAGAGCGGCACAAAGACAGCCAATATGGCGGTGCGGGACAGCGATCTGCTTATTTTAGTCGGCGCGCGCGTGGGCGATCGGGCCATTACCCGGCCCGAGCGCCTGGAATCCCACGCGACTATTGTCCACATCGACATCGATTCCGCGGAAATCGGCAAAAACGTCGGCACAACGATCCCTCTGGTGGGCGACATAGTACAGGTGCTGACCCAGTTGATGGAGCTTTCACCCTCCTGCGACTGTACGCCTTGGCAGGAGCGGCTGCAGGCGATGAAGCTGGAGGAAAGCGCCGCGCGCGCCGCCCGTCCGGCCCCTGGAACTGGAGTCGAGCCCGGGGCTTTCGTCCGCGCCCTGTGCGCACGGCTGCCGGAGGATTCCGTTTATGTGGCGGACGTGGGGCAGAATCAGATTTGGTCGGCCATCAACTATTCGGCAAAAGGCCGGTTTCTGACCACCGGCGGGATGGGGACGATGGGGTACAGCATCCCCGCAGCCATCGGCGCCAAGCTGGCCGCACGCGGCCGGACGGCGGTTGCGGTCTGCGGCGACGGCGCGTTTCAAATGTCCATGAACGAGCTGGCGACCATGCGCCAGCACGCCGCGCCGATCAAAGTAGTGGTGATGAAGAATGGGAAGCTGGGCATGGTGCGGGAGATTCAAATGCACTCCTTCAGCGGACGGGAAATGGCTGTGGACTTGTCCGGCAGCCCGGAATTGGGGATGATCGCCGCCGCGTACGGAATCGACTATGTTTGCGTGAACCGGCCGGAGGAGATCGGCCCGGCGCTGGACAACATGCTTAAAGACGATCGCGCCTGCCTGCTGGAATGCGCGGTCGATCCGGAGGAGGGAACGGTTTGAAGACGATAATCTCCGTTTTGGTGGAAAACCGATCGGGAGTCCTTTCGCGCACTGCGGGGCTGTTTGCACGCCGCGGCTTTAACATCGAAAGCCTTGCCGTGGGTGAAACGGAGGACCCGACCGTTTCCCGCATGACCATCGTGGTGGAGGGAGACGACCGGATCGTCGAACAGGTCGGCAAGCAGCTGAACAAGCTGGTCGACGTCATAAAAGTGCGCGAACTGCCGGCCGAAACCTCCACCCGCAGGGAATTGGCGCTCATCAAGGTGAACGCCAGCTCGAAAAACCGCGGCCAAATCAACGAATTGGTCGAGATCATGAAGGCGAAAATCGTGGACATCTCGCCGACGACGCTCACCGTCGAAATCGTCGACCGGCCTGAGCGGGTGACCCAGTTTTTGGGGATGGTGATGCCCTACGGCGTAGTGGAAATCGCCCGTACCGGCATGATCGCCATGCAAAAGGGGAGCGAGGCGCTCATGATCACCGAGTAGAGAAATCCGTCGAAGGCCGGCCCGGGTTTTTCGGCATGCCGAAGATTGGCGCGCCGACGACCGCAGCGCAAGGCAAAAACGTTTAAGTTGGACAGGGCCGCAAGTGTTTCGCCCCAGGTATCCCACCGTTTCCAAGCCTTCGGGCCGTTATTAAAAAGGAGGGAATAAAATGGTACAGATGTATTACGACAGAGACTGCAACATGGACCTGCTGAAGGGGAAAACCGTAGCGGTCGTCGGTTACGGCAGTCAAGGCCACGCGCATGCCCAGAACCTGAAGGAGAGCGGCATAAACGTGGTGGTCGGCCTGCGGCCGGGTTCGCCGCGCTGGGAGCAGGCGGAAAAGGACGGCTTGAAAGTAACGGACACCGCTTCCGCCGCCGCTGCGGCGGACATGGTGATGATGCTCACCCCGGACGAGCTTACGCCCGATATTTACAGCGAAAGCGTGCTGCCCAGCCTTGCCGAGGGAAATATCCTCGCCTTCGCTCACGGCTTCTCCATCCATTTCAATCAGATTGTGCCGCCCGCCAATGTGGACGTGGTCATGATCGCGCCCAAAGGCCCCGGGCACACCGTGCGCAGCCAGTATCAGGAAGGCAAAGGCGTCCCCTCGTTAATTGCCGTTCAGCAGGACGTCTCCGGCCGGGCCAAGGAATTTGCTTTGGCCTATGCGTGCGGGATCGGCGCGGGCCGCGCGGGCATCATCGAGACGACGTTCAAGGAGGAGACTGAAACCGATCTGTTCGGCGAGCAGGCGGTTCTCTGCGGCGGCGTGACCGAGCTGATGAAGGCCGGCTTTGATACGCTCGTGGAGGCCGGCTATTCTCCCGAAATGGCGTATTTCGAATGCGTTCACGAGATGAAGCTCATCGTGGACCTGATCAACAGCGGCGGGTTTGCCATGATGCGCTATTCCATCAGCAATACGGCGGAATACGGCGATTATATGACGGGCAAGCGCATCATCACCGAGGAGACCCGCAGAGAGATGAAAAAGATTTTGCGGGAGATTCAGGACGGCACGTTCGCGGGGAAATGGATCACGGAGAACCGGGCCGCAAATCGGGCGAACTTCCTGGCGATGCGCCGTGTCGAAGCCGCCCATAACGTGGAAGCCGTCGGCGCAAAGCTGCGCCGAATGATGAGCTGGCTCAAAAAATAACACTTTTGGCGGACATGAGGCTGTGTGGTTTACGAATGCGCAACAACTGGCGGACATCCGGCGGCGGCTGGCATCGCTGGTGATATTCCGGGGGCTGAACGAGGACCCGGCGGTGCTCCTGCTCCGGCAGCTGCTGGACAAGAGATCGCTTCCCGCCGCCGCGCGCGCTGAAAAAGCGGCGGAACTCTCGCGGCTGCTGCTGGACGCGGGGCAAAGCCTCAGCGCGTATCTTTTGCAGCTGGCGCTGTGGGACGAGAACCCGTATGTGGTCGAGAAAGCCGCCGCAAAACTTGTTTCGACGCATTTGGAAGCGGCATGCGCGGAGGAATTGGCCGTACTGGAGACGCTTGGGCGTTTAGCGCCCCGGGACCTGGGGTTGTTCCTGCCGCTCGGCTGGCAGACGGAGAGGCTGGACTACCGCGCGGCTTACGCAAAGCAGCTAGCTTCTATCGAGCGGACAGGCTATGGCGTTTTCGCGCGGCATCGGATGTTCCTGCTTGGCGAAACGGACGTCGTTCCCGTCGTTCACCCCGATCCGGTCATGCCGGGCGATCTTGCCGGCTATGAGGACGAGCGGCGGGCCGTGATGGAGAACACGCAAGCGCTGCTGGCCGGGCGGCCGGCGGCGAATGTGCTGCTCTATGGGGACAGCGGCACAGGCAAGTCCACCTGCGTTAAGGCCGCCGTAAACGGGTTGCATCACGAGGGGCTGCGGCTCATCGAGCTGCGCAAGGACCAGCTTGACCGAATCCCGCTGCTGATGGACCGCTTAACGGGCAACCCGCTGAAGTTTATCCTGTTCATTGACGACCTCTCCTTCCCGGTGGAAAGCGATCGTTTTTCTGCGCTCAAGGCGGTTTTGGAGGGGAGCGTTTCCGCCCGCAGCGCCAACACGGTGATCTACGCTACAAGCAACCGCCGGCATTTGGTAAAGGAGCGGTTTTCCCAGCGGGACGGGGATGAGGTGCATGTGCGGGACACGCTGGAAGAGCAAGGGGCCCTTGGCGAGCGGTTTGGCCTTACGGTCACGTTTTTGCGTCCCGACAGGAAGCTGTACCTGAAAATCGTGGAGAGCTACTGCCTTCGATATGGCATGGCGTATGACGAGGCTCTTGCCGTAAAGGCCGAGGCGTACGCCCTGGGCCGGGGCGGGCGGAGCGCCCGTACCGCCAGACAATTTATTGAAAACGCAGTCTGCCGCTTGACGGCGGGCGAGGGGGAGTTCGTATGAATCTGCGAAGCGACAACGTGAAAAAAGGGCCGGAACGCGCGCCGAACCGAAGCCTTTTTTACGCCTGCGGTTTTACGAAGCAGGAGTTGGACCGTCCGCTGATCGGGGTGATCAGCGCCTATACCGAGGTGATCCCCGGCCATATCCATCTGGACAAGCTGGCGGAAGCGGTCAAGGCCGGCGTGCGCATGGCCGGCGGGACTCCGGTGATGATGCCGGCCATCGGCGTGTGCGACGGCATCGCGATGGGTCACCGGGGCATGAAATACTCGCTGCCTTCGCGGGAGTTGATCTGCGACTCGGTGGAAACGCTGGCCGTCGCCCATGGGATGGACGGGCTGGTGCTGCTGCCGAACTGCGATAAAATCGTGCCGGGCATGCTGATGGCGGCGGCGCGGCTGAACATCCCCTCCATCGTGCTGAGCGGCGGCCCGATGCTGGCAGGCCGGCATCGCGGCAAAAGCGTGAGTCTCGTCCAGACCTTCGAAGGGGTCGGCGCTTTTAAAGCGGGCCTGATCGACGAAGCGGAGCTGGAGTCGTCAGCGCGCGATTGCTGTCCCGGCTGCGGCTCCTGCGCGGGGATGTACACCGCCAACAGCATGAACTGCCTGACCGAAGCCATCGGAATGGGGCTGCCCGGTAACGGGACCATCCCTGCGGTTTCCGCCAAACGCATCCATCTGGCGAAGGCGGCCGGCATGCAGATTATGGAGCTTCTGAAAAACAACGTTTGCCCGCGGGACATTCTTACGCCCGACGCCTTTGCCAACGCGCTGGCGGTCGATATGGCGCTGGGGTGCAGCACAAACAGCGTCCTGCATCTGCTGGCGATCGCCGCCGAGGCGGGCGTACCCATGGACCTTGCGCTGATCAATCGAATCAGCGCCCGCGTGCCCAATCTGTGCCATCTTTCCCCCGCCGGCGAGGACCATGTGGAGGACCTGGACGCGGCGGGCGGCGTGTCCGCCGTTATGGCGGAGCTTGCCAAGAGAAATCTTTTGAACCTGAAACTGCCCACCGTCAGCGGGAAAGTGGTGGCTGAGAACCTCATGGGCCTGGCCGGCGCCGACGGGCATGTCATCCGATCGGTCGAAAACCCGTACAGCGAGACCGGCGGCATCGCCGTGCTGTGGGGAAACATCGCCAGGGACGGCTGCGTGGTCAAGCGTTCGGCGGTCGCGGCGGAGATGCTGGCGCACGAAGGCCGCGCCCGCGTGTTCGATTGCGAGGACGACGCGATCGATGCGATTTACGGGGGAAGCATTCGCCCGGGGGACGTCGTCGTCATCCGGTATGAAGGGCCGAAGGGCGGGCCGGGCATGCGGGAAATGCTGAATCCGACTTCCGCGCTGGCGGGGATGCGGCTGGACAAGCAGGTGGCGCTGATCACCGACGGACGGTTCTCCGGCGCGTCCAGAGGCGCCTCCATCGGGCATGTCAGTCCGGAAGCGGCGGCCGGCGGCGAGATCGCCCTGATCCGCGACGGCGATCGAATCGAGATCGACATTCCCGCCGGTTCCATCCGCGTGGCGCTGTCCGATGAGGAGCTGGAGATGAGGCGGCGGGAATTTGTGCCCAAGGCGGCCCCTGCATGCACCGGCTGGCTGGCGAGGTATTCCAGCCTTGTGACCGATGCCAGCCACGGCGCGGTCATGGGCGTCCGGTGAGCGGCGCATGCGTATTTTTGCTGACGGCCCATTATATTGAAACATTTTTGAAAGCAGGCACGTCTCCATGGAGTTGAAAAAAGACCGAATACAACAGCCGGACGGAATCGCAAAGCGGCCGGAAAGGCGCAATACGGCGAAACGAGCGGTAGGAAAAGGCTCCAAACATCAAAAAGACGGGGATAACGTTGTGAAATTAACAGGCGCGCAGATTTTAGTCGAATCCCTCATCGAGCAGGGCACGGAAGTCGTTTTCGGATACCCCGGCGGCGCGGTGCTCAACATCTATGACGCTTTGTTTGAGCGCCGGGACGCGGTGCGGCACATCCTGACCTCTCACGAGCAGGGGGCGGCCCACGCCGCAGACGGATACGCCCGTTCCACCGGGAAGGTTGGCGTCGTGCTGGCGACCTCCGGCCCCGGGGCGACCAATCTGGTAACGGGCATTGCCACGGCCTATCTGGATTCGGTGCCGCTGGTGGCGATCACCGGCAATGTGCCGCAGAGCCTGCTCGGGCGCGACAGCTTTCAGGAGGTGGACATCGTTTCCATCACCAAACCGGTGGTGAAGAAGAATTTTTTTGTGACCAAGGCGGACGATCTGGCCGCGATTGTGGCGGAAGCTTTTGAAACGGCCGCGTCGGGGCGCAAAGGCCCCGTGCTGATCGACATTCCGAAGGATGTCACCGCGGCAAAAGCAGACTATGTCCCCGTTCCCAAGCGTACGCCTTTTTCCGCGGCCGAGCCCGATCCGGAAAAACTGCGGGCGGTTGTCGAAGCCCTCGTTTCCAGCCAAAAACCTCTGATTTACTGCGGAGGAGGCGTCACTTTTTCGGACAGCTCCTGCGCGCTGCTTACGCTGGCCGAAAAAATCCAGGCTCCGGTCTGCACAAGCCTGATGGGAATATCCGCAATCCCGTCCGACTCGGCTTTAAATCTGGGGCTTGTCGGAATGCATGGCACCGCCACGGCAAATATGGCGGTTTCACAGTGCGATCTGCTGCTGGCCGCCGGCGCGCGTTTTTCCGACCGGGTGGCGGGCGACAGGAAAAGCTTTGCTTCCAACGCCAAGATCATCCATCTGGACATTGACGAAAAAGAAATAGGCAAAAACGTAAAGACGGACCTGTGGATACTTGGAGACGTGGGGGAGACGCTGTCCCGCCTTGCGCAAATGGTGCCGAAAACGTCCCATTCGGAATGGCTGCATTCATTGCTTCGCCACAAGGCGTACAACGCTCTGCCGTTTATCGAGAGCGAAGGGAGTGCCGTGAACCCCAGGGAGGTGATTACCGCGCTGCGTTCTGTCGGGGGGGCGGATGTTCTGCTTGTCACAGACGTAGGACAGCACCAGATGCTGGCCGCGCAGTACTATTCCTTCGCGCGTCCGCGCAGTTTTCTAAGCTCCGGCGGGCTGGGGACAATGGGTTACGGCATGGGCGCCGCGAATGGGGCGGCCATCGGGAACCCGGAGCGCCGGGTGGCGCTGATTACCGGGGACGGAAGCTTCCATATGAATATGTCGGAACTGGCCGTTTCGGTAAGCCACAGACTGCCCATCGTTGTCGTCGTCATGAACAACGGCGTATTGGGCATGGTGCACCAATGGCAAAGCCTGTTTTACGGAGGGCGGTATTCTCAGACGGAGATCGGGCGCAAGACGGATTTTGTGGCGCTGGCCGAAGCTTTCGGCGCAAAAGGGCTTCGCATTGAGCGGGCGGAACAAATCCAACCCGTTTTGCAGGAGGCGTTTGCATATGAGCAGGGGCCCGTTGTGGTGGATTGCCGTATCCCCAGCGGTGAAAGGGTGTTTCCGATCATCCCGGCCGGCGGAACGGAAAGCGATATGATTTACACGGAGAATTGACGCGCCGGAACGAAGCGGACAGCGGCGTAATCGCTGCTGCGGGTGCAAATGGAGCATCATAAAACCAAACGCGTTATCGTTTCCTAAACCTGGCTCCTCTGTGGTATACTCGTGGCAAGACACAGAGGAGGTTTTTTATGAAGCGTTATGTTTTGACCATCGAAGGCATGGGCTGCGCGCACTGCGTCAAGAGCGTCACGGAGGCGCTGACGGACGCCGGCGCTTCCGTGGAGAACTGCGTCATCGGCTCGGCCACTATTTCGTTCGACGCGGATACGCAGTTGCTCGTCGACGCCGTCGCGGACCGGGGCTTTACCGTAACGAACGTCGCGGAGGCGTAATAAGCGCATGGCCGGCCCGCGCGTGATCGTCGGCATGTCCGGCGGCGTGGACAGCGCCGTCGCCGCGCTGCTTCTAAAGGAGCAGGGCTATGACGTGACCGGCGTGTTCATGAAGAACTGGGAGGAGGATGACGAGGACGGCGTCTGCACGGCCGCGGCCGATTTCGACGACGTGCGCCGCGTCTGCGACCGCATCGGCATCCCGTACTACGCGGTCAACTTCTCTCGGGAGTATCTCGACCGCGTATTCTCCTATTTTCTTGCGGAATACCGCGCGGGCCGCACGCCGAACCCGGACGTGCTGTGCAACTGTGAGATCAAGTTCCGCGCGTTTTTGGAGTTTGCGTTCAAAAACGGCGCGGATTGGCTCGCGACCGGACATTACGCGCGTCTCGGGCATGGGGAGACCGTGCGGCTTTTGCGCGCGGCCGACGCCGATAAGGACCAGACGTATTTTCTCGCGGGGCTGACGCAGCCGCAGTTTGCCCGGGCGCTGTTTCCGATCGGCGGTCTCGTTAAGCATGACGTGCGGCGTATCGCGCGCGAGCACGGCCTGCCCAACGCGGAAAAGAAGGACTCGACGGGCGTGTGCTTCATCGGCGAGCGGAACTTCAAGCGATTTTTGATGGAGTTTTTACCCGCGCAGCCCGGCGAGATCGTAACGGAAACCGGCAAGGCCGTCGGCCGCCACGACGGGCTGATGTACTACACGCTAGGCCAGCGGCGCGGCCTCGGCATCGGCGGCCGCAGCGACGGCTCGGGCGAAAGCTTCTTCGTCATCGGCAAGGACCTGGAACGCAACCTTCTCATCGTCCAGCAGGGCGAGCACGAGGAGCTGTATTCGACCGCGTTGACCGCGGACAAAATCAACTGGATCGCCGGGGAGCCGCCCGAAAGCGAGTTTTCGTGCACGGCGAAGTTCCGGTACCGCCAGCCGGACCGGCCGGTGCGCGTGCGCGTGCAGGGCGGCGGCGCCGAGGTCGCGTTTTCGCAGCCCGAGCGCGCGGTCACGCCGGGGCAATGGGTGGTGCTGTATGACGGCGAGGTTTGCCTTGGCGGCGGGCCGATCGACCGCACCGTTCCGCTCAAGGCGATCCGCATATAGCGGCCGGAACCGGCCGTGCTCGTATTGGCGGCCGCGCGTGGAACCACAGCGGCGCCGAGGTCGCGTTTTCGCAGCCCGAGCGCGCGGTCACGCCGGGGCAATG
>CAZIRB010000005.1:56428-61040 GCA_964541695.1 uncultured Oscillospiraceae bacterium
GGTGGTGCTGTACGACGGCGGGGTTTGCCTTGGCCGCACGGAGCCGCCGCGCCGTCGAAACGGCGCGAATCCGCCGCAAAACCGGCCGCGCGTTTGCTTTTCGCGCCTGCGGGCCGTATAATAAACCTATGGAATCCGGCTCAAAGCGCCTGCGGCTAAAGCCCCGGCTCACCGCCGCGGCAGACATGCTCTCCGGCCTTGGCACGGTCGCGGACATCGGCTGCGACCACGGCCGGCTTGCCTGCGCGCTGCTGCAGAACGGCGCCGTCGGGCGCTGTATCGCGATCGACATTAGCGCCGCGTCGATTGAAAAATGCGCGCGCCTTGCCAAGCTTGTGGGCGTATCCGACCGGCTGGAGCTGCGGCGCGGGGACGGCTTCTCCGCGCTTACCCCTGGCGAGGCGGACGGCGTCGCGCTGCTGGGCTTGGGCAGCGCGCTGATCGTGCGGCTGCTCGAACGAAGCGCGGCCCCGCTCGCGGGGGCGGCGCGCGGCGTGTTCTCGCCGATGCGCGCGGCGGACGGGCTGCGGTGCTATCTGTGGAGCGCCGGCTATCACGTCCTTGACGACCGCGTCGTCGAGGACGCAGGCAGGCTGTACCAGGTGTTCAGCGTTTCGCCGCCGGACGGTCAGGGTCGTGACGAACTCCCCGACCGGTTCCCGCAGGACTGTTTTTCGGTGGGATACATGGCGTTTCTTCGCGGCGGGCCGCTGTTTATCCGGCTTGTGCGGCAGCAGCTCGGCGAGCTCGAGCGCAGACTGCGCACGGCTCGGCAGTCGGCGGGGGAGGCCGCGCTGGAGCGTCGGGCACAGAATCTAGGCAGAATATTGGAATTGACGGAGGCCCGAACATGAAACTGAACGAGTTTGTCGATATGATGGAGCGCATCGCGCCGCCGCAGCTTGCCGTCGCCGAGGACAACGTCGGGCTTTTGATCGGTCCGGACCACACAGAGGTACGCCGCGTGCTCGTCGCGCTCGACCTGACCGTGCGCGTTGCAGCCGAGGCCGCCGAAATCGGCGCGGACCTTGTGCTGACGCACCACCCGCAGTTTTTTCGCGGGATCAAACGCATACTGCCGGACCATCCGGACACGGCGGCGGCGTACGCGCTGATCCGGCACGGCATCGGGCACTACGCGGCGCATACGAACTTCGATGCGGCGGCAGGCGGCGTCAACGATGTACTGGCCGAATTACTCGGGCTTTCCGATGTCGTCCCGCTGCCGCCTGAGAACCTTGGCCGCGTCGGCGCGTTAAACCCGCCGCTGCGCCTTGCGGAATTCGCGGAAATTGCGCAGAAAAAGCTTGGCGACGACGTCCGCTTCTGCGGCGACCCGGACGCGCGCGTCGGCCTCGTCGCCGTCGTAGGCGGCGGGGGCGACAGCGAGCTCGAGTCTGTGAAAAACGCGGGCGCGGACACGTTCGTCACGGGCGAGATCCGCTACCATCGGGCGCTCGCCGCCGCGGTACTCGGTATCAATGTCGTGACGGCCGGACATTATGAGACAGAACACGCCGCGCTGCCCCCATTGATTGCCCGTTTACAGCGCGAATCAAATGATGTACAATATTCGTTGGCGCATTCGGAGGCAAGTCCGTTTTGCTCCGGATTCACAGGAAGACAGGAGGGGAATCCATGAACAATCTCGAGACGCTCTGGGCCTATCAGGAGGCCGAGCAGCAGTTGATGCAGATCGAGAATACCATTCGCTCGACGCCTTCCCGTGTCAAGCTGAACCAGCTGCACAAGCTTTTAAAAGCGCAGCAGGCGGCGATTACGAAGCTGAACGAGGACGCGAACGTGCGCGCCCAGCAGTTTGAACGGCTCCTGGATCAGATCGCCAAGCTCGAGGAACGGCTGCAGCTCGAGGTTTCGGAGCTTGAGAACCTCCAGCAGGACGAGGAGAGCACCGCCGAGGAGATGGCGGAGCTGCGCGCGGACGTGGAGCGGCTCTCGCGCGAGATCAACTCCGCCATGCGCGACGCAAAGTCGCTGCAGCAGGCGATGGAGAAGACGGTGGAGGAGTACCAGTCGACGCGCGTGTCGGCGGGCAAGGCCAAGCGCGAGTACGACCAGCTCCGCGTCGTCTGCGAGACGGAGCGCGAGGAGAGCGCGGGCGAGCTTGAGAAATACACCAAGGAGCTCGACAAGATCGCAAAGACCGTCGACCCGGCGCTGATGGAAAAGTATAAGAAGGTCAAGCTGCATCACGCGCAGCCGATCGCGAAGGTGATCAACAGCAAATGCTCCGGCTGCAATATGTCGCTGCCGATGGTCGTGCTCAAAAAGCTCGCCACGGAGAACACGGTCGTCGAATGCGAGAACTGCGGCAGGATTCTGTTTCCGGAAAACAAATAACGGTTTGCGAGTAAGCCAGACGGCCGCGCCCCGGCAAGCGGGGTGAGGAAAGTCCGAGCACCACAGGGCAGAGTGCCGGGTAACGCCCGGCGGAGGCGACTCCAGGGAAAGTGCAACAGAAATAAACCGCCCGCGTTTTGCGGGTAAGGATGGAAAGGCGAGGTAAGAGCTCACCGACCGCGCGGCGACGCGCGGTGCCCTGTAAACCCCACTCGGTGCAAGATTGGTATGGGAGCATTCAATAGCGGCCCGCTACGCTCCTGGGAATCGCACGAGCCCGCCGGCGACGGCGGGCCAAGATAGATGGCCGTCCCACGACAGAACTCGGCTTACGGCTTGCTCGCATTTTTTTAAAATCCGATCGGGAGAGAACAGACGAACATGGCATCGCAGGAAAAGAAGAACGTGCTCAGCGGCATCCAGCCGACGGGCAACTTAACGCTCGGCAACTACCTCGGCGCGCTGCGCAACTGGGCGAACATGCAGGACGACTATAACTCGCTGTACATGGTCGCGGACATGCACGCCATCACCGTGCGGCAGGAAGCGGCCGAGCTCCGCAAGCGCAGCATCGAGACTCTTGCGCTGCTGCTTGCCTGCGGCATCGATCCCGGGCGTTCGATCGTGTTCGTGCAGTCGCATGTGCCGGAGCACGCGATGCTGACCTGGGCGCTCTCATGCAGCACGTATCTCGGCGAGCTGTCGCGCATGACGCAGTTTAAGGACAAGAGCGCGCGCCACGCCGACAACGTCAACGCGGGCCTGTTCACCTACCCAATTCTGATGGCGGCCGACATTTTGATCTACCAGGCGCACATGGTGCCCGTCGGCGCGGACCAAAAGCAGCATGTAGAATTGACGCGCGACATCGCGGAGCGCTTCAACAAGGCATATGGCGAGACGTTCGTTGTGCCGGAGCCGTATATTCCGGCGGTCGGCGCGCGCATCATGAGCCTGCAGGAGCCGGACAAGAAGATGAGCAAGTCCGACCCGAACCCGAACGCCTTTATCCGCATCCTCGACGATCCGGCGACGGTCGAGCGCAAGATCAAGCGCGCCGTCACGGACAGCGAGGGCGTGATCGCGGCGGATCCCGAGCGGCCCGGCGTATACAACCTTTTAACGATCTACTCGTCCTGCACGGGCAAACCGATGGACGCGGCGGCAGCGGAGTTTGCCGGACTTGGCTACGGCGCGCTCAAGCAGGCCGTGGCGGACGCGGTCAACGGCACGCTTACGCCGATCCGTGAAAAGTACGCGCGCATCCTTGCGGACAAGGCGTACCTGACCGACACGATGAAGCTCGGCGCGGACAAGGCGCAAGCCCTTGCGAAGAAGACCGTGCGCAAGGTCTATCACAAGCTCGGGCTCGATTCGCAGAACGCATAGCGTTAACACAACGGATATGCTCGGACATAGAGAGGGCCTCCGGCCGATTTCGGCCGGAGGCCCTCTTTTCACCTCGTTTTACGCAATCACTAGTTCAGTATCTTCGCAAGCGCCCAGGTCGCGGTGATCACGGACAGGCGGTCGCGGCCCGTTTTGGAAGAAAACGCCTGGTCGACGAACACGGACAGGACCGGATCAAGCGCGCCGAGCGCCGCGCGGTCCTCTGCGAATTTGGCCTCGACGTAGCAACCGATCTTCGGGTTGGTCTTCTCCCAGTAATCGAACGGGTTCATGTCGTATTTCGTCAGGCGCCCGAGCTTCACCTGCGCCTTGCGCAGCGCGCCGCGCGCGTACCGCTCCGCCAATGTGCCGGTCGACCGCGGCAGGGTCGCGTCGGTCGTGCGGAAGGGGATCGTGAGATATTTCTTGACCCAGGCGTAGTACAGCCTGCGGAAGCCCTTGACCGAGATCGGGACCGTCATCAGGTATTCGTACAGATCCTCGTACAGGTACGGCGACGCCACCTCCACGTATTGGCTGGTCGTGCGCTTGAAGTTCGTGTTGGTGCGCAGGTCGTTGAGCTGGCGGAACGCGTTGAATGTCGGGTACTCCGCGCGCTTTTTGCGGAACGCGTCCATGTGCTCCTTGGACGGGCAGCCGAACTGTGCCATCAGCGCGTCGAGGTGCCTGTCGCCATCGGGGTCGTCGCCCGCGGCGGGGATGATATCGCCCATGATCTCGCCGCCGCTGATGCCCGAGTGCAGGATGCCGAAGCGCTCGCACCTTAGCGCGGAAACGACGGGGAGTACGCCGGTGGAGCCGCAGTACGTCATCTGCCCCTCGTTGGCCGCGACGAACGCGT
>CAZIRB010000006.1:0-18380 GCA_964541695.1 uncultured Oscillospiraceae bacterium
ACTTAAAATCCGTCGGCGAAAGCTTGCGGGTTCAAATCCCGCCAGCCGCACCAAACGCAAAGCCGCCCTGTAGGCGGCTTTGCGTTTGGTCTGTTGTTCAGAGGGATTTAAAGGGCAGATCAGGCAACGGTCCGGCGGGTCGTTGCCCCGCCCCGGGATTTCGGCCGGACCGCCGCGTATGCGCAATGATTCGAGGCAGACATTGTCCGCTGATCGTATGTTGGCGCGAACTAGAAGCGTTTCCATAACAATCATAATCCTAAAAGCCACTAATAACATGGACAATAGGACGCGCGATATTATAAACTATAGAGCAATGTCATTATAAATACAGGGGAGATACGAAAGCACATGGGCAAACGCGGCAATATTGAAAAAACACTTGAGAACTCGAGAAAGAACCTGCTTTTGGTGATCGTTTTTTCTCTCATAAATGTCCTTTTGAGCTTGTTTAATTCCACAGTGACTTTTTTGTTTTCCGCGTCGTTTCCATGGTACGTGCTCGAATTCGGAAAGACGCTCGCGCAGGAATTCGATAGCTCCTTACTTGTTACGATTGCCGCTATCATTTCATTTGTTGCTATTTCCCTGTATGGAATATGCTATTTGCTCGCGAAAAAACATAGGATATTCATTCTATTTGCCCTAATTCTCTTCTCCCTCGATACTTTGTTTTTATTGTGGACGATAACGCTTGGGTTCGACGCCTCCGTTTTGATCGATATCGCTTTCCATGCTTGGGTTATGTACTATCTGATAGCCGGCACAAAGGCGTGGTTGGATTTAAAGAAAGCGCCTTCTGACGACGAAGAGATTACGGAAGAAAATGACCAAGCGGAATCGGGCTCAAATACCGAGGCGCTAAGGCCGGAGTCGATGAAAGGCCGGGTTATTTTAGCCCAGATAGTCGGCAGCCTGGACATTAAGGTAAAAAGGCTGTTTGGTGTAACTGAACTCATTGTAAATGGGATGGTTTACGCGGAAAAGAAAGGAATCATTGAGTCCGCCTACACGCTGGAAGCTCGTGTTGAGAATGTTCCGATCCAAGCAACGATGGATGCCGCGGCAAATATGTGTCTTTATGTTGACGGCAGCCTGCTGGAAAAAAAGAAGCGTCTCATTTAGCGAAATATGTTAGGGGGCCCGACGTTTGAACCGCGCTGCGGGCAGCTTCATCTGTTTTGTCAACAGCAAGCAAGAATGAAAGGCTCGAATGGGCCTTTTATTCATGTCCATACGTCGGAACCAACGAAGCAGAGGACACCTGCTACTACCCCGACGAGGACATGTACATGCAGAAATCGAACGGACAGCGCCGCATGTTCCGCGGCTCGGATTTGGACGCGTCGTGGGCGCCGGAACCGAATCCGGGAAAATGAAGGCGGAGCCCCAAGAGGTGCAGGCAAAATGCGATGCGTTCTGAAATTCGTTCACCAGATCGCAAAGCTGACGCCTTACCCGGCTCTCCACCTCTCAATCGCTCGTTTTTTATCCACGCAACAAGCGCGGAAGCCGCCGATCGGCGGCTTCCGCGCTCATTTATGTCGTTGCGTCAGGGCGAACGAAAGCTATGGCATATTGGGCGCACACCCGACGGGCGCGCCGCACATTTCACCCCATGCTTGTACTCAGGCAGCCTGCGGCCAAGCCCAAAACTTGCCCTTCCCCGCCTTCCAACTTCCCAGCCTTACCCCGCTCCGCGTTCTAGACCATGCTCCACAGCCGCGCGGCGTGCTCGCGGCATTTGGCGAACACTTCCTCCTTGTCCACGGTGGTCAGCTCGCGGTTTTTCAGCACCACGCTGCCGTTGATGACGACCGTGTCCACGTTGCCGGAGAAATTGCTGGTCAGGTGCGAATAGAGGTTGCCGCCGTTCAGCGGCGTCGGCTCGCAGTAGTCGATCGCGATGAAGTCCGCGGCGTTGCCGGCCTTTAAAGCGCCGAGGTTGTCGAAGAACGTGCCCGCGATTTGGAAGTTGTTGCGGTAGAGCAGCTTTTCGGCCGCGTCTCCGCCCATCACGCGCGGGTCGCCGTTAAACGCGCGCTGCGCAACCAGCGCGATGGACAGCTCCTTGAACGAGTCGTACACGAACCCGTCGCCGCCCAGCGCCACGCACACGCCGTCATTGAGCATCTGCCACACGGGTGCGATGCCGACGGCGTTGTTCATGTTGGACTGGACGTTGTGCGCGACCATGGTCCCGTTTTCAGCGAACACGCGCCACTGCTCCGGCCCCACGTGGACGCAGTGCGCCGCGATGGTCTTGCTTCCGAGTATGCCGAAGCCGTTTAACCGGTCCACGACGTGCTTATCGCAGCGGCGGTAGCTGTCGTGTACGTCCGCCATGTCCTCCGCTACGTGGATGTGGAAGCCGACGCCGAGCGCGGCCGCTTCCGCCGCGCAGCGCACCAATGTGTCGTCGTCGAGCGTGTACGAGGCGTGCAGGCCGAACGTGCCCTGCACGAGGCCCTTCCGGTCGCGGTGCGCGCGGATGAACTGCACATTCTCGCGGATGCCGTTCTCGCAGCGCTCCTTGCCGTCGCGGTCCGTAACCTCGTAGGCCAGCACGGCGCGCGCGCCGACGCTCTTTACCGCCTGCTCGATGAGCTCCAGCGAGCCTATGCTGTGGTTCGGGCTGGCGTGGTGGTCGATGTAGGTCGTCGTGCCCATCTGCACACCCTCGATCAGCCCCATCATGGCGCTGTAATAGTTCATGTCGTCGTCGAGCAGCTTGTCGACCTTCCACCAGAGGTTCCCGAGGATCTGCTGCCAGTTGCGCATGGGCGCCGACAGCGGGATGCCGCGCACGAACTGCCCGTAGAAATGGCTGTGGCTGTGGATCACGCCGGGCAGTACGACCATGCCGCGAAGGTCTGTCTCGGCCGCTCCCTCGGGCCGCGCGTACGCGTCCATGGGGCCGATCTGCGCAATCGTTCCGTCCGCAACCGCGAGATAGCCGGACGCGATATACGGCTCGGCCTTGTCCATCGTGAATATCTTGGCGTTTTTGAATACGGTTATGGCCATGCCGGTCCCTCCGCTTTACGCTTTTTTACTCAGGAAATCGTCGATCGCGGCGACGGCCTGCTTCGCCTCCGCCACCGCCTGCACCACCGTCGCGCCGCCGCTGACCGCATCGCCGCCGACAAACAGCTTGCCGGCCTTTTGGGCCGCCGAGAACGCTTCCGCGACGCCGTCTTGCGTTTCCTTGCCGGTCGCGGTGATGAGCATGTCGCCCTTGAGCGCGTACGCCAGGTCGTGCTGCACCTCGGGCCGCCTCCGGCCGCCCTCGTCGGGCTCGCCGAGCATCACCGGCGCGACCAGCACGCCCGCTACGCGGTCGTTCGCCTCCAGCACATCCAGCACCTGCGTCAGGAACAGAAACTCCACGCCCGCGCGCACGGCCGCCACGAATTCCTCCGGCCAGGCGGGCATCTCGTGCCGGCTGCGGCGGTAACAGACCAATACGCGCTCCGCGCCGAGGCGCTTTGCGGTGATGGCCGCGTCGATGGCGGTGTTGCCGCCGCCCTGCACGAATGCCGTGCCCGACACGCCCGTTTCGGCAAACTCGCCGGCGTTGGCGGAGCGCAGAAACTGCTCGGCGCTGTAGAAGCCGGACGCCACGGAAAGGAGGCCCGCGTTCGGCTCGCCCAGGCCGCAGGCCAGGTAGACCGCGTCGTACTCGCGCGCGATCCGCTCGGCCAGCTCCTCGTCCACGGTGGTATTCAGCCGTACCTCGACGCCGCCCGTGAGCAGCCGCTCCAGCTCGAGCCGGTACAGCGGCTTATCGAGGCGCTCGTTCGGGATCTCCTCCATAGGCACGCCGCCGAGGCGCGCGGATTTTTCAAACAGCGTCACCTTGTAGCCGCGCTCGGCAAGCAGCGCTGCGGCGGTTATTCCGCTGGGCCCGCCGCCGACGACGGCCACGCGCGCATTGCGGCCGGCCGCTGCCTCGGGCGCGGGAAGCGTTTTTTCCCGCAGCGCCTTCTCCATCACGTATGCCTGCAGCTCGGAGATACGGATCGTCTCGCCCAGCTTGCCGCAGTTGCAGTCCTTGCGGCAGAGCATGGTCGCCGGACACACCTGGCCGCAGATGAGCCCTAAGGGGTTGCTCTCGCGGATCGTCTGCGCGGCGCCGGCCCAGTCCGCGGTCGCGATCCTGCGGATAAACCGCGGCACGTCTATGCCCGCCGGGCAGGCCTTCTGGCACGGCGCGTCGAAGCAATGGAGGCAGCGGTTGGCCTCGGCCACCACCTGCGCATCGGTTATGCGGGAAGAAGTCGTCAGTTCCATAAAATAGCCGCCCCCTTTCTACGCGCGTTTGAGCGCCATGCAGCCGCCCACCGGGCAGACCGACAGGCACACGCCGCAGCCGCGGCACTTGCTCTCGTCGATCGCGGGCCCGTCCTCCGTCAGCGAGATGGCGTTGTAGCCGCCGTCCCGGCAGGCGATGTAACAGGCGTTGTCGCGGATGCAGGTCGCCCGGTCGATCGAGGAAACCATCTTGACCTTGCGGTCGAGCGCCTCGTGGTTTTCAAACGTGGACAGGCACCGGCCCACCATGTCCTGCACGGAGATAAAGCCCTTGTCGGCCATGTAGTTGGCAAGCCCGTCCGTTAGGTCGTCGATGATCTCAAAGCCGTAGCGCATGATCGCCGTGCAGATCTGCAGGTTGCTGGCTCCCAGCAGCAGAAACTCCGCCGCGTCCTGCCAGGTTGTCAGACCGCCGACGCCCGCGACGGGCAGCCGGACGTTCTGCGCCAGCTCCGCAATGCAGGCCATGGCCACGGGCCTGATCGCCGGGCCGGACATGCCGCAGAACGTGGACTTGCCGCGCACGCTGAGCTTCGGCTCGAGCGTGTCGAGGTCGATGCCCGCAAAGCCGCGCACCGTGTCGATCGCGCAGAGCGCGTCCGCGCCGCCCGCCTTGGCCGCAAAGCCGATGGCGCTTAGGTCGGTCACGATCGGAGCCAATTTCACGATGATCGGCGTGTCCTTGGTGAGGGCCGACTTGATCCAGCCGGTGACCTCCTTCGTCAGCGCGGGATCGTTGACCGGTATCGTGCCGTCGCCTTCGCCCTGCGGGCAGGACATGCTGCACTCGATCATGTCGGCGCCGGCCGCTTCGAGCTTGGAGACAAGCTCCTCCCAGGCGGCGCGGCTACCGGCCATGATGCTGCCGATCGCGATCTTATCCGGAAACTTCGCCTTTAAATACCGGATGTCCGAGCAGATCTCGTCGATGTGCCGCTCGGAGATGAGGTCGATGTTGTAGAATGCCGCGTGCCTGCGGTCCTGATAGGCAAGCCCACCCATCATCGGGTAGACCAGGTCCACGACCTCGGAATCCACCGACGTGGTCTTGAACACCGCGCCGCCCCAGCCGGCCTCGAACGCACGCTCCACGCGCGCGCGCGAATCCGACGGCGGGGACGCCGCGATCGTGAACGGATTTGTAAAACGCCTGCCGCAGAATTCGATGGATAGATCCCGCTTGCTGCCCACGATTTCCCCTCCTTTTTATCGTTGTACGCGCCCGGAACCGTCGCCGCCCATGAGCTTCTCGACCTCGGAGACGGAGACGAGGTTGTAGTCGCCCTCGATCGTGTGCTTGAGGCAGCTGGCCGCGACCGCAAACTCGAGCGCCTCGGCGTCCTTATTTCCCCGCATCAGCGAATAGATCAGCCCGGCGCTGAAGCTGTCGCCGCCGCCGACGCGGTCCACGATATGGATCGAATACGACTTGGAAACATGCGCCTGCCCGTCCGCGTACAGCATGCCCGCCCAGTCGTTGTCGCTGGCGGATATGGACGTGCGCAATGTGATCGCAACCTTTTTAAAGCCGAACCGCTCGGTAAGCTGCCTGGCCACGCTCACGTATCCCGCGTGGTCAAGCCTGCCGCCGGAAACGTCCGTGTTCTCGGCCTTGATGCCGAACACGTCCGCGGCGTCCTCCTCGTTTGCAATGCAGACGTCCACGTACTGCATGAGCTCGCCCATGACCTGGCCCGCCTTCTCGCGCGTCCACAGGTTCTTGCGGTAGTTTAAATCGCAGCTCACGGTGAGGCCGTGTTTTTTGGCCGCGATCAGCGCGTCCTTGCACAGCGCCGCCGCCTTGTCGGAGATGGCCGGCGTAATGCCGGTGAAGTGGAACCACTTTGCGTCCGCAAAGATACCGTCCCAGTCGAAGTCCGTTCGCTCCGCCTCCGCAATCGCCGAGCCCGCGCGGTCGTAGATCACCTTCGACGGCCGCTGCGACGCGCCCTTCTCGAGAAAATAGATGCCGAGGCGCTTGCCGCCGCGGACGATCTTTTCCGTGTCCACGCCGAAGCGGCGCAGCGTGTCCACCGCCGACTGGCCGATCTCGTGCGCGGGCACCTTGGTGACGTAGCGCACGTCCGCGCCGAAGCAGGCCAGCGAGATGGCGACGTTCGCCTCGCCGCCGCCGTAGATGGCGGTGAACGCGTCCGCCTGCACGAACCGGTCATAGCCCGGAGGGGCCAGCCGCAGCATGATTTCACCGAATGTAACGATCCGTTTCATGATTTTGTCCTCCTAGTTGCGCACTAAATGCACGGCAAAGCCGCCGAATTCGCCGGCAAGATACACGACCTTGAGCTTCCCGGCGTCGTCATATTTTGCGGTGCTCATGTCCGGCTCGACGCCGTGGCTATTAAGGTAAGCAAGCGCGCGCGAAAGGCTGTTGACGCCGAACGCGAGATGGCCGTTTTTACCCAGGTACGGCTGCTTCATGATCTCGACGGCGGGCCCCGCGAATATGGAGCTGTTGCCGTCCTTAGCGGGCGTAAACAGCAGGTTCGCGTAGGCCGCGGCCGTGTTCTTTGCGTCCTGTTCGTCCGCCGCGTTGATGCCGACGTGCTTGAGCGTAAAGCCCAGCACGAGCGACACCGCCTCGCGCACGATGGCCGTGATCGCGCCGAAATCGCCGGCGTTGACCAGCTCCGGCGGCGCCATCCAGCTGCCGCCGCAGGCCAGGACCTTGTCGTAGGCGAGGTATTCGGCTAGATTCTTTACGCCGACGCCGCCCGTCGGGATGAACTTCATCTGCGGGTACGGCGCGGCGACCGCCTTGATCGTGTTCAGCCCGCCGAGCTGCTCCGCCGGGAAGAACTTCACCACGCTAAGCCCGCACTCGATCGCGCGCTCGATGTCCGAGGGGCTCGCGCAGCCCGGCGTGACCGGCACGCCCCTGTCCTGGCAATATCGCACGACCTTTTCGTTGAGGCCGGGGCTGACGATGAAGCGCGCGCCCGCGTCGAGCGCGCGGTCCGCCTGCTCGCACGAGATGACCGTGCCGGCGCCGACCAACATCTCCGGCACCTCGCGCGCGATGTTTTTGATCGCTTCCTCCGCGTGTGCGGTGCGGAACGTGATCTCCGCAAGCGGCAGCCCGCCCGCGCACATCGCGCGGGCCAGCGGCACGGCTTTGTTCGGGTCGTCGATTTTGATGACCGGCACGATGCCGAGGTCCGCGATTCGGTTCAATACGTCGTTCATGCTTTCTCCTCCGTCAGCAGCGCGGTCAGTATGCCGACATAGCCGGCAAGCGCCTTCTCAAGCTGCTCGATCTCGATATATTCGTCCACCGTGTGCGCGAGGTTTTCGCGCGACGGGCCGAAGCCGATCGTGCGGATGCCCGCTTCGCCCGCGTAGTGGCTGCCGTTCGTGCAGAAGTTGTACTGCGTGACCGCGGGATTTAATCCGAGCGCGTCCAACCGGCGCTTGATCTTTTGGACGTATTCCTCGTCCTCGCCGAACAGCCAGCCCGGGAAGAACCGCTCGCCCGTGATCTTCTCGCCCGTGTAACACTCCTCCTCGCCCACGGAAAAGTACGCGCGCGCGCGGAACGTGTCGTCCTCGCGCTCCAGCGCGGAAATCTCGTCGAGGATGGGGGCAAGCACGCTCTCCTTGGTCTCGCCGGTCAGCAGCCTGCGGTCGAACGTGGCCGTGCAGAGGCTTGGCACCACCGACGCGCCGGGATAGGGCGACGAGAGGATGTCCGTCAGCTCGAGGATGCCCTTGCCGAGGCGCGGATGCACCGGCGGAACGATCGCGGTCAGCCGCGGGACGAGGCGGCACATGGCGTAGACCGCGTTGACGCCCTTCTCGGGGTTGGCAGAGTGCGCGCTCCTGCCGGACGTCTCGACCTTAATCTCCGCGCGGCCGCGCTGGCCGATCTTGAGATTTAATTCGGACGCCTCGCCGATGACGACGACGTCGGGCCGGACGAGCCCGCCGACCGAGCGCGCCGCGACGCCCTCGAAGCATTCCTCGTGCACCACGCCCGCCACGTGCACGCTGCCGGCAAAGTCGCGGCCGCTGTCCTTGGCAAACGCCGCCGCCGCGCAGACCATGGCGGCCACCGCGCCCTTCATGTCCGACGTGCCGCGCCCGTAGATGCGGCCGTCCTCGATCTCGGCCGCAAACGGGCCGTGCTTCCACTGGTCTGCGCCGACGACCGGCACGGTGTCGATGTGGCCGTCGAGCAGCACGGCGGGGCCGGGCCGCTTGCCGTAGACGCTGCCGACGACGTTGCCGTATTTGTCCGTGCGGACCTCATCGAAGCGGTTCTGATTAAAGAACTCGACGAGAATGTCGGCGGCCTGGCGTTCGTTGCCGGAGTAGCTCTGCGCCCTTACGAGCGCCTGGGTCAGGGATATCACAATCGTATTTCGGTCCATATCGGTTGACTCCTTTTGGGGGCGGCGCGTTACAGCGCGCCGAGTTCCGCGGGCAGGCCGCGTTTGAGGAAGCGCCCCGCGCCGCGCGTTCCGCAGAACTCGCCGTTTTCGGCGATCACGCGGCCGTTTGCTACGGTGAGCGACACGCGGTGGTCCAGCGGCATGCCCTCAAACGGCGTATAGTCACTCTTCTCGTGCAGGTTTTTGGCCGTGAGCGGGTACGGCGCGCATGGTTCCACGAGCATCAGGTCCGCGTCGCTGCCGACGGCAATCGTGCCCTTTTGCGGGTAAATGCCGTAGAGCTTGGCCACGTCGGTGGACACGAGATGGGTAAACCGCTCCATCGAGAGCCGCCCCGCGGAAACGCCCGCGGTGAGCAGCACCGGCACGCGCGTCTCGATGCCCGGCATGCCGCCGGGAATTTCGTAGAACTTGTCCGACACCTGTTTTTGCGCCAGGTAGAAGGCGCAGTCGTCCGTGCCGATCGTAAATTTGACGCTGCCCCCGATCGCTTGCCAGAGCGCCTCGCGGTCGGCCTCGCCGCGGATCGGCGGGTTACAGAGGTACCGCGCGCCGTCCGGCTGAAGGTATACGTCGCGCGTGAGCATCAGGTAGTGCGGGCAGGTCTCGCCGATCACCGTCTGTCCGCGCGACTGAGCCTCGGCGATCAGCCTTGCCCCGTCCGCGCTCGACACGTGCCGGATGAGGAGCTTCGCGCCCGTGCGGCGCGCCACGTTGATCACATTCGCGATGGCAAGCCGTTCGCTCTCGTCCGGCCGGCTTTCGGAAAAATAGCTCAGGCCCGTCTTGCCCTCGGCGATCAGCCGCGCCGTCTCGGCGAGAATCGTATCCTCGTCCTCGCAGTGCACCGTGGCGAGCGCGCCATGCTTTGCCAGCGCGGCGAACGCCCGTTCCATGTCCCCGGGCGGCACATACAGCCCGCCCGCGGAGTACGCGGTATAAAACTTGTAGGAGGTGATGCCGCGCGCAAGGAGCGCGTCGATCTCACCAAGTGTGGCGTCGTTGATGTCCGTCAGCGTGACGTGGAACGAGTAGTCGACCGCCGACGCCGCGGCCTGTTCGAGCCGCGCTTCGAGCGCCGCAAGCGCAGAGCCGCCCTTGGCCTGGTCCGCAAAGTCGATCAGCGTCGTCACGCCGCCAAGCGCGCCGGACATCGTGCCGTCAAAAAAGTCGTTCATCGTGTGCGTGCCGCCGAACGGCAGCAGCATGTGCGCGTGCGTCTCAATCGCGCCCGACAGGAGCGTTTTGCCCGCGCAGTCGATCGTGCGCGCGGCGGGCTCCGTTATCTCGCCGACGGCCGCGATCTTTCCGTCCCGCACGCCGACGCTCACCACGCCCAAATCCTGCGGCGCGTACACGCGCGCGTTCTTCAGCAGCAGATCGAGCATCACGGCCCCTCCTTTTTGCGCATCTGCCAGCCCGCGCGCTCGATCGCGTTCACGATCGGCACGTAGCCCGTGCAGCGGCAGAGGTTTCCGGCGATGGCCGAGCGGATCTCGCCGCGCGTCGGGTTCGGGTTCTTTAAAAGCAGCGCGTAGGCGCTCATGAGCATCCCCGGCGTGCAGAAGCCGCACTGGATCGCGTCGCCCTCGACGAAGCAGGTCTGCAGCACGCGGCCGATCTCCGTTTCGGACAGGCCCTCGATCGTGCGGATGTCCGCGCCTTGCATCTGGAACGATGGCACCATGCAGGAGTCGACGGCCGCGCCGTCCATCACCACGGTGCACGCGCCGCACTCGCCCACGCCGCAGCCCTCCTTCGTGCCGGTCATGCCCAGCGCGTCGCGCAGCACGTCCAGCATGCGCAGGCCCGGGACAGCCTGCACGGCAACGGGCCTGCCGTTGAGCATAAAATCCAGCGTCACCGCGACGTCCGCCGCTTTTGTTTCCATCCGCTCAGCCATCGCGCTCACCCAGAATCAGCTTTTTCAGAATCCGCGCGGCCAGCTTCTCGGCCACGGGCTGCTTGTATTTTGTCGAGTGCCGGATGCCCGCGATCTCGGGGATCTTATCGGCCAGCGCCTTGGCCACGGCGGCAATGTCTGCTGCCGCAGGCCGTTTGCCAAGCAGCATCGCGGAGATATCGTCGAACCGCTGCGGCCGCGGGAACGTGGCCCCGAGCGTCATGTCGAAGTACGTCACGCGCCCCTCGGCGTCCAGGTTAAGCAGCGTCGCCACCGTCATACGCGAGATGGCGAGCGCGCGCCTGCGGCCGAGCTTATAGAAATCGCCGACGCAGCCGTCCGGCAGCTTTTTGACATGGACGGCCGTGATCAGGTCGCCGGCAATTAAACTTGTTTTGTACGGGCCGGTCACCACGTCATACAGCGGCAGCAGCAGCGTTTCGTCCGCGCGCCGGACCTCGACTTTCGCGTCGAGCACGGCGAGCGCGGGCAGCGTGTCCGCCGCGGGCGACGCGTTGGCGATGTTTCCGCCGATGGTCGCGTGGTTGCGGATCTGCAGCGAGCCCACGGTGGCGCAGGCCAGCGACAGAATGTTTGCGTGTTGCCGCACCAGCTCGTTTTCCACGATCTGCGTATGCGTCGTCATCGAACCGATCATGAGCCGGTCGCCCGCGTCCGTCACGCCGCAGAGCTCGGGCAGACCGAATATATCGATCACGTGATGGTCCTTATAAAATTCGTTCTCGCGCGCCTTGACCAATATGTCCGTGCCGCCCGCGAAGTACAGCGCCGGACCGCCGGCCGCTTTTGCGGCGGCGAGCGCGCCGTCTATGGAGGCCGCCTTTACATAGCTTGCCATCCGCATGGTCTATCTGCCCTCCTCGTTCTGCACTCTTTTCGCCGCGGCGAACACGCTGTCCAAATCCGCCGGGAGTTTGCGTATCGCCCCGGCCTTGCCGATCGCGTGATTGATCGCGCCGATCACCGCCGCCGCGCCCGGCTCCGTGGCGGGCTCGCCGAGCGAGCGTCCGCCGAACGGCGCGCGCGGGTCCGGATGCTCGTCCAGCAGCGGCACGTTGTCCCCCACGTCCAGCGCGGTGGGAATCAGGTATTCTTCAAAGTTGAGGTGCTTGATCTCGGTCGTCTTCGGGTCGACGGCCAGGTCCTCCATGACAGCCATACCCATGCCCATCGCCATGCCGCCGTAGATCTGGCCCTTGGCCATGCCCGGGTTGATCGCGCGGCCCATGTCGTGGCAGCCGACCATGCGCAGCACGGTCACCTCGCCGGTGTCCGTGTCGACCTCGACCTCGGCGCCGTGGCACGAATACGTATAGCTGTGGAACGCCTCGCCGTATCCCTTATTCGCGTCCCAGTGGATGCGCGGCACGACGTAGGTGCCCGGCGCGGCGGGCGTAAGGCCGACGCTGTACGCCACGTGCACGGCCTCCGCGAACGATATCTCCCGTCCGCCAAAGCGCACGCGGTCGTTCTCAAACGCGATCCCGTCCGCGGGCGCGCCGTAGACGCGGCCGACGCCGTCGGCCAGGATGCTGTGTATCGCCTTTGCCGCATCCTGAATCGCGCTGCCGCCGATGAATGTTCCGCGCGACGCGATGGCCGCGCCGGTCAGCGGCGACTTACCCGTGTCCGTCTCGCTCATCGTGATGCGCGAAAAATCCACGCCCATGGCCTCGGCGGCGATCTGCGCGAGGCAGGTCCGCAGGCCCTGCCCCTGCTCCGTCAGGCCGCAGTTGACGTGCACGCTCGCGTCCTCCTCGACCTCGATGTAGACGCGGCCCACATCCAGCGCCTCCGCGCCGATACTCACGCCGCGCAAACTGCACGCGATGCCCACGCCGCGGCGCTTTGCGCCGCGGTTCTCGCGGCTGTAACGCGCAAACTTATTGTCAAACTCGAGCTCCGCGGCCACCTTCTCCATCACGGAGGCGATGCTCACCGTGTGGAAATCCAGCGGCTGGCCGGTTGCGCTCATGTCGCCGGTCTTTAAAAAATTCCTGCGCCGAAGCTCCGTCGGGGACATGTTCAGCCGCTCCGCCAGCTCGTTGAGCGCGTTCTCCATGGCGAATATCGCCTGCGGCGTACCGAAGCCGCGCATGGAGCCGGTATGCACGTTGTTCGTCAGCACGGCCTTGGAGCGGTAGTCCACGTTTTCGATGCTGTACGGCCCCGCGCCGAGCGTGATCGTCTTCCACATTACGCCCTGCGACATATTGACGTACGCGCCGCCGTCGCCGACCGCGCGGGCCTGTACGGCGCGAATCGTCCCGTCCTTCGTCGCACCGATTTTGATGCGGAACGAAATCGGGTGGCGCTTGTACGACTCCCGGATCGATTCCTCGCGCGTCAACACATAGCGCGCGGGGCGGCCGGTCTTGAGCGCGATCAGGCCCGCGCGCACCGCGAGCGGCTCCACGGACTCCAGCTTGCCGCCGAACGTGCCGCCGAGCACGCTCGGCTGCACGAGCACGCGCGCGAGCGGCAGGTTGAGCGTGCGGCTCACGGAGAGGCGCACCATGTACGGGTTCTGGATGGAGCCGTGTATGGTCAGCTCGGGGCGCATGGGGCTGGGCACGGCCACGATGGCCTCGGTCTCGATATAGGCGTGCTCGACAAACTGCGTCTCGTAGTCGGTCTCGACGAGTACGTCGGACGCGGCAAAGCCCGTCTCGACGTCCCCCTTATGCGTGTAGCAGTCGCAGCAGACGTTGTCCGGAAAGTCCGGGTTCAACACGTGTTCCGCGCCCTCGGCCGCGGCGGGACCGGCCAGCACGGGCAGCTCCTCGTATTCGGCGTGGACGCGCTTTGCGGCTTCGTCCGCCTGCGTTTGCGTTTCCGCGGCCACGACGGCGATCACGTCGCCGAAAAACCGCGTCTTGTCCTCCGCCAGCACGTATTGGTCCACCACGACCTCGCCGATCATCTTGGCGCCGGGGATGTCCGCGGCCGTAATCACCGCATGCACGCCGGGCATATGCGCGGCTTCCTCGGTATGGATGCGGCAAATGCGCGCGTGCGGGTGCGCCGCGTACACGCCCTTGCAGTACAGCATGTTCGGCAGGCGGATATCCGCGCCGTAGACCGCGCGGCCCGTTGCCTTGGCCAGCGCGTCGATGCGCGGCAGCGTTTGCCCGACCGTATTGAATTCCAACGGGACCCCTCCTTTTTTGCAAAGCGCCCGGGCGCGCCGCGCGTCCGGCGGACCGTCCGGCCCGCATAGCCCCCGCGCCGCAGCGCCGTCGCCAGCCATCACGACTCCAAGGGTGCTTTGCGTGACCCTTTAAACAATCCTGCTATTCGTCGCGCGTTGTCGAATCCGGGCATGCTGCGCGCCCCTCCGCACAACCTTTTCCGTCTGGTGTGTGCGGCCGCAGCGCCGTCGCGGACCCAGGGCGGATGCGACACGCGCCCTCTTACGAAACTTGTCTGTCCGTCTCGCGCCACCGCAGCGCCGTCGCTAACCCAAGAACGCTCAGCGCGCGCCCGGCTATGGCTTCCCCGCAACCCTCTGCCGCGCCGGGCATAACAACGACCGCGGGTTCACTCCGCTCAGATCGCGCCGACCTTCTTGTACACTTCCTCGAGCGAGACGCCGCTGCGTAGGCTCGAGCGAACGGAATTCTCCTTCTCCACGGTGGCGAGCGCCTTCTCGAACACCTCGTCGGCGATCTCGTACGGGATGATGCACACGCCGTCGATGTCGCCGAATATCATGTCGCCGGGGCGGATCAGCACGCCGTCGATGAGCACGGGCGTCTTGCACTCGTTGATCTCGCAGCGGCCCTTCGACGTCGTCGGCAGCGCGCCGCGGTAGAACAGCGGGAAATCCATCTCCTTGAGCGCGCGCAGGTCGCGCGCCATGGCGTCGAGCAGCACGCCCACGCCCTTCCGCTGCAGCACGGCGGTCGCGAACAGCTCCCCGAACACGGCGCAGTTCAATTCGCCGCGGATGGCCAGCACGTACACCTCGCCCGGCTGCAATTGGTCGACCACCTTGCACTGCGCCGTCAGCGGGTCGTCCGGCATCGTGTACACCTGCGTGCCGATGCTCGTAAACGCGGGCCCGAACAGCACGGTGTCGTCCTTGAGCGGCCGGATGCCGGACTTGAGCGACTGGTTGCGATAGCCCAGCTCGTCCATCACGTCGCAGATGACGCCGCTGTACAGGGTTTTCTTCAGGTATTCCGCCTCATATTTCGACATAATTCTCTCTCCTCATTCAATCTCGCAGATCCGATCCGACAGACCTGTCCCGGCTCGCGGGCCGATCCTGCCGCCTGCCGCGCCCGTTTTCTTACGCTTCCCCGATCGCTTTGTATACGTCGAGGTTCTCGAGCACCATGGGCAGGCCGCCGGCCGAGTACACGGCGCGCATGGCTTCGATGGCCTGCTCCTTCGTCGCGCCGGCCGCGATGGCCTCGCGCGCGCAGGCTGCCGCGCCGCCGGGATGGTTGCAGATTGCGTCCGCCACCATGGAGATCAGGTACTTATACTTGGGTTCAAGCGCGCCTTCGCAATGCACCAAACCCATGGTCTCGTCCACCAGCGCGTACAGCTTCTCGTCCGCGTCCGCGATGGGCTTTAAAAAGAACGGTACTTCCTTTTTCATGTTTCTACTCTCCTTTTTCGTCTATTGCGTTTGCCGCGGCCATGACCGCGTCGATGATCTTGATATAGCCCGTGCAGCGGCAGATGTTGCCGGCGAGCGCCTCGGCGGCCTGCTCGCGCGTGGGGTGCTTACATTTGTTCAGCAGCGCCTTGGCGGCAAGCACCATGCCGGGCGTGCAGTAGCCGCACTGCACCGCGCCCGCGTCCAGAAACGCCTGCTGCACCGGGTCGAGCGCGCCGCCCTCGGCGCTCAATCCCTCGATCGTCGTGACCGCGCGGCCCGCTACCTGCGCGGAAAGCACCATGCACGAGTTGACGGGCTCCCCGTCGAGCAGCACCGTGCACGCGCCGCACTCGCCCTCCCGGCAGGCCGCCTTCGTGCCGGTTAAATGCAGCCGCTCGCGCAGCAGGTCCACGAGGACCTCGCCGGGCCTCTCCTCGACCGTGACGGCCTTGCCGTTAAGAAAAAACGATAGACCGCTCATCCCGTAAACACCTCGACAATCTCGTCCGGCGATTTCCCGCGCTCGAGCAGGCGGACGACTCGCTTTTGCTGCGCGCTCGTCAGCGGCGTTTCGCGCAGCGCGTTGATGCGATACATAACCGCTTCCGGCGTGTGGGCCAGCCGCGTCTCCCACTGGGTCAGCTGGACCTTCTGGATCATGATGGCCAGCGCGAGGTTGAACTCCTCCTCGGTGGGCTCGCGGCCTAAGGAAGCCGCGTACGTCTTGTGGATGAACGCCTTGCGCTGCTCGTTTTTCCAGCCCTGCAGGTACGGGTCGTAGGTATGGTACACCTCGTCCGTATAGGACCTGAACGGGATCTCCGAGAACAGCGGCAGCCGATAGCCGACGATCTCCCACGGCGTGAACACCTCCGGCACGAGCGCGCCGTCGATGAACACCACGACCTGGTAGAGCGCGCCGTGCACGTCGTACCGGCGCACCTCGCGCACGTTCTCGATCGTCATCGGCACGGTTGCGCCGCCCGTTTTGTAGCGCACGACCACCGTGTTCCCCGTGGGGAACGACAGCAGGTACAGCGCGCCGCCGACGAACACAGCCAGCGCCAGCGCGGCCGCGGCGATCAGGACAAGCCAGCGTTTTCTGTCCATGGCGGTTTGTTACGCGGGAAAGCTTCCCAGCACGACGTCGCGCGCGGCGGGGATGCCCTGCTCGCTCAGGTACTCCAGTATCACGGGGCCGGTATAGCCGTACTCGGCCGCGAGCCTGCCGTAGAGCGGGTAGTTGAGCAGGCCCGCTCCGGCCGCGACGAACACGGCCTTGCCGCCAACAATCTTCGTGTCCTTTGCGTGCAGCAGCGCGGCGTCGCGCCCGCAGAGCGTAAACAGTTCGGTCAAAACTTCGTCGGCGCGGTCCGCGGTTTCCGGGCAGATCAGGTTGGCCGGGTCGAACACGAGCTTGAGGTTGTCCCTTTGCACCATGTCGAGTATGCGACGCATGCTTTTCGGGTCCTTCGTCATCTGCGCAAAATGCGGCTCGATGCCGATCGTGACACCGAACCCCGCCGCGTAATCGCAAAGCTCCGTCAGCGCGGCGGCGACGCGGTCCCAGGTCTCGTCCCTGTAGTTGTCCGGGTGGTCGATCCAGCCGTTTTCGGGGTGCGCGCTGCCGGTCTCCGTAACCACGATCCTTGTGTCGAATTTCGGGCACAGCGCGACGTACTTCTTCAGCTCCGCAAGCGCCGCTTCGCGCGCGCCCCCGCGCGGGCTGGCCAGGTTCTGATAGCCGCACAGACCCGCAATTTCCACGCCCTCGCGCTTAAACGCCGCGCGGATTCTTTCGCAGAGCGCCTCGTCGGCAAGGTCCGTTGTGCTAAGCTGTTTGCCGTCGAACGCAAACTGCAGCTGCACCGCGGCTAAACCATTTTCACGGATCTTTATCGCCGTCTCCTCGACGCCGTATTTTGTCAGCATGGAATTGAATACGCCGATCTTCATCTGTTCTTCTCCTTCAATCGACATTCCCTGTCGGCCGGGCCACTTGTCCGACCCGCGCCAAACCCTGCCCGCCGCCTAGCGCAGCGTGTACCCGCCGTCGACCAGCAAGTTCTGCCCGATCACATAGTCCGACGCGGCGGACGAGAGGAATATCGCCGGGCCGACGATGTCGATCGGCTGCGCGATGCGGCCGAGCGGGATCAGCGCGTTCATGTCCGCCACCGCCTTGGGGTTGTTGTCGAACATACCGGCCGTCAGCGCCGTGCGCACCATGCCCGGGCTGATGCCGTTGACGAATATGCCCTTGCCAATCCACTCCACGGCCAGCGCCTTCGTCAGCTGGATCAGGCCGGCCTTGGCCGCGGCGTACGGGCTGCCCGTGCTGCCGCTCTCGGACTGCGTGACCGTCGTGCCGGACATGGAGCAGATGTTGACGATCTTGCCGCCGCCGGTCTTTGCCATGCGCAAGCCGCCCTCGCGGCAGCACCAGAACACGCTGTCCAAAAAATGCCCGAGCACCGCGCGCCAGATATCCTCGGTCATGTCGAACGCCGAGGCGTACGCGCCGATGCCGGCCGCGTTGATCAGAATGTCCAGCCTGTCAAAATAGCCGTCGACCCTGGCAAACATCGCCTCGACATCGGCTTTTGTCGAGATGTCCGCGACGAGCACGTCGCATTTGCCGCCCTCGGCGCGGATCTCGGAGGCGACTTTTGCCGCGTTTTTCTCATCGATGTCCGCCACGACAATGCGCGCGCCCTGCCACGCAAGGCCCTTGGCGATGGCGCTGCCGATGCCGCCCGCGCCGATGACGAACGCGTTTTTGCCGGTGAGATCAAACAGGTTCATGGGAGTACCTTCCTTTTATAAATATAATACTGGCTGTCCCGGGCCGCGGGCAACCCCGCCGCCGGGCAAACAAACGTTTTTTTACCGCTACTCGAGCTCCTTGCCCTCGCGCACATACGGCACGCCGATCACCGACGGGTTCGTAAAGCGGAACTTCGCGATGACGACCAGCACGAGTATCGTCAGCACGTACGGCATCATGACCAGGAACTGGTACGGGATGTTCAGGCTCAGCGCCTGCAAGCGAAGCTGCAGCGCGTCCACGAACGCGCCGAGCAGCGCGTTCCACGGCTTCCAGCGCGCGAACACCACGAGC
>CAZIRB010000006.1:18480-50586 GCA_964541695.1 uncultured Oscillospiraceae bacterium
CACGAACGCGCCGAGCAGCGCGTTCCACGGCTTCCAGCGCGCGAACACCACGAGCGCGATGGCAATGTAGCCGCGGTTGGACGACATGCCGTCCGAGAACATGCCCATGTTGAGCGTCAGGTACGCGCCGGCAAGGCCCGCCAGCGCGGCGCCGAGCGCCCACATGGCGTAGCGGAGCTTGATCACGTCGATGCCCATCGTGTCCGCGGCCAGCGCGTTGCCGCCGACGGCGCGGATCTTGAGTCCGAAATTCGTCCGGAACAGCACGAAGTTGGCGAGCGGCACCATCAAAATAGCCGCGTAGGCGAGCATGTTCTGGTTGAACAGGAACCCGACGATCGGGATGTCGGACAAAACCGGGATGGCGAGCTTGGCGAGCATCTGCACCTTCGTCGGCACGAGCGTCACGCCGACGATATAGCGGTTGAAGAATCCCGTGGCGCCTATGGCAAAGAAGTTGAACACCACGCCCGTGATGGCCTGGTTGGCGTGCATCTTGAGCGTGATCAGCCCCATAAACAGCCCCACGGCCACGCCGAGCGCGACGGCGACAAGCAATCCGACGTAGGCGCTGCCGCTGTACAGCGCGCCCATGAAAGCCGCAAAGCAGCCGAGCAGGATCATGCCCTCGATGCCCATGTTCAGAAGGCCCGAGCGCTCCACGAACACCTCGCCGAGCGTGGCGAGCAGCAGCGGGATGGCCAGGGCGTAGCTGCCCGAGAGCAGACCCGTGATAAAGTCGATCGTTAGCACTTCACGCATATCCATGTACCTCTCTTACTGCCCGGCGCATTCCGCGTCCAGGCTCCGGCCGTTTGCCGCCGCCCTGTCGTCCAGGTATTTACGGACGCGCTTGTACACGTACCCGCTGATGATCCAGAAGAACACCGTCACACCCTGTATCAGCGACGAGAGCACGCTGGGCGTGCCGACCGTGCGCTGCATGGCGTCCGCGCCGACCGTCAGCGCGGCGAACGCGATGGCCGCCACGGCGATGGCGAACGGGTTGCGCTTGCCCAGGTGCGAGATCACGATGGCCGCGTAGCCGTAGTTGCCCGTCACGGTCTCGATCATGCGATAGTGGATGCCGGTCGCCTCAAACGCGCCCGCGATGCCGGCAAAGCCGCCGGAGATCAGCATCGCGCTGATCATGATCATCGACACCGGCATGCCCGCGTAGGTCGCCGCCTTGCCGCTTAAGCCCACCGCCGTGACGCGGTACCCGTAGGTCGTCTTGCGCACGAGGAACCACACGACGAATATCAGCGCGAACGCGACCGCGATACCGACGTGTATCTTCGTGCCCTTGATCAACTGCGAGAGCTGCCAGTTCTCGGTGAACATTTTGCTCTGGTGCAGCGGGGACTCCGGGTCCCGCAGCGGCGAGCTGACGAGCCACGAGACGATGCCCGCCGCGACCTCGTTGAGCATGACCGTCATAACGACCTCGGACACGCCGAACCTGGTCTTAAGATACGCGACCGGCAGCACCCAGAGCATGCCGCAGATGAAGCCGGACAGGATGATCAGCACGACGGCGATCAGCTTCGGTGTGCCCGCGGGCAAAAACAGCGCCAGAATCGCCGCGCCGAACGCGCCGGCGTACATCTGGCCCTCGCCGCCGATGTTGAACATGCTCGCCCGCGAGGCGACGGAAAAGCCCAGCGCAACCAAGAGCAGCGGCGCGGCGCGCGAGAGCGTCTCGCTGATGTTGTACTTCGAGCCGAACGCGCCGCGGAACAGCGCGCCGTAGGCCTCGCCCAGGTCGGCCTTGTACAGAATAAGCAAAAAGCTGCAAGTAATGGCCGAGAGCAGCAGCGTCATGGTCAGCACGCTGACGTTCTCGAGTACGCTCCTATAGCGATAGTTGCCGTCAGTTTTCCGCATGGCAGGTTCCCTCCTCCGGCTGTACGCCGGCCATCAAAAGGCCGATGCGGTCTAGATCCAGCGTATCGTCGTTTTTGACAATGTCCATGATCTTTCCTCTGAATATCACGGCGATCCTGTCGGACAGCATGCGGATTTCCTCCATCTCCGTGGAGATTAAAAGCACGCCCGTGCCGTAGGAGCGCGTGGCCAGGATGCAGCTGTGCACGTGCTCGATCGCGCCTACGTCCAGCCCGCGCGTCGGCTGCACGCAGACCATCACCTTGGGGTTGCGGTTTAGCTCGCGCGCGAGGATCACGCGCTGTAAATTGCCGCCGGAAAGCAGCTCCGCGCGCATGTCGACGTTGGCCAGCTTGATGTTGTATTCCTTGCGGAGCCGCTCCGCCTGTGCCGCCGCCTCGCGCTTTTTCATGAGGAAGCCCCTCGCGTACGGCGGCCTGTTGAAGTCGCGCAAAATCACGTTGTCGCAAATCGACAGCTGGCCGATCGCGCCGACGCCGTTTCGTTCGGAAGGAACGAAGCTCATCCCAGCGCGGATGCGCTGCGCCACGGAGCTCTTGGAAACGTCCCTGCCGCCGAGCAGGATGCGGCCGCTGCCGCGGCGCATGCCGGTGACGACCTCCGACAGTTCCGTCTGTCCGTTGCCGTCCACGCCCGCGATGCCCAGTATCTCGCCCGCGCGGATATGCAGCGAAACCTCGTCGAGCACCTTGCGGCCGTACTCGTTGTACAGGCTGATGTTCTCCAGGTCCAGCACGTTGTCGCGGCTGAGCTCAACCTCGTTTTTCTGGAGGCGGAACACGACGTCGCGCCCGATCATCATCCGCGAAAGCTGTATCTTATCCGTGTCCCGGATGCATACCGTATCGATCAACCGCCCGGCCCTGAGGATGGAGCATACATCCGCAAACTCGAGGACCTCCTCGAGCTTATGCGTGATAAATATGACCGTCTTCCCCTTGTCCACCATAACCCGCAGGACGCGCAGCAAGTCCGTCGTCTCCTGCTTGGTCAGAACCGAGGTGGGTTCGTCCAAAATCATGATCTCCGCGCCGCGGTACAGCGCCTTGATGATCTCGACGCGCTGCTGCTGGCCGACGGACAGCTGATAGATATAGGCGTTCGGATCGATCTCGAGGCCGTAGGTACCCGCAATCTCGAGGACCTTCTCCTTCTGCCGCTTATAGTCGATCACCGATTGATTGCGCGAATCGCCCGCAATGATGTTTTCCAGCACCGTCATCTGCGGAACGAGCATGAAATGCTGGTGTATCATGCAGATGCCGTGCGCGATGGCCTGCTTGGGGGACGTAAACTCCACCCGCTCGCCGCGCACGTAGATATTCCCGGACGTCGGTCTGTACAGCCCGTACAGGATCTTCATCATCGTGCTCTTGCCGGAGCCGTTCTCGCCAAGCAGAGCATGCACCTGCCGGCTGTGAATGTCCAATGTGATATTGTTGTTCGCGACGTTTGTCCCGAACCTTTTTGTCAGGTTTTCCACCCTGACGATACAATCGTTGCTCATACGAAACTACCACCTAAACGCTTAATCCGTGCTCCCGGTTGCCCGGTATGCCGCCGGACATCACGACGGCGGCATACCGGGTCTTTGCGAAGGGCTAAATCAAATGCGATTTAACCGCTGTTCCGCATTGTTTACTCGGAGATCTCGGTCTTGGGCTCGATCACGAGCTGGCCGGAGATGATCTGATCCCGGACCGCCATCACTTCGGTCGCGATCTCGTCGGGAACCAGCCCGTGGAAATCGCTGATGTCGCACACGCCGTCCGGCATGCCGAGCGAATACGCCTTGCCGGTGAACTGGCCCGCGCGCACGTCGTTGATGATGTGCTCGATGTACACGCCGATGTTGATGATGGTGCTCGTGAGCACGAGGTCGGGCGCGATGGAGTTCTGGTCGGACACGTCGCCGAAGCAATAGACGCCCTTGTCGATGCAGGCCTGGAAGCAGCCCAGCGCGAGGCCGTCGCCGCGGCCCATGATCACGTCGACGCCCTGCTCAAACTGCGCCAGAGCGGTCTGCATGCCGAGCTCGATGTCGGACCAGGAGCCGGTCCAGGCATACTTGACGTCGATGTCGGGGTTGACCGAGCGCGCGCCCTCCTTATAGCCTTCGAGCGCGGTGATCATGGAGGCGTTGTCCATTGCGGAGATGAAGCCGATCGTGTTCGTCTTCGTCATCTTGGCGGCGATCATGCCGCAAAGGTACGCGGACTCCTGATAGGGGGGATTCAGGGTGGCGAGGTTGTCCATGGTCTTGTAGCCGGACGACCAGATGAACGCGACCTCCGGATACTCCGGCGCGACCTTCATCAGATAGTCGCCCTGGTCGAAGCTCAGGCCGACGATCATGTTGTACCCGCGCTCGCAGTAGTCGCGGATGGTCGCTTCGCAGTTCGTCGTATTGACGTTCTCAATGTAGTCGGCCTGAACGTTCTCCACGTTCTCGTTGAGATAGATAGAGCCGTAGTATCCGCTGGCGTTCCAGCCGGCGTCGCTGATGAGGCCGGGCAGGAGCAGGGCTACCTTATAGGGCTCTTCCGCCGGGGCGGGAGCTTCCGTCACCGCGGGCGCTTCGGTCGCCGCCGCGGGGGCCGCCGTCGGCTCCGCAGCGGGCGTGGTTGTGGCGGGCGCCGTCGTGCAGGCAAGGCTGAATATCATGCCGAGCACGATTGTCATGATGATGAGTCGTTTTTTCATGTTTTTTTTCCTTTCGCATTTTCTTTTTATGCATAGGCCTAGATGCCGAATGCAGTCATGCTACCTGGGAATCTTCATGCAGCGACTACTCGTATGGGATGGCGGATCCCCCCGATCCGCCGGGACGACGATTCGATCTATATCTCCCACTCCGGGCGGGAATCGCCGACGATCTCGCGGCCGGCCTTGAGGATCTTGGCGACCTCGGCCACGCGGCGGCCGACGCCCTTGACGCGCTCGACGCCGATCGGGTCGTCGAACTCTTTGGGGAGCTTGTCGGACGACCAGACGCACGCGCCGCAATAGTTGCCGGCCGGACCGCCCGTGGGCAGGATCTCGTTGACGAGGAAGAAGTTGTTGATCATGGCCACGGTGGTCTCCTGGCCGCCGTGCCGCGTGCCGCCGATGGCGATCGAGCCGCCGACCTTGTTCTGGTGGATGCCGCGGTAGACGCGCCACAGCGGACGGAAGCGGTTGAAGAAGATGTTCAGCATGGGCGTGACGTTCATGTCGTAGACCGGCGAGGCCACGATATAGCCGTCCGCGGAGAGCCACAGCTTCATCAGCTCGTCCATGTCGTCGTGGAAGGGCTTGCAGTAATGCTCGTATTTTTCGCCCGGGGTAAGCTTGAGGCAGGCCTCGCACTGGATGCAGTGCTTGATGTCCTTGGTGTGCAGCGGCAAAAACTCTGTCGTCACACCGGGGACCTTCTCGGCCTCCTCCAGGGCGATTTTGGTCAGATGATCTGTCAGGCCCTTCCGCGGGCTGCCGGACACGCCAAGGATTTTGACCGTTACGTCGTTGGGCTTGTACATCGTCGTCTCTCCTTTTACATGTTGCTATTCATCATGATTCATGCGCGCAATGAAGCCGTCTTTATCCATCGCGCCCATCGTTTCCTTGGAGGGGAACCAGTTCTCCGGCATGCTGTCACAGGTAAGCATCAGCGCGGCCTTGATGATCTTGGCCGTCTCCGTCACGCGCCTGCCGACCGAGGCCGCGGACTTGAGGAACGACGCATCGTTCTCGAGCGCCTCGCGGTTCGGCGAGTGTCCCGCCGCGCCGAGGTAGCACTCCGGCATGTCGCCGGACACCGGGAAGCAATCCAGAAGCACCGAGTGGTTGACGAAATACTGGATCGTCATCTCCTGGCCGCCGTAGCGCGTCGCGCCGTGGACGATTGCGCCCACCGCCTTGGAGAACTTCGGGTACACGTAGCCGCAGCCCTCCTTGAGGTTCCTTTTGTGGACGGTGTGGAACTCCACCTCGCTCAACCGGTCCAGCACCGAGCGCGCCTTGGCCGGCGGGCCCATGTGGTACACCGGGCTGACCCAGACGATGCCGTCCGCCCAGAGCCATTTCTCCTTAAACTCGAGGAAATCGTCCTTGTACATGCAGGACAGATGCTCGTTGCAGTAGTTCAGGCAGTGGCGGCAGAACTCCAGCTTCTTGCCCGCAAAATAGAAGGTATCCACGTTCGCGCCGGGGATCTTCTGGATCTCGGCGATGGCGGCGTCCATGGGCACCTGCGAGTTGCTCTTTGCCTTCGGGCTGCAGTTGAGCACGAGGATGTTGACCTTTACGTCCTCGGTTTTGAGCACGTTTACCATATCCCGGTTCGTCAGCGCCATGTTAGTCCACCTCCGGTCTTTGCGTATTGGCAAAGCTGTCGGGCGCGCAGAAATAGTCGTCGCTAAGCGAGTCCGCGATGGCGAGCTTGCCGAGCTTAAGGAGCTTTCCGACCTCCGCCACGCGGCGGCCGAGCATGCGGCTCTCGGTGAGCAAGCCCTCGTTGTCGTTCGGCTCGGTCTTGTCGACAATGTGGCCGGCCACGCCCGTGTGGGAATGCGGCATGTCCGCGCAGACCGGGATGCAGTCCATCAGCACGAAGTGGTCGATCATGCCCTCGAGCACGATCTCCTGGTTGCCGAAGCGGCTGCTGCCCTGCGCGATCGCGCCGCAGGCCTTCATAAAGTGCGGCAGCGTGCCGCCGGCCTGCAGCTGCTCGATCCGGTTGCCGAGGAATACCTCGCCGAGCCGGTCCATCGCCGCGCGCACAAGCGCCGGGCCGGACATCGTGTACACCGGCATCGACCAGATGATCGCGTCCGCGCGCAGCCATTTCTCCGCAAACTCGGCGAACCCGTCCTTATGGACGCATTCCTTGTTCTTGATGCAGTAGGCGTTGCAGGCTGTGCAGGCGGCGATCTGTTTTTTATTAAATAGGTAGGTCTCCACCTCGACGTTGCCGGTCTCCAGGGCGCCTTCGAGCGCAAGATCCAGCAGGATCTTGGAGTTGCTCTTGGCGCGCGGACTGCCGCAGATACCGAGCACCCGGAGCGGGACGTCCTGTATCTGGATCTTTGGAACCGTGTTGATCAAGAAAATCTCCTCCATTCGTTCGCGTTACTTTTCTATCGACGGCGCGTCCCTGCCGAGCGTGAGGGCGACGATCGCCTCCGGCGAAACGGGCAGCTCCGTAATATTTGCATTTAGCGCGCAATTGATCGCGTCCACGACGGCCGGCGCGGTCGGCACCGTCGCGTTCTCCGCCATGCCTTTTGCCCCGAACGGCTGCGTGGGCTCCGGAAACTCCAGGATGTTGTTCTGTATAACCGCCGGCGCGTCCAGCGCCGTGGGGATGACGTAGTTGGAGAACGAGGTGTTCAGCGGCTTCCCGGCCTTTCGCTCGATCTTCTCGAGCAGCGCGTACGAAACGCCCATCACGACGCCGCCCTCGCTCTGCCCCTCGACCGAACTGCGGTTCATACAGCGGCCGACGTCGACGTACACGCGCATCTCGTCGACGTACGCAAGGCCGGTCGCTGTGTCGACGTCGACGTGCGCAATCTGCGCGTTGGAGCTGTACAGCACGTGCGGATGCCCAAGGCCCCCGTCGGCCTCCAGCTCGGAATAGGCCGTGCGCACGCGCGCGCGGCGCACGACGTCCGCGCCGTGGCGGCGGGCGATCTCCGAAAACGCCAGCATTTCGCCGCGCACCGAAAAGCCGCCGGCCGTATGCACTGCTTCCTCCGGCTTCGCGCCGCGCTGCGAGGCCGCAAGCTCGCGCAGCGCGTCCAGAAGCTGCTCGCCCGCGGCGGACACCGCGCGCCCGACGGCGTAGGTCACGCGCGACGACGCGGTCGCGCCGGTCTCCTCGGTGAAGGCCGAATCGGTCAGGTTCAAAAACCCGATCTCCTCATACGGAACGCGCAGCGTCTCTGCCAGCATTGCGGCCAGCGCCGTAAACGCCCCCTGCCCCATCTCGATGCAGCCGACGGTCAGCTTGATCCCGCCGTCCCGCGTGATTGCCGCCTGCGCAAAGCCGTAGTCCGGCGCGCCGTTGGTGCCGATGCCGTAGCCCTTCATGCCGCACGCAAAGCCCACGCCGGAGAACACGTCTCCTTTGCGTTTCTTCTGCGCCGCGCGGCCCGTCCAAAGCGGGTCGCTTGCCGCGGCGGTCAGCGTCTCGTACATGCGCGGGTCGGACAGCAGCACGTGCCCCATAGCGGAGCGCTCGCCCTTTTTCAGGCAGTTTTTCAGCCTTAGCTCGATCGCGTCGATGCCGCTTGCGCGGGAGAGCGCGTTCAATTGTCCCTCGAGCGCGAAGCAACCCTGCGCCGCGCCGAAGCCGCGGAACGCGCCGTTCGAGCCGTTGTTCGTATAGACGTTATACGCGTCGACGCGGATGTTCGGGATGCGGTAGGGCCCCGCGCAGCACTCGGTCGTGATCTCGAGCACCACGTTGCCAAACACCGTGTACGCGCCGGAGTCCAGCACCGTGTCCACCGTGTGCGCAAGCAGAACGCCGTCCGCATCGATGCCGGTCTTCATGCGGATCTTGCCCGGGTGGCGCTTGACGCCGTTGACGAAGCGCTGCTCGCGCGTGAAGTGCATCTTGCACGGGCGGCCGGTGTCCAGCGTGACGAGGCCGATTAAACACTGCACGCTGATGTCGCCCTTGCCGCCGAACGCGCCGCCTGTGTACGGAGCCACGACGACCACCTGATCCTCCGGAATGTCCAGCCCCTCGGCGATCTGGCTGCGGTCGTAGAAGATATTCTGACTCCCGGCGCGGATGACGAGCTTGCCGCCCTCGAGCGACGAGATGCCGCACTCGGTCTCCAAAAAGCAATGGTCCAGCGCGGGGAACGTATATTCGTTTTCAACAATATAAGCGCACTGTGAGAAAGCCTGTTCGACGTCGCCGTTCTGATAGTGGATTTGATGGCAGATGTTGTCCCGCATCTGATCGTGCACCTTGCCGCGCTCCATGGACAGCGCCTGCTCCGTCGTCTCGATCAGCGGCAGCGGCTCGTATACGACCTGCACAAGCCGCGCGGCCCGCTCGGCCGCCTCGAGCGTCTCCGCCGCGACGACCGCGACGATGTCGCCGTAGAAGCGGACCTTGTCGTCGCAGATCACCGGATGGTCGTGATAGAACCCGATCCGGTTGTTCGGCACGTCCTCGCCGGTGTAGACGCGCACGCAGCCGGGCACGTCAAGCGCGGCGGAATCGTCGACATACAGGATTCTGGCGTGCGCCTGGTCGGACAGCACGGGCACGGCGTGCAGCATGCCCGGGAGACGCATGTCCGAGGAGAACATGAGCCGGCCCGTCACCTTTGCGATTCCATCCATCCGCCGTAGAGATTCCTGCATTGCTTACCTTGCCTTTACACGGTTTTTTAGCCGGTTCAGTTCGTCATGCGGGGAACGGTTTGCACCGGTTTGCCCCGCCGCGCCGGCAAAGCGCAATTGACGCGGCGGGGCCCGGTGTTGGTGGGCTATTTTTGTTCGACAAACAGCTTGTACGCAATCTGCGCCACGACCTTGCCCATGGCCGTATAGGCCTTGACGCCGGCCTCCGGGGTCGCGAGCCGCGGGTCGCCCGTCTGGCCGGGGTCGCCCGCGGCGTAGTCGTAGCTGCGGCCCTCCGCGGCGGGGTTGTACACGCCGCCGCCGAGCAGCGGCGGTTCGCCGCCCAATAGCGGCTCGCCCTTGGGCGCGGGGCGCGGCACGTCGTCGCGCACGGCGGCCATGTTGACGAGGTTCGGGTACAGGCAGAGCGCGCGCGAGGTCTCGCCCGCGCCGGCATGCCCGTCCGGCCGCGGCGCTTTGTCGAGCTTCAGGCTCGCGCGCTCGCTGGCCTTGAGCGCGGGCATGGGGTTGAGCACCACGACCTTGCAGTCGGCGTGCCGGTTCGTCACGTTCTGCGCCGCGACCATGGACGAAGCGTAGTTCTCGTCGTGGCCGAGGAACAGGATGATGTTGCGAAACCCGTGGTGGTACAGCCCCTCGCAGACGTCCTCGAGCACCGCGATCAGCGTCGAAGGCCGCAGCGTGATCGAGCCCGGATAGCACATCGCGCCCGGGCAGATGCCCCAGGGGATCGTCGGCGCGATCAGGCTCTCCACGCCGTAGTCGGCGAGCAAGATGTCGTGCGCGTACCGGAGCGTCTCGGTGCTCTGTATCGTATCGGTGCCGAGCGGCAGATGCGGCCCGTGCTGCTCGCACGCGCCCGTCGAGACGAACGCGATGTCCGTCTTTTTCAGCAGCGCCTCCACCTCGGGCCAGGACATCTCCATCAGCGTCTTCGGCGCGCGGACCTCGTAGAGCAATTCACCCATGGTCATATCCCCTTTCCGAATTGTAAAAAGCGCGCGCTCAGACCCACTTCGGGTTGTTCCACAGCGCCATCTCGGTGCCGAGGCCCTTGGCCCTGGCCGCGTTATAGATGCTGTTCGTCACGATCAGGTCGGTGATGCCCATGCCGATCGAGCTGAACATGCAGATTTCTTTGTCGTTCTCGCGGCCCGGAACCTTGCCGTTGATGACCGCGCCGATCTTGCAGGTGTTCTCTTTCTTGAGCAGGCCCTTCTCGACCATCGTGCCGAGCGTTACGGGGATGCCGAACTGCTTCTCGCTGTCGATGCAGATCTTGTCCATCTTTTTGACCGCGTCGAACGTGTAGTCGTTGTCGGAGATGTTGCTGCAGTACGCGCCGGGCTTGATCCACTCGGGCTTGATGTAGGCGTCCGCGACGGCGACCAGCGTGGTCGGCGCGATGACGTCCGCGTCCTTTAAGGACTGTTCGGCGCTGTCGACGATCGTGATCTTCTTGCCGATGATGGGCTCCATCTCGGCCACGAAGGCCTCGGACTTGGCGCGGTTGATATCGAAAAGGCGGATCTCCTTGATGTTCTTGAGCACGCTGCAGATGGCCATGATCTGCGGCCTTCCCATGACGCTCGCGCCGACGAGGCCGACGACCTCGGACTCCGGCCGCGCAAAGTACTTCGCGCCCACGGCGGTAGTCGCGCCGGTCCGGTAGGCGGTCATGAGCGTACCGTCCGCGATGCAGAACGGGTGGCCGGTATCCGGATTGATGATCTCGACGAGCGACGTGATCGAGGGCAGGCCGCGCTCGCGGTTGTGCGGCGCGCGCGCGCCGAGCTTCATGCCGGCGATGTTGACGTCGCCGCCGATGAAGGCCGGGTGGATCGCGAAGATGTTGCCGTGCTGCTCGCCTTGGAAGTGGATCTGCGGCGCCACCGGGTCCTGGGCAAGGCCCTTGTCGTACATCGAATACGCCGTGATCTCGGCGTCGATGATCACGCCGATGTCCTCCAGCACGCCGGTTGCCGCCACGTCCTCCTGGCTCAAAAACAGGAACTTTACGGATTTGTCCATCTCAGTTTTTACCCTCTTTCTCTTGGATTTCTCAGGAAAATCGCTTAAATTTTGGTTAAAACGCGATTTTATCGAACAAAAAAAGATCTTCTTCTTCGGACGGCATAGGCGTCACGCGCCCGCTCGGGCATCGCAGCCTTGGTTGCCGTCGGTTAAAGAACAGATCTTCTTTCCAGGACCGTGCAAAAACGACCTTGCACTCCCGAGTCACGTTTGTCAAAAGGATGCCGGAATATCGACCGGATGCTCCGTCGGCAGTCTTTTGATTCTAAAGTTTTCGCTTTGGAATATGCGTGAATCGAGGCCCGCATTCCAATTTGGGACGCTGGGTAAGGTTCTTTCGGTGCGTTACGTTCGAATAACGCCCGCTTCAAGACAGGAGTAGCATATCACACCGGATTTTTGCTTGTCAAGACCACGCGCCGGAAACGATTTTGCCGCTTTTTAGCACCAGTAATCTGTCAGAAATCCCTATAATCGCTTGCTTTTCGCCCTCCGCGTCGACGAGAACCAGGTCCGCCGGGGCGCCCTCGGTGATGCTATAAATTTTTTTGCCGGAAGCCGCGGCCGCGTTTATCGTAACCATGTTCAGCACGCTCGACATGCCTTTTTGCGTGCCGCGCGAAAGCACCTGGCACGCAAACAGCGCCTCCTCGAGCAGGTCCGCGTTGCCGAAGGGCCGGAACGGGTCGCGGATGTTGTCCGACGCCGCGGCGACGTTGACGCCCGCCTGTTCCAGTTCGTCGACGCGCGTAACGCCGCGGCGGACAAGTCCGCGGTCACCCCGGCCCATCAGGTACATGTTGCACGACGGCAGCGCGATCACGGACACACGCGCTTTTTGACAAAGCTCGATCGCCCGCTCCGCATCCGCGTCCGGCACGGCCGAGAGCGCGGTGACGTGCGAGCAGTTCACGCGGCCCTGCAGGCCGGTCTCGATCGTCTTCTCCAGCACATAGCAAAAGCACGAGATATCGGCCCTGTCGGACTCGTCGACGTGCAGATCCAGCGGCAGCGCGTATTGTTCGGCCAATGTAAACAGCGCGTCCACCGCCGCGCGATAGTCCCGGGAAATCGACGGATACCCCGCGATGTAGTCGATCTCGCCCGCGCGCGCCGCCTTGTCCCATTCCGCGGCAAACGCCGGATGAAAGGGCACCGAAAGCTGCACGTCGACGCGGCCGCGGTACGCGCGCTTTAGCTCGCAGCTGCCGAAAAACGCCTCCATGCCCCAGATCTCGTCGACGGTCACATGGCTGCGCACAAGCCCCGTGCCGTGCGCAATCTCCAGCTCCAGCACCTTTGCGCCGCGGCGCAGCACGTCCTCGCGGACGCGCTCCTTCGGAACACTTTTTTGATAGGCGGCGGTCAGCCGCACCGCGTCCATCAGTCCCGCGGCCTCGCCGGGCACGTCCAAAAACGCCTTGTCCAGATGCGTGTGGCAGTCGACGAACGCGGGCAGGAGCAGCCTGCCCCCGCAATGCACCGCGTCCGCGCGGCCGTCGGCGGCGCCCGCTGCAACGCGCGCGATCGCGCCGCCCTCGACGATCACGTCGCAGACGCCCTCGCGCCCCGGTATGCGGACTTTTTGCAGCGCCAGACGATGATTTTGCATGCGTTCCTCCCTGAAAAAGGCCGGGATTTGTGGGTGGATGAGTAAAAATCGAAACAAATTTCGTGCTGCGCGGGCGCGCGGCAGTCCCCCGCTCCGCCGCCGGTTTTGCGGGATATCGCGCCCAACCGGGGCGATGGAATCGCCCTGTATTGTATCGATTCGGGCTTGACTTGTCAAATCCGGCTCTCTATAATCGAGCCAGCATCCATCTGACCGTTCCGAACGACCGCATTTCGACTCGAAAGGAAGAAAATAGCCATGAAAGTATTGATCGTAGGGGGCGTTGCGGGCGGGGCGACCGCGGCGGCCCGGCTCCGCAGGCTGGACGAAACGGCCGAAATCGTGCTGCTGGAAAAAAACGCCTATATCTCGTTTGCCAACTGCGGCCTGCCGTATTATATCGGCGGCGTGATCCAGGATGAGGACGACCTGCTGCTGCAGACGCCCGAGAGCTTTCGGGAGCGGTACAACGTGGACGTGCGCGTGTTCCACGAGGCCGTCGCCATCGACCGCGCCGCGCATATGGTGCATGTCAAAACGGCGGACGGCAAGGAATACGACGAAACCTACGATAAGCTGCTGCTCTCCCCCGGCGCGTCGCCGATCGTCCCGCGCATGGAGAACGCGGACGACCCGCGCGTGTTCACGCTGCGCAACATCCCCGACACGCGGCGCATCCACGCCTTCGTCCGGGACAGCAAGCCGCGGCGCGCCGTCATTGCGGGCTGCGGCTACGTGGGACTGGAGCTGGCGGAAAATTTGATCGCCGCCGGCGTCTCCGTGACGGCCATCGACCTGGCGGATTCGGTGATCGCGCCGCTCGACCGCGACATGGCCGCCGAGGTGCACGGCTATCTCGAACAGAAGGGCGTCGAGCTGCTGCTTTCCGCGGAGCTGACCGCCATCCGGAAGGACGGCGACGGCCTGACCGTTCTGGCGGGCGCGCGCGCGCTGCCCGCGGACATGGTGGTCCTCTCGCTGGGCGTGCGGCCCGAGACCGGCTTTGCGCATATGTCGGGGCTGGCCATCAACGGCAGGGGCTTTCTCATCACGGACGAGCACATGCGCACGAACGACCCGGACATCTACGCCGTGGGCGACGCCGCCGAGGTGAAAAACATCGTCACCGGCCTGCCCGCGTCGATCCCGCTGGCGGGCCCCGCCAACCGGCAGGCGCGCATCGCTGCGGACAACATCGCCGGCATCGCCAGCCGCTACGACGGCGCGCAGGGCTCGGCAATCCTCAAGCTGTTCGACATGACCGTCGCCACGACCGGCGTCAACGAGCGCACCGCGCGCAGCCTGTCCATCCCCTGCGGCAAGGTCTACACCTACTCCCCTTCGCACGCGGGCTACTACCCCGGCGGGCGGAACATGTCGGTCAAGACGCTCTACGACCCCGAAACCGGCGTCATATTGGGCGCGCAGATCGTGGGCTTTACCGGCGTGGACAAGCGCGCGGACGTGCTGGCGACCGCCGTCCGCATGCGCATGACCGCCGAGGACCTGACCGAGCTCGAGCTCTGCTACGCGCCGCCGTTCTCGTCCGCTAAGGACCCGGTCAACATCGCGGGCTATGTGATCGAAAACGCGCGAAAGGGCTTGGTGCGCCAGTTCTTCTGGGACGGCGTTCCCGCGGTGCAGGCGGACGAAAACGCTCTGCTGCTCGACGTGCGTACGAAGGATGAATATGCAAGGGGCGCAATCGGCGGATGCATAAATATACCGCTGCACGAGCTGCGCGCGCGCGTCGGCGAACTGCCCCAAGGGAAACCGATTTACGTCTACTGCCACAGCGGCATGCGCAGCTATGTCGCCTGCCGCATTCTGACCGGCCGCGGCTTCGACTGCCGGAACCTGGCCGGTGGGTACCGCTTCTACAGCCTCGTGACGAGCGACCTAGTAAAGCACCCCGCGCGGCAGGCGGCGGCAGCCGCCGTCGTGCCGTCGCTTGCGCGCGACTTTTTCCATAAGACCGGCCTGTCCTGCTCCGAGAGCACGATGGAGCTTCTGCAGCGCATCGGTAAGCTTGCCGACATGCCGGAGCTGACGAAGTCGATGAGCGGTTTCGGCGGCGGCATGCACCGCGGACTGGCCTGCGGCGCGGTCACCGGCGCGGTCGCGGCGCTCGGCGCATACTGCGGGCGGCACCTGCGCGGCGCGCCGAAGGAGCCGCTCAACTCCGCGGTGGAGGCGTTCCTGAACGAGTTCGAGTCTCGCTTCGGCTCGCTCACCTGCGACGCGCTCATCAAGGATTCCGGACTCAGCCCCGAGGAGCAGCACAAGGTCTGCACGGGCTTTGTCACGGCCGCGGTCGAGATCGCCTCGCGCATCATGGACGAGGTGCGCGACGCGGGGTAAAACGGAGGAGCGACGGCCGCGGTCGGGATCGCCTCGCGCATCATGGACGAGGTGCGCGACGCGGGGTAAAACGGGGGGCGACGGCTGCGATCGGGATCGCCTCGCGCATCATGGACGAGGTGCGTAGCGCGGGCTGCGCGGCGGCGGGCGTGGGCGTGCGGGGGTTCGGGTGCTGTTCAGCGATCTGGGACGTTGTTTACCCTCCTCCCCCTGCCCTCATTCAAAGCCGTAGGGTTAAACTGCAAAAGCAGCCAGGACCAACGAAAACAAGCGGAGCCGGCGCAGTTGCGCCGGCTCCGCTTGTTTAAGCCGCGTCCCGGAATCTGTTCAAGCCGCATCCATAAATATGCATGAATATCCCTGCGTTTATGCGTGCATGTTTATGCGTAAGTTTTGCATCTTTTCCGTTCTCAGCCCACATCGCAAAAGCGCCGGCGGCCGCATCAACCGCACCAGTCGCGCCAGCCGCTCCCGCCGCACCCACGAATTCCGCAAACCGACACGTCCTATACGTGCCTGCCAGACCGTCCCTGTCACAGCCAACGCGCCCCCGTCACGCCCGTCACGCCCGTCCTTGCCCGTACGTCTCCCGCACATACTGGTCCATGGCTTCCGCGACGCGGCGCGAGACCTTGACCGCCTCGACGACGGTTTTGGCGCCCGTCACCACGTCGCCGGACGCGAACACCCCCTCGCGCGTCGTGCGCCCGCAGTCGTCGACGACCACGAGCCCCCGCTCGCTGACGTCGATGCCGCTGGTGGACGACACGATCACCGCGCGCGGGCCCTGCCCGACCGCGATGATGACCGAATCGGCCGGAAAAAGCTCCTCCGTGCCCTCGACCGGGACGGCCGTCTTCTGCCCGTCGGCCTCGAGGATTGCGGAGTCCGCCAGTATCACGCCCTCGTCGACAAAGCGCACCGCCGACTTTTTGAGCAGGATGTTCGCGCCGTCGATCTTGGCAAACTCCATCTCGACGGGCCGCGCGGAGATGCCGGAATCGTCCAGATTGACCACGATGGTGACCTCCTCGCAGCCGTGCCGGAACGCGGTGCGCGCCACGTCCATGGCCACGTTGCCCGCGCCGATCACCGCCAGCTTCCGGCCGAGCCGGTACACGTCCGGGTTCTTGAGGTACTCGATCGCGTAGCGCACATGCCCGAGGCTCTCGCCGGGCAGGTTGATCCGGTTGGGCCGCCAGACGCCGGTACCCATGAATACCGCGCGGTATCCGTCGCGGAACAGGTCGTCCACGGTCAGGTTCATGCCGATCACGGTGTTGGGCCGGATGCGGACGCCGCTAGCCAGCAGCGTCTCCTTGAGGCGGTCGAGGACGATCTTGGGCAGGCGGAACTCCGGTATGCCATAGCGCATGACGCCGCCGATCTGGTCGTTCCCCTCGAATATCGTCACGTCATAATTTTTTGCCGCGAGCACAAACGCGATCGTGATGCCGGCGGGGCCGGAGCCGATGATCGCGATCCGGCCGCTCGTGCCGTCGGATTTCTGCGGCTTATAGATGCTGAGAAAATAATCGGAGATATAGCGCTCGATCGCGCTGATGTGCACGGGCGAACCGGTCTTGCCGAGCACGCAGTGGCCCTCGCACTGGTTCTCCTGCGGGCACACGTGGCAACAGACGAGCGAAAGCGGGTTGTTGTCGAACAGCAGCTTCCCCGCCTGACCGATGCGGTTATCGAGAAGCAGCCGGATCGATTCGCGGATCGGCGTGGCGACCGGGCAGCCGACAGCGCACCGCGGATTTTTGCACTGCAGGCAGCGCCGCGCGTCCTCAATGACATGTTTGCTCATAGGTATCATCCTTTCCGCCGCCGGGCGGCCCGGCTCGATAACCGGGGTTTGTGCCGGTTCATTTGTAGATCGTATACGGCCCGCCGGACGATGTCAAGAGCGGGGTGAAACGTGACGCGGGGCCTATGCCGCGCGCAGAAATTGAATCTGAGCGGGCTTTGCTATATAATGGCAGATAGTGATGGCAGACTTTAAAAACCCGGAGGGGATTCCATGCGGCAAGCATATGCGGCCGACATCGAGGCGATCCTGTCAAAACGCCGGCAGCACGGCGCCGATCATTGGGCGACCGCGGACGGCAATCTGATCAAGGGGAGCCCGTTTACGACGCTCGATAGCGCGTACCTGCTCCGCGAACTGGGCATGGACCCGTCCGAACCCGTGCTGCGGGGGACGGCGGAGCTGATCTTTGCCGCCCGGCGCGAGGACGGCCGGTTCCGGCTTACGCCGGGCGGGGCGATCTATCCCTGCCAAACAATCGGCGCCGCAAGGACGCTGTGCCATCTCGGGTACTCCGATGACCCGCGGCTGGCCAGGACGTTCGAGCACCTGCTCGCAATCCAGCACTTCGACGGCGGCTGGCAGTGCAAAAAGTATTCGTTCGGCAGGGGGCCGGAGACGGCGTTTTCCAACCCCGGCCCGACGCTGTCGGCGCTCGACGCGTTCCGGTTCACGCCGTGCCGGAATCAGAGCGCCGCGCTCGACCGCGCGGTCGAGTTCCTGCTTGCGCACTGGACGACGAGAGCGCCGCTCGGCCCCTGCCATTACGGCATCGGCACGCTGTTTATGCAGGTCGCCTACCCGTTTTCCACGTATAACCTTTTCTTCTATATATATGTACTCTCGTTCTACGACGCCGCGAAGACGGACCCGCGCTTCCTTGAGGCGCTGTCCGCGCTGGAATCCAAGCTCGAAAACGGCCGCGTCGTCGTGGAGCGCCCGAACCCGAAGCTGGCCGCGTTCGCGTTCTGCAAAAAGGGAGCGCCGAGCGAACTCGCCACGCTGCGCTATCGGGAGATATTGCAAAACATCGGCAAAAATACGGAACCGGAAAGGAACCTTCCATGAACAAGCAACCGATCAAATACAAAATCAAGATCATGAAAGGCGGCCCGTATCTTGTGACCGGCGGCGTGCCGCTCGCCGAACAAATCATCGTCCCCGACGGCGACGGGTACGTGTACAAGCCGGGCCGCGCGCTCCCGCAAGCCGAGACCTATGTGCTCTGCCGCTGCGGCCGATCGCGGCAGGCGCCGTTCTGCGACGGCGCGCACACAAAGACGGGTTTTCGCGGTACGGAGACCGCCTCCCGCGCGGACTATCTTGACCGCGCCGCGCTTCTCCCGGGCCCGGGCGTCGATCTGCTCGACGACAGCCGCTGCGCCTACGCGCGCTTCTGCCACCGCGACAGCGGCAACGCTTGGGACCTGGCCGCAAACTCGACCACGCCGTACGCCTGCGAGGAAGCCGTGCGCGCCGCGTCGGACTGCCCCGCCGGCCGGCTGACGGCCGTCGCCAAGGACGGCACGCCGTACGAGCCCGCGCTCAAGCCTTCGATCGACGTGCTGCAGGACGAGGAGGAGGAGGTAAGCTCCGCGCTGTTCGTCAAGGGCGGGATCCCGATCGAGTCGGCCGACGGCACGCTGTACGAGACGCGCAACCGTGTCACGCTCTGCCGCTGCGGCCGGTCGCAGAACAAGCCGTTCTGCGACGCGTCGCACGTCTCCGAGCGCTACCGCGACCGATAATAGGAGCCGGGTTAAGCGGGCGCAGGTTGCCGAAAGACCGTTTTTAACAACTTTCAAACGCGTAGCCGCGGCATGTTGGCGCAGACGGCCGCGGACCTTTTTTGAAACAGTTATGAAACGCTGACCCGCGACGCGCGGACGGCAAAGGAGGCCGGTATGGATATTTGTAGGTTGGTCAAGCCCGATTCTACGCTGGAAGCGGAAATTTGGGCCTACCGCCGCGAAATGCTCGACACGGGTAGCTCGATGGACGGCACCGGGCCGCTGCGGCGCATGGAATCCGCCGCCGAGTGGCTCGAAATCAACCGCCAATTTGAGGACCGCGCCAACGTGCCGGAAAACTTGGTCGAGTCGGAGCAGTTCGCCTATGTGCGCGAATCGGACGGCAAGATCGTCGGCATGATCCAGTTCCGGCACTATTTCAACGATTTTCTCGAGCGCTACGGCGGCCACATCGGCTACTCCGTGCGGCCGGGCGAGCGGAAAAAAGGCTACGCCGCTCGCATGCTCGCCGACTGCCTCGCCGTCTGCCGCGCGCACGGCCTCGACCGCGTGCTCATCACCTGCGCCGCGGACAACGAGGGCAGCCGGAGAACGATTTTAAAAAACGGCGGCGTATACGAAAGCACCGTGTATTGCGAGCGCGACGACGAGATACTCGAGCGGTACTGGATCGCGCTGTGAGATTTATTGTTGTCACAGCGCGCCGTTATTTGGTATAATAGAGAATAATTTCAGGATCGATTCTTGTTTATTGAAAATTCGAAAGGAGTCGCGAACATGTCGAAACTCAGCATCATCGAAGGCATCGGGGAGATCTACGAGGCCAAGCTTGAAGCCGTCGGGATCAAGTCCATGGAAGCGCTGCTGGAGGCCTGCGCCACCAAGAAGGGCCGTGCCGATCTGGCCGAAAAGTCCGACATCAGCGAGAAGCTGATTCTCAAGTGGGCAAACCACGCCGACCTGGCGCGCATCAACGGCATCGGCGGCGAATACGCGGAGCTCTTGGAGGCTTCCGGCGTCGATACGGTGCCGGAGCTCGCCAACCGCAACGCCGCGAATCTCTATCAGAAGATGGTTGAGATCAACGAGAAGAAGGCGCTCGTGCGCCGGCTGCCCACCGAAGCGCAGGTCGCGGACTGGATCAAGCAGGCCAACGCCCTGCCGCGCGTGCTGCAGTACTAATCCAACCCGCCGGCGCGGGCGCGGTCGTTCGATCGCGCGGCGCGGGCCGGATGCATGTCGGCGGAGGTTGGGCGCGTTCCGGCCTCCGCCCGTTTTGTCCCTAAGACGTCTCACTCCGTTTTTTTATTTTGGCTCAAATCTAATAATTTTGTTAGGAGGCGTTCCCATGCCGAGAGTAACGGATATTATGCTGATGCAGGAGATGTCGCAGCCGACCCTGGTGGTCCGCACGCACGCCGCCGTGCAGGACCTGCCGCAGGTCATCGGTCAAAGCTACGGGCTGATCGCCCAATACCTCGCGGAGCTCGGCGAACTGGCCGCGGGCGTGCCGTTTGTGTGCTATCACAACCTCGATATGCAGAACCTCGACGTGGAGATCGGCTTCCCGGTGCCCGCGGCCCTGCCTGCCAAGGGCAGCGTGCAGCCGAGCCGCATACCCGCCGGTCCGACGGTCTCCTGCATCCACCGCGGCCCCTATGCCGCGATGGCCCCCGTCTATGAGGAGATGACCGACTGGATCGATAAAAACGGCTTTGCGGCCACCAATATCGTATACGAATGCTACCTCAACGGGCCGGAATTCCCCCAGGACGAGCTTTTGACCAGGATCGTTATGCCGGTACGGAAGAAATAGGGGACGCGTGCGGAGGCTCCGCCCCCGCACCCCCGCTTCTTTTCTTAAAGAAAAGAAGCAAAAGATGCGATAGGTGTTTAATCAGGCATTTGTAGAACAGAAAGGGATCCAAAGGGGGCCGCAGCCGAGCGCCGCCTGTGGCGGATAAAGCGAGACGTAGGCCCAGTGAGCAAGGGAGCGCAGGCCCAAAAGGGCGTGCGCGACCATTGCGAACTGTGGGGCTTGTCCCTTTGGCGGGTGTTTGAGGGGCCGAAGCTGAGCGCCGCCTGTGGCGGATGAAGCGAAGCGCAGGCCCAGTAAGCAAGGAAGCGCAGGCCCAAAAGGGCGTGTGCGACCATTGCGAACTGTGGCAGAGCCCTCAACGTCCCCCTTCACGAAAGCAACACTTTTATCGTACGCCGCCGACTCCGCTTACTCCGCGGCGGCGGCTTTTTTTGCCTCGTCGAGGCGCTTGTTGCGCAGATACAGCACGATGTCCGTCGTCACAAACAGCAGGTTGATCGTGTAGAAGACCACGACGTAGGTCAGCTTCCCACGCAGGAATTTGCTTGCGATGCCGAACACATAGCCCGTCCAAAGCAACAGCTCGAACATTAGGCTTTTGCCCGCCGCCGTGCGCGAACGGTACGATTTTACGATATTGAACGGCCAGGACAGGCCGAACAGCACCATCATGATGGTCTCGAATATCTCCGCCATACGCTTACCCCCTCATTTGCACAGACCGAGCACGCGCCGATAGATCTCCACGCCGGTGAGCAGCGCGCTCTCGTCAAAATCAAACTTTCCGTTGTGCAGCGGCGCACAATGCTTTTCGTCGCCGACGCCGAGAAACAAAAACAGCCCCGGCACCTGCCCCTGATAGAACGCAAAATCCTCGCCGGTCATCACGGGGTCCGCAATGACCGTGTCCGCGTCCTTGTCGACGAGCGTGTAGAAATCCTCGACGAGCGGCCGCGGGTTGTTCACGCACGGGTAGTGCATCAGCTTGCGGAACTCGATCTTCGCGCCGGTGGCCAGCTGCAGCCCGCGCGCCATGTGCTCGATGCGCGCGATCAGGTCGGCAAACACCGTGCTCGAGAACGCGCGCAATGTGCCGTACATCGTAACCTTGTCCGCGATCACGTTGCGCGCTCTGCCGCCCTCGATCTTGCCGATCGTGAGCAGCGTGTCCTGGTGCGGATCGACGTTTCGCGTGATGGCCGTCTGCACCATCGTGATCAGCTCCGCCGCAATCACGACCGCATCCACGCCGAGCTGCGGCATCGCGCCGTGCGCGCTCTTGCCGTGCACGATCACGTCGAACTCGCAGGTCTGCGCCATCATCGGGCCCCAGCGCACGGCGATCCTGCCCTTCGGCACGGTCGGCCAGACGTGCATGCCGTAGACGCGGTCCACGTCCGGGTTTTTCAGCGCGCCCTCGGCGACCATGCGCGCGGCGCCGCCGGCCCCCTCCTCCGCGGGCTGGAACAGCAGCACGACGTTGTCAAGGAGCTCGTCCCTGTGCGCGTAAAGAAGCTTTGCCAGCATCAGAAGCATCGCCATATGCCCGTCGTGGCCGCACGCGTGCATCCTGCCCTCGTGGGTCGAGCGGTAGGCCGTGCGCTTCTGCTCGGCGACGTTGAGCGCGTCCATGTCCGCGCGGAACGCGATCGTCGAGCGCGGCTCCTTTGCGTAGTACACGGCCTTGACGCCCGTACCCGCGACGCGCTCGATCCGGTCCGGCGCGCAGTCCCGCAAAGCGGCCTCGACGAACGCCTGCGTCTCATACTCCGTAAACCCGGTCTCGGGAATGCGGTGCAGCGCACGCCGCGTGCGGATACACTCGTCCAGCAGCGCGGCGACGCTCTCGTGCAATTCCATGGTTCATCCCCTGTCTGTGATCTGTTCATTCCGAATCCCGGCCCGCGCCGGAAGGTAAAACCGGCTCCGCCGGGTCCGCCCAGGCAAAAGAGCGCGCAGCGCGCGCCCGCCGGCAGAACATGCTTATCGTATGCAATTTCGATAAAAAAGTCAACGTCCCACAGGTTTTTACCGTTATTCTCGCAGAAGTATAAACACTATTTTCGAAAATTGTCTATAATATTTATAACAGTTTTCGCTTCGGTTTGCTTATGCACACTTTCGACCAGGGAATTGCCGGGGTGCCGCGCTATGGATTTTAAAGAACTGGAATCGTTCGTCACCATCGCAAAGGTGAAGAGCTTCAGCAAAGCGTCGGAGAAGCTGTTTTTGACGCAGCCCGCGCTGAGCAACCACATCTCCAAGCTCGAGAAAGAGCTCGGCATCACGCTGTTCGAGCGCAACAACCGCAAGACGGAGCTCACGCCCGCGGGGCAGCAGTTCTACATCTCCGCGCAGGAGATATTGAACCAGCGCGAGAACGCCCTGCTCAACCTCGAAAAATACCAGGGCAAGATCGACGGCATGCTGCAGATCGCGACCAGCTCCGTGCCGGGGCAGTACATCATGCCGGACATCCTGACCGGCTTCCACCGGCTGTACCCGGACGTGACGTTCAACCTGCACTATCTAAGCTCCGGCGAGGTCACGAACCTGATCGTATCCGGCGACCTCGACTTCGGCTTTGTGGGCGCGGAGCCCGACAACCGCAACATCGTCTACGAGAAGGTCGCCGACGACGAGCTCGTCGTGATCGCGCCGAACCTCCCGCCATTCAACCGCATGACGTCGATCACGTTCGAGCGGCTGCTCGACGAGCCGCTGCTTCTGCGCAAGGACGGCTCCGGCACGCGGCAGGCGTTCGACACGGCTTACCGGGCGTTCGCGCATCTCGGCAAGCCCGCCAAGATCCTCTCGTACATGGACAACAACGAGATGATCATGCTCTGCGTCAAGGCGGGGCTGGGGCTGTCGCTCGTCTCGCAGATATCGATCGAGGACAAGGTCAAGGCGGGCTTTTTAAAGGTGCTGCCCGTTGAGGACTACGACTTCCACCACGCGTTCTATTTTGTCTACGCAAAGAAGCGCTCGCTCTCCCCGCTCGTGATGCGTTTCCGCGACTTTGTGCTGCAGCACGCCCACTTTGCCGAGACGCCGAGGCCGGCGGAGCTATAACGCCCGTTTATCGGAATAAGAATTGCATTGCATTTCTTCATATGGCCCGAAAAACGCCCGTTTTACGGCGCTTTTCGGGCCTTTTTGAACCGATTGCGATTGACAATGGCGAAACGCCGCAGATATAATTTAGCCTAGCATCGATTTCAATATGAGCCTGTGAAATAACTATCAAGGAGTACTGAACAAGTGAAGAAGCTCGTTATCGCATTGGGCGGCAACGCACTCCAGGAGGCCGGCCAGCCCGCAACCGCGGAAGCTCAGCTCGAAGTGGTCGAGAAAACGTCGGAGTACATCGCAAAAATTATCGAAAGCGGCTATCAGGTCGTCATCGCGCACGGCAACGGGCCGCAGGTCGGCCGCATCGTTCTGCAGAACGAGTACGCCGTCCCGGTCTCGCCCGCCATGCCGTTCGACGTCTGCGGCGCCATGAGCCAGGGCATGATCGGCTACCACATCCAGCAGGGATTGTCCAAGGTGCTCAAAAAGCGCGGCACTAAAAAAGAGGTCGTCACCGTGGTCACGCAGGTCGTCGTCGACCAGAACGACCCGAAGTTTAAGAACCCCTCCAAGCCGATCGGCCCGTTCTATTCCGAGGAGGAGGCTAAGCGGATCGCGGCCGAGAAGGGCTACGTCATGAAGGAGGACGCGGGCCGCGGCTGGAGAAGGGTCGTCGCCTCCCCGCTGCCCACCGAGATCATCGAGCTCGACGCGGTCAAGTGCCTCGTGGACAACGGCTTCATCGTCGTGACCGTCGGCGGCGGCGGCATACCGGTCGTCCGCAACGCCGCGGGCGACATCGAGGGTACGGCGGCCGTCATCGACAAGGACCTGGCCAGCGAGAAGCTCGCCGAGGACCTCGACGCGGACGCGCTCGTGATACTGACCGCCGTCGAGAAGGTCAGCATCCGCTACAATAAGCCGGACCAGAAGGACCTCGACACATTGAGCGTCGCCGAGGCGAAGCAGTACATCGCGGAGGGACATTTCGCGCCGGGATCGATGCTGCCCAAGATCGAGGCCGCGGTCAAGTTCGTCGAGAGCAAGAAAGGCCGCAAAGCCATCATCACGTCGCTGGACAAGGCGCTCGAGGCGCTCGGCGGCAAGGCCGGCACGACGCTCGCATAACCCGCGTGAACATCATAGAGGAGGTTAACCATATGAATTCGGAGTTTAAGGGCCTGGACATCCTCAACGGCTACCAGTTTACAAACCAGCAGCTCGACACGATCATGAACACCGCCGCGCAGTACGAAAAGCGCGTCAAGGAGGGCGAGGTCATCCGCGACCTCGAGGGCATGGTGGTCGCTTCCCTGTTCTTCGAGCCGTCCACGCGCACGCGCCTCTCGTTCGAGTCCGCGATCAACCGCACGGGCGCAAAGTGCATCTCCATGGCGGACGCCAAGGCCTCCTCGCAGGCCAAGGGCGAGACGCTGCAGGACACGATCAGCACCGTCGACGGCTATGTCGACGCGATCGTCATGCGGCATCCCGAGAAGGGCGCGGCCAACGTCGCGGCCGACATCGCTGTCCATCCCGTCATCAACGGCGGCGACGGCGCGGGCCAGCATCCGACGCAGGCGCTGCTCGATATCTACACGATGCGCAAGGAGAAGGGCCACATCGGCGGCCAGACCATCACGTTCCTCGGCGACCTCAAGTACGGCCGCACGGTGCACTCGCTGGGCTACTTTATGCAGCAGCTCGGCAACAAGATGATATTCTGCTCGCCGGACGAGCTCAGGATGCCCGACGAGATCACCAAGGAGCTGCGCGAGCGCGGCGGCGACATCACCGAGACCACGGACGTCGAGGCCGCCCTTGCCGTATCGGACTTTGTGTACGTCACGCGCGTGCAGCGCGAGCGCTTCCCGGACCAGGAGTCCTACGACCGCTGCAAGGGCTGCTACATCGTCGACCGCGCGTTGATCAGCCGCGCCAAGAAGGGCATCACGATCCTGCATCCCCTCCCGCGCGTGGACGAGATCTCGACCGACGTCGACTCCTACGAGGGCGCGGCCTACTTCCGCCAGGCGCACAACGGCATGTACCTGCGCATGGCGTTGCTCGGCCTCGTCACCGGCAGGGCGTAAACAAAAAAACATAGCACCGGCGGGCATGGCGAGCGTCATGCCCGCTTTGGCATAGCAAGAAAAGGGGTATGAAACATGGAATTTGACCGCGTCATCAAAAACGGCCTGCTCGTCACGCCGACCGAAACGCGCAAGGCCAACGTCTGCATTAAGGACGGCAAGATCGCGGCGATCACCGACTGCCATGTACCCGTGACCGCGGCCGAGGAGACCGACGCCGCGGGCAAATACGTGCTGCCGGGCCTGATCGACTCGCACGTGCACTCGCGCGACGGCGCCTGCGGCGCGCACCACAAGGAGGATTTCTTCCACTCCTCGATGGCGGGCGCGTGCGGCGGCGTCACGACGATACTCGAGATGCCCAACTGCAACCCGGCCGTGTACAACGTCGAACGCATGCGCGAGCTCATCGCGTGCATCACGCCCAAGGCGCACGTCGATTTCGGCGTATGGGGCCTGTGCCTCGGCGAGCTGAACAACGATCAGCTTCCGGCGCTTGCCGAGGCGGGCGTAGTGGGCTTCAAGTTCTTCTGGGGCTACGCGATCGACGCAAAGAGCTACCAATTGATCTATAACTATAAGGAAGGCATGGAGGACGTCATCGCGCCGCTCGACCAGGGCCAGGTGTACAAGATCTTCCGTGAGGTCGCAAAGACCGGCAAGCAGGTCGCCATCCACGCCGAAAACTTCGACATCATCAAGCTCCTGACCGCCGAGGTCACGGCCACCGGCGACACGAGCTACGCGGCGATGCTGCGCGCGCGGCCGCCCGTCTCCGAGACCACGATCATCGAGACCGCGATCCTCATCGCCAAGGCGCTCGGCACGCATCTGCACATCCTGCACCTGGCCGCCGGCGACGGCGTGGCGCTGATCCGCAGGGCGCAGGAGGACGGCGTGCACGTGACCGGCGAGACCTGCCCGCACTACCTTGCTTTAACCGACAAGGACGCCGAGCGCCTGGGCTCGATCATCAAGGGCTACCCGCCCGTGCGCACGCAGGAGGACCAGGACAAGCTGTGGGCGGGCCTTCTCGACGGCACGCTCTCGCATGTGTGCTCCGACCATGCGCCGCACACGCCCGAGGAGAAGAGGCTCGACCTTTGGAAGGCGCCCGCGGGCATGGCGGCGATCGAGACCATGCCGCTCGTGCTGCTCGACGCGGTCAGCCGCGGCAAGCTTACGATCAACGACTTCTGCCGCGTGCTCTCCGAAGCGCCCGCGCGCATGTACGGCCTGTACCCCGAGAAAGGCTCGCTCGCCGTCGGCACGGACGCGGACCTCGTGCTCATCGACATGGACAAGAGCTACACGTTCTCGCAGGAGAGCATGCACTCGCGCACGAAACTCTCGCCCTACGACGGCATGCGGTTGACCGGCAAGCCCGTTATGACGATCCTGCGCGGCAGGACTACCGCAAAGGACGGCGAGATCGTCGGCAGCCCCGGCGGCCGCTTCATCCGCCCCATTAAATAAAGGAAACCAAGGCTGCAAACCGCGGGTTTGCTTCGGCCGCGGCGCGAATATTGCGCCGCGGCCGTCCTTTTTGTGGGTTTTGTGGCGGATTGGCGGCGGCGTTTCCAGCGCTTTCCAGGATTATATATAAACGCAGCTTTGTATATCGGAATTCACATATCACGGTTTTTTATACGTTTGCAACAATTGCATGTTGTTCCGACTCGTATTCTATGATAACATTAGTACGAATTTTTTGTGCACCGGACTACAAATTCTCTTCGGAATCGCACATATATCGACAGAACCGGAAGTCAGGTACAAGCTTTTTAGCGGAACAGTACGAGGAGGCATCGCATATATGGCATTGCTGGAAACCAAGGCCCTATCCATCAACTTCGGCGGACTCTGGGCGGTCAGCGACGTGGACTTTTCCATCGAGCCGCGGCAAATCGTCGGCCTGATCGGCCCGAACGGCTCCGGGAAGACGACGTTCCTCAACATTGTGAGCGGCATCTACTCGGCCACGCGCGGCGAGACGTACCTCGGCGGGGAGCGCATCACAAACCTCAAGCCCTATCAGATATTTCAAAAGGGCATTTCGCGCACGTACCAATCCAGCCGCCTCTGCTGGAACCTCTCCGTCGCGGACAACCTGCTCATGGGCACCTACACGTCCGAAAAGCACACCCTGTTCGATACCCTGTTCCGGCCCAAAAAAGTCAACAACGAGATCTACGACTGCCTCGACCGGGGCCTCGAGATGCTCTGCTATTTTAACCCCGCGCTGGTCGACCGCAGGTACGACCTGGCCAAGAACATCCCGCACATCGACCGCAGGCGCATCGAGATCACGCGCGCGCTGTTGAGCTGCCCAAAGGTGCTTTTGCTCGACGAGCCGACCGCCGGCCTCAACGACGACGAGACCATGACGATGATGGACGAGATCAAGATGATCAAGGAGAAGCTCCGGGACATCGCCATCATCATCATCGAGCACGACATGAAGGTCATGGAGCGCGTGCCGGAGCGCATCGTCGTGTTCAACGCGGGCATGAAGATCGCCGAGGGCACCTATCAGGAGATCGTGAGCGACCAGAACGTGATCGACGCGTACATCGGGGGGGAGGACGAGTGAGCATGGAAGAACAAGCGAGGCTATTGAACGTTTCCGGCCTGTACACGTCCTACGGCCGCATCCCGATGCTGATGAACGTCTCCGTCGAGCTGCACGAGGGCAGCGTGTGCTGTGTGCTCGGCGCCAACGGCGCGGGCAAGAGCACGCTGGTCAAGGCGATCCTCGGCATGGTCAAGGCGGACCAGGGCAGCATGCTTTTTAAGGGTCAGGACATCACCAATTGGCCGACGCACAAGCGGATCGCCGCGGGCATACAGGTCGCCTCCGCCGCCACCGGCACGTTCTCAAAGATGAGCGTGGAGACTAACCTGCGGCTCGGCGCGTACAACATCGACGACCCGAAGCTTCTCGCCGAGCGGCTCGAGGAGATCTACGCCTCGTTCCCCGTGCTCAAGGCGCGGCTCAAGCAAAAGGCCGGAACGCTGTCCGGCGGCGAGCGCACGATGCTCGCCATCGCCCGCGCGGTCATCAATAAGCCCGCGCTTTTGATCATGGACGAGCCGTCGCTCGGCCTCGCGCCGATCGTGGTCGACGAGGTATTCCGCATTGTCAAAAGGCTCAACCAGAACGAGAAGATCTCCATCATGCTGGTCGAGCAGAACGCCAAAAAGGCGCTGTCCGTCTCGCACTTTGGCTACATCATCCAGAAGGGCCAGATCATATTCTCCGGCGACCCGGACGCGCTCAAGAGCAGCGAATATCTCGAAAACCCCGTCATGTAGGCTATGGTTTGTCCCTTTTTTAGGGGGCAAATAGCAAATAAACAAGGAGGAAAGCAACATGAAAACAACCCGTTGGATCGCGTTCATCATGTCCCTGATGATGGTCGCCGCGCTGTTTGCCGGCTGCACGCCGAAGCCCGCCGCGGAAGCTCCGGCCGAGGCCGCAGCCCCTGCGGAAGCAACCGCCGCGCCCGAAGCGGCAGCCGAATATACCGGACCCGAGGTGGTTACGCTCGGCTTCCTCTCCCCGATCACCGGACCGAACGCGGCGGAAGGCGCCGCGGCGCGCAACGCGTTCCAGCTGGCCATCGACCAGGCGAACGCGTCCGGCGAATACCCGTATGAGATCAAGACGATCATCATCGACGACCAGAGCGACGCCACTGTCGGCGTTGCAGGCGCGCAGAAGATCGTCGCCGACAACACCGTTGTCGCCGCGACCGGCCACTGGAATTCCGGCGTAGCCGAGGCGACCATCCCGGTGTTTAAAGAGAACGAAATCCCGTTTTTGATCTGGGGTGCGATCCGTGAGAGCCTGACCAGCGCGGAGAACTATCCGTGGATCACGCGCTCCGCGCCGACCGACGTGCAGGAGAACGTGCCGCTGGCCAAGGCGGTCCTGGACGACATGGGCTACAAGAACGTCTTCATCGTCTCCGACGTGACCTCGTACGGCGAGGGCAACGTGTCCGCGTTCACCGCGGAGCTGGCCGCGCGCGGCATGCAAGCGCTCGGCGTCGAGAAGGTGCAGGAGGGCACGGTCGACTTCCGCGCCATCATCACCAAGATTAAGGACACCGGCGCGGACTGCGTCTACTGGGGCGGCGTCGTGACCGAGGGCTCCATCCTCAAGCAGCAGCTGCATGAGGAGGGCGTCAACGCCCTGTTCTGCGGCATCTCCGGCAACTACTCCGACGACTTCCTCAAGATCCCGGCCGAAGCCGCCGAGGGCGCGCTCGTCGTCAAGCCCGGCATCGTGCTGACCAGCACCGACGCGGGCAACAAGTTCATCGCCGACTACGAGGCCGCGGGCTTTGCCGAGCCGGTCGGCGCCTACACCCCCTACGCCTACGAGGCGGCCCTGATCCTGCTCCAGGCGCTCAAGACCTGCGGCAGCGACGTCACGCCGGAAGCCATGCGCGACGCGATCAAGGACGGCACGTTCACGGGCATCATGGGCACGACCACGTTCAACGAGATCGGCCAGACGACGCTTGTCGCCGCCTTCCTCAACGTCGTGCAGGACGGCAAGTGGGTCGTCTATGACGACTCCGAGTACGCCACCGGCGCGCGCAAGTTCCCCGGCAAATAAGCCGCGCTCCTGAGCAACCGACCACGCGTGTCCCGCGCCCGCGGGCGCGGGACACGCGGACTTTCCAGCCCAAACGGGGCTTTTATGAAACCGTCCGGGGGCGTGCGCCCCCCTGTCTGCCTCCATGATGAAAGGAGCCGTCACAGCCTATGGAAATGTTCATAAGCCTTCTTGTCAGCGCGATTTTGATGGGATGCACGTACACGCTCGTCGCGATCGGCTACTGCCTGTTCTTCGGCGTGCTGGACGTCGTCGTGTTTTGCTGCGGCGACATCGCGATATTCGGCGGGTTCTCCATCATCGGCGCGTACACGATCCTGTATTGCGCGGGCGCGATCCAGACCATGCCCGCCCTGCTCGCGGTGTTCGTCATGCTCGCCATCGCCGCCGCGCTCTGCGCCGGGCTCGGGCTGATCGCGTACCATTTCTCCATCAAGCCGTTTGAACGGTCCTCCACGCTCATGCCGCTTCTGTCCACGATCGCGCTCGGCGTCGTGATCAAGGAGGTGCTCGGCCTGATCTTCCAGCCCGTCGTCAACGGCGTCGCGGCCAATGTAACGAAGGTCGCCGACCCCATCAGCGTCGTCGGCGGACGGAACCCGCAGGCCATGCCGAACCTGCTCGCGCCCAACGGCTCGACCGACGAGCGCAACCTGATCATCATCGCGGTCACGCTCGTGATCTTGGTCGCGCTGTTCCTGTTTTTGAATAAAACGAAAATCGGCCTCTCGATGCAGGCCATTTCGCAGAATAAAGAGCTCGCGCTCATGACCGGCGTCAACGTCAAAAGGACGATCACCGCGACGTTCGTCATCGGCGGTATCCTGCTTTCCGTCGGGGGCTTTTTGCTCTCGAGCTACCAGACCATCATCCGTTTCGACGGCGGCGCGATGTACGGCAGCAAGGGCTTCTCCGCCGCCGTGGTCGGGGGCCTCAAGAACACCTGGGGCGCCGTGATCGGCGGCATGCTGCTCGGCTTCGTCGAGGTGTTCACGGCCGGGTACATCCCGGGCGGCACGCAGTACCAGAACATCATCGCGTTCCTGGTCGTGATCCTGTTCATCGTGTTCCGGCCGGAAGGCATCATCGGCGAGAAATCCGTCGAGAAGGTGTAAGGGGGATTTTCTATGAAACCGTCGTTGAAAAAGCTGAACTCCCCCTGGGCCGTCGTGCTGAGCAATCTCGTCATCGCCGTGCTCGTGCGCGAGATCCTGATTGCGGAGTTTGCAATCAGCCTCGGGCTGATGGTCGCGGTTGTGATCGCCATGCTCGCGCTCGACCGCTACGGCGTCGTCAACGCGCTGTTCGACGCCTACTCCGCGCAGAAGAAAGCGGCGATCATATCGGGCGTTGTGCTCGCCGCCGCCGTGCCGATCAGCCTGACGAACAACAACTACATCGGCCACATCGCCACGATGGCGGTGATCTACAGCATCGCGTGCCTGGGCCTCAACTTCCAGATGGGCTCGACCGACATGACGAACTTTGCGCCCGCGGCCTTCATGGGCATCGGCGCGTACTCCGTTGCCATCTGCACGACGAAGTTCAACGCTTCGCCGTGGCTTGGACTGCTGCTGGGCGTCGTCGTGGCCGGCGCGTTCGGCTTTGTGATCGGCCTGCCGACGCTCAAGACGAAGGGCTACTACCT
>CAZIRB010000006.1:50686-54512 GCA_964541695.1 uncultured Oscillospiraceae bacterium
CATTCGCGCGCGGGGCTGTCGCTCAACGCCATCTCGCAGGACGAGATCGCCGCCAACTGCCTCGGCGTGCACGTGCCGCGGCAGAAGCTGTTCGCGTTCGTGATCGGCGGCATGTTCTGCGGCCTGGCCGGCTCGCTGTTCGTCGGCCTCGACTCCTACGCCGGGCCGAGCAGCTACAACTTCTCAAAATCGCTGATGCTGATCTGCATGGTGATACTCGGCGGCATGGACAACTCGATCGGCATCATCGTGGGCGCGTTCCTGCTCACGATCATCAGCGAGAAGCTGCGCGACTTTGCCGACTTCCAGCAGCTCGTCTACGGCCTGATCCTCGTGACCATGCTGATCGTGCGGCCCAACGGCATTATACCCAAGCGCGTGCGCAACTACTGCGGCGTGACGAGGCGGACCCCCATGTGCGCCGCAAAGGCCGCGGACGTGGTGGAAAAGACGCCGGCGGGCGCATAACCTGCATTTGTATGAGGCTCCATGCTTTGCCGCATGGGGCCTTTTTTATTCCGAAAACCCGACCATTATTCGCTTGGAAAAATAACGGTCAAAGCCCAAAAAAGCGCCTGTTTATCAATGGTTTTTATGATGTGCGCGTTCGATTCAATCACGATATTTTATGGTCAAAGCGCGCCGAATTGCCGTAATGCTATGGTATAATGATTCCGTCAGATACAATGTGTACTCGTATATCCGGCCATCTGTACAAAAAGGAGTGAAATACTGTTGGAGAAAACGTTTGACAGCGTCATCGGCGTCAACACGCCGCGGAGCGACGGCTTTGCCAAGGTTACCGGCACGATGCAGTACCCTTCGGACGTCATTCTTCCCGGCATGCTGTACGGCGCGGTGCTCAGGAGCCCGCACCCGCACGCCGAGATCCTCTCGATCGACAAGACGGAGGCCGAGAAGCTCGGCGCCGTCGTGCTGACGTACGAGGACATCAATCCCGTCGTGTACAACGAGCGCAGCGTGTCCGTGCCGGAGCATACCTACCGGGACCGCACCGTGCTGCCCAAGAAAGCCCGCCACGTCGGCGAACCCATCGCCGCGGTCGCCGCGGAGACCGAGGAGCTCGCGTTCAAGGCCGTCGCGGCGCTCAAGGTCGAGTACAAAGTCCTCCCGGCCGTGTACGACCCCGAGGAAGCCATGAAGGACGGCGCGCCGCAGCTGTACGAGTCGATCTATCTTGGCGACAAGAAGGTCGAGGTCAAGAACAACGTCGGCGTCGTCCGCAATATCGACGAGGGCGACTGCGACGGCGGCTTTGCGAAAGCGGACCGCATATTCGAGCGCGACTTCGAGCTCGGCCGCGTCTATCACGCGCAGCTCGAGACGAAGGGCTCGGTCTGCAAGCCGGAATCGGACGGCTCGCTGACGGTCTGGGCGACCACACAGTCCATACACGGCACGCGGCAGCTGCTCGGCCGGATCCTCGGCATGCCGCTGAGCAAGATCAACGTCAAGAAGCTTGCGTTCGGCGGCGCGTTCGGCTCGTCGATTCAGGTCAACACGGTCGTCCCGATCTGCGCCTGCCTCGCCGTAAAAGCCAGAAAGCCCGTGAAGCTGATCTCCTCGCGCGAGGAGGACTTCTACAGCCACAATAAATACCCGACCAAGTTCCACGTCAAGATCGGCGTGACGAACGACGCTTTGATCACGGCCGCGCACGTCACCGCGCTCGTCGACTTCGGCGCGCACCAGGTGCAGCCGCTGCCGTACCTCGGCTGCGTCGCGGGCTGGTTCGCCTCGCTGTACCGCTATGAGGGCAACATCCGCTTCAACGGCACCGCGGTCTATACGAACAAGACCCCCTGCTGCGCGATGCAGGGCTACGGCAACCCGCAGGTCAACTTCGCCGTCGAAAGCATGATCGACATCATCGCCGAGGAGATGGGCTTCTCGCCCGTCGACTTTAGGCTCAAGAACTACCGCGGCATCGGCGACGAGTTCTGGGGCCAGGGCCCGACGATCCGCTCGATCATCAAGAGCTGCGGCGTCGAGGAGAGCCTCGTGCTCGGGCGCAAAGCCTTCGATTTCGACAACAAGGTCGCGCCCGCGCATAAGACCGGCACGAAGCGCCGCGGCGTGGGCCTGGCGCGCGGCTTCCATTGCTCCGGCACCGGCGGCCCCAAGGAAGGCGAGGTCATCGACTACAGCAGCTGCATGATCAAGATCAACGAGGACGGCTCGTGCGATCTCGTCACGCCCGTCACCGACCACGGCGGCGGCACCTGGGACGCGCTGCGCAAGATCGTCTCCGAGGCGCTGCGCATCCCGTACGACATGGTCGGCCTCTCGCCCGCGGACACGATGAACACCGGCTACGACGTGTGCACGCACGCCACGCGCGGCGTGTACTGCGGCGGCGGCGCGGTCTACCACGTCGCCATGAAGGTTAAGGAACGGCTGCTGGAGTTTGCGGGTCGCATGATGGATGAACACCCCTACAACCTTGAGGTCGTCATGGATCACGAGGCGCACCAGGCGCGCGTGCAGGTAAAAGGATACCCAGCTAAGAGCATGACGGTCGGCGCCATCGCGAAAAGGGCGCAGGTCATGAGCTGGGGCACGATCCAGTACGCCGACAGCTACCGCCAGAAGAACTGCCCGCCGTGCTTTACGACGCACTTCGTCGAGGTCGAGGTCGATACCGAGACCGGCGTGATCACGGTGCCGCGCGTTTTGATGTACGCGGACTGCGGCGTGGCGATGAACCCGGACCTCGTCAAAGGCCAGCTTGTCGGTTCGTTTAACCGGGGCTTTGGCTACACCGTATACGAGAAACTCGATCTCGACGAGAAGACGGGCGCCTACAAGAACGCCGGCCTGCTCGTGGACTACAAGACGCCGACCTCGACCGAGACGACGGCGATCAAGGACGTGACGGTGGAAATCTGCCACACCTACGAGCCCACCGGCCCGTACGGCGCTAAGGGCATCGGCGAAGCGGCGCTGGCCAGCGTGCAGGCCGCCGTCGCCAACGCGGTCTACAACGCCATCGGCATCCGCTTTTATAAACTGCCGCTGACGCCCGAGGTCGTGCGCGCCGCGATCAAGCAAAAGGAACAGGAGGCTGGCAAATGAACACAAGATTACTGATGGCCGAATTCGACTACGTCAAGCCGAAGACGCTCTCCGAGGCGCTCGACATCCTTGCCGAAAAAAAGAACGTCAAGGTGTTCGCGGGCGGCACGGACCTCGTCGTCAAGCTCAAGGTCGGCGCGCCGGTCAATATGGACATCATGCTCGATATCAACGCCATTCCGGAGCTGTTTGGCCTTGTAAGCGACGCTTCCGGCCTGACCATCCGCGCGGCCGAGAAGATCGCCGTGCTTGAGAAGGACGCGACTCTTCAGAAGAACTACGCCGCGCTGTACGAGGCGTTCCATGCCATGGCCTCGATCTCCGTGCGCAACATGGCCACGCTCGGCGGCAACTTCTGCAACGCCTCGCCCGTCGCGGACGCGGTCGGCCCGGTGCTCTGCTACGACGGCAGCGTCACGCTCGAGAGCAAGAAGGGCGGCAAGCGCTCCGTCAAGGCCGACGCGTTCTTTGTGGCCCCCGGCGTGTCCGTCATCCGTGAGGATGAGCTGCTCACCGAGATCACGCTCCCGAAACCGAATGCCAACACGGGCGCGGCGTACCACAAGCTTGCGCGCATCAAGTCCGACATCGCCAAGCTCAGCGTCTGCGCGGTGTTCTCCCGCGAGGGCGACAAAATCGCGTCCTGCCGCATGTCGATGGCGGCGGTCGCGGCGCGGCCCCTGCTGCTGAAGGAAATCTCCGACTCGCTCGTCGGCAAGGTCATGACGCG
>CAZIRB010000007.1:0-2318 GCA_964541695.1 uncultured Oscillospiraceae bacterium
CAGCCTGAAACACCGTTTTAATAGCTTATTCATATAAATACCTTCCTTTCAAAATTATATACTTCGTTATACATTATTATTTGAGTTATCAATGAGCATTTCAGCGTTTTTTACCGTTTCTTTTAATCTTTCGATTTCAAGATTGATCAACCCTCTTCCTTTGTCTGTGACTAAATATGTCTTTTTTCTCTCATTGGAAGCGGTTTCACCATGCAAAGAAATCAAACCTATTGACTGTAGATTATTGATGGCTCCATAAAGCGTACCGGGTCCGAATATAATACGTCCATTACTTAATTTCTCAACCTTTTGCATGATTCCATACCCATGAAGTGGTTCCAGTAAAGATATCAGCACATAAAAAGAAGTTTCTGTTAACGGCATAAGCTTTCGTAACTCCTCTTTTTCGTTCATGATGCACCTCCAAAATTCAAATGCTACGTTTACCGTTACTACGCCTTGCGTATTACGCCTACCGTAATAATATCAGATTGAAATAGATTTGTCAATCCCTCTAAGAAAAAACAAAAACCGCAAGCAACGAAGCACTTCACACGATTGCCTGCGGTAAAATAATCAATTTACAACTAAGTTTTATTCTCTAATCGGCTGTTTCACGGCTCACCTTCGGGTTGGCTGTTTTTTTGTCCAAATGAAATCGTTAAATTATGCACACCCCTGACCCTAAAAGGGGGTTTCAATTTTAACGATTTGAAAGCCCTCATAGCGGAAAACCACCACGGTTCAGGTCAAGTATCCTCTAAAAGTGCCTATTTCAAAACAACCAACTATTGCTACAAGGCAAAAAGCACAAAGTCCGAAAGTGCCTCAAATACTGCACTTTCGGGCAAAACAAAAACCACCTATCAGATAAACATAGTTTATCAATAGATGGTGTTTGATTTGGTACCCAGTAGGGGAGTCGAACCCCTGTCACCGCCGTGAGAGGGCGGCGTCCTAGGCCACTAGACGAACTGGGCGCGGTTGCATCGAATATGATACCGATTTTTCGAATCGGTGTCAAGGACTTTGTTGCGAAAAATGGGGGGCGGATTTTCCCGCGCGGCTTCGCGAATCGCAAAAAGGCGGACGGCGCCCCGCCCTTGGGCATGTGCTCCCAAAGTGCCGCCCGCGGGATTTTACCGCCCGCCGGCGGCGCGCCGCGCGTTCCCGCGCCCGTTCTTCGGTCCGTTTTTAGGGCGCCTTCTGGAAAAGAACTCCATGTTGACGCGGCCGCCGTTTGGCGATATGATGCTGCTATGGAAGGCGGCTTTAAGCAAGGGAACCTCCGGCAGTTTGTCAAATACGCCCTCGTCTCTGGTCTTGCGTCGGTGATCGAGTTCGGCACGTTCGCGCTGCTCAATTTCCTTGTGTTCGCACCGCAGAAGAGTATCCCGTTCCACTGGTGGATTCTGCATTACGGCGTCGACGGCGGCGGTCTGGGCGGCTTCCTTGCCACCGCGCTCTCGTACGCCGCGGCGCAGGCCTTCAACTTTTTTGCGCAGCGCAAAAAAACGTTCCACGCGACCAACAACATCGCCGCGAGCTTTGCCATGTACGCGGTCATGGTCGTCGCCGTCTGGCTGTTCCAGGTCTTTTTCTGCGGCGTGCTGATGCGCGCGTTCCGCGCCCCGCTCGGCCAGGTCGCGGGCGATCTGCTCGCCAAGTGCCTCAACATGACGCTGTCGTTTTTGATCCAGTACCCGATCAACAAGTACGTCATCATGCGCAGCCGAAAGCCGCGCACATAGACACCGCGCGGATTACGAGCGTTTGATCATCCCCTTTTTACAGTCCCGCATTTTTAAAAAACGCAAAGGAGATTTTTCAACATGGCATTTTTTGAAAAACTGAACGACATCGCCAAGAACATTGGCGACAAGACGAGCGACATCGTGGAAACCACAAAGCTCTCCGCCAAAATCGGCAACGAGCGGACCGCCATCGCCGAGAGCATGAAAAAGCTCGGCGAATACTACTACGACCGCCACAAAGAGGGCGCGTCCCTCGACGACGCCGTCGCAGGGCTCCTAGCGGACATCGACGCGCGCCACCGCAACATCGACGAGATGCAGGCGCAGATCGACAGCATCAAGGCGGGCAACGCGGCAAAGCCGGAGCCCGACGCGGAGCCGGCGGCCGAGCGCAGCAGCGAGGAGATCCCGGTCCGCGAGATGCGCTACTGCACGGAATGCGCGGCCGAGATCCCTACGGGCGCGAAATTCTGCGGCAAATGCGGCAAGCCGGTCGCTTGACCGGTCCGCTGCGGTTCCTGCGCAAAAGCCGCGCAAAAAAGCGCGGCGCGGGTAAAATGAAAG
>CAZIRB010000007.1:2418-50733 GCA_964541695.1 uncultured Oscillospiraceae bacterium
CTGCGGTTCCTGCGCAAAAGCCGCGCAAAAAAGCGCGGCGCGGGTAAAATGAAAGTCCGTCGCTTTGCTAGTATGCGGTCTTTCAAAGAGTAACACAAAAAACGTCCATGCTGCGGTTCCTGCGCAAAAGCAGCGCAAAAAAGCGCGGCGCGGGTAAAATGAAGGGCTGTTGCTTTGCTGGTATGCGGTCTTTCAAACGAACGACACAAAAAATTGTATAGCGGCGGCAAAACGCGGGCCCGTTTCGTCAATTAGCTCGGGTTTGGACATTTTATCGACGGATCTGCCGGCGCGGCAGCCTCTATCGCGAAAATCGCGGCCCGGCGCATCGCCCCATCGGTGGGACGGCGGCCGGGCCGCTCGTTTGTCCGGGTTCCGGTCGCCGGGCGGCCGTCCCCTGCTCAGTCCTGCTCGAATTTGTCCGCGAGCGAGCGCGCAAACTCGCCGAGGTCGTCGTCGACGTACGCGCGCATCGTGCCCGCGCACACGGTGTAGATCACCACGTTCTCCCATTCCTTAGGCACGCTGTACTGCTTGAGCAGCTTTCTGCATTGCACGGCCGCGCGGATGCCCTCGGTCGAGCCGATCGTGTTGATCAGCGGCACAAGGTCGCTGTCGCCCATCACGACCTTCGTGTAGCCCGGCAGGATGTGCCGGATCGTTTCAAACTCCCGCTCGTCCTTCGTGCCCGCGACCACGATGCAGGGCGCGCCCTGTTTCATCGAGATCGCGTGGCCGATGATCTTGGCGTCGACGAACGACACATCGGGCCGCAGCGCCTTGACGTCGGCCGGGACGGTGCCGTTTGTGGCCATATTCAGCACGAGCGCGCCGCTTTTTGCGGCCTTTGCCGCCGCCTTTGCCGCATCGGCTGTAGCCGGGGCCGGCAGCACGAGCACGATCACGTCCGCCTCGCGCGCCGCCTGCATGTCGGAAGCCGCCGCCGCGCCGATACCCGCCGCGACGGATTCCGCCTTGGCCAGATCGGTATCGATGACCAGCTTTTTCACATCGCCGGGAAGCTGAGCGGCAACAAATGAACCCATGCGCCCCGCGCCTACGATTGCTGTGAGCAATTCCATGGTTGATTGCGTTCCTTTCCGGTGTTTTCATCCAGTATAACACAAGTTCTCCCGCCTGCATATTGTGGCCTGGGGAATGCGACGCTATGTTCAGGAGGCGTTGTCGCAACGGCGGCAAGCTTTTCCCGTTGCCTGCCGCGGGAGAACTTGCTATAATGCCAAATAGACTGATTTTGATAGGATACGACGAAAAATGGGCAATTTCTTCGGCCAACTGTTTTCCAACACGGTGCTTGTCGCGGGGCTGTGCGCCTGGGCGATCGCGCAGATCCTCAAGGCGGCTCTGTACGCGATTGTCAACCGGCGCTTCGACGCCTCGCGTTTAATCGGCGACGGCGGTTTCCCGAGCGGACACTCCGCGACCGTGACGGCCGCGTCCATGGCCGCGCTGCTGCGCTACGGTATAGGCTCGTTTGAGTTTGCCGTCACGTGCATCGTCGCGAGCGTCGTGATGCACGACGCAATGGGCGTGCGCTTTGAGGCCGGCAAGCAGGCCAAGGTAATCAACGACATCGTCGAGTTCTTCGATATGGACGGCAAGGATTTAACCGACGAAGAGAAGCTCAAGGAGCTCGTCGGCCACACGCCCATTCAGGTCGGCGCGGGCTTCCTGCTCGGCCTGCTCGTAGGGTTTTTTGTGAGGTAGCCAGGCGGCACCTCAATCCCGCGCCGCGGGGCGGCGTATGGGTAAAACCTCGGACCGCCACATTCTTTCCTTGTTTCGCCGTCTTCGGCGGGTCCGCCGCAGTCAACGCATTATCTGTTATTGATCTGTTTATCTACCAAAAAAAATAAAATAAACCAATTACCGCGCCGACTTCCCAGCCGACGCGTCAGCGTGTCAAACAAGCCCTGGGACTGCTAAGAACCGCAACTCTTGCCCATAGAATCCGCGTCGGCTTTGTCGATACAGCGGATCGCCCGCAGGGCGGATTCCGCGTGCTTTTTGCCGCGCGGGGAGTCCGAAGGACGAGAGGCAAAAAGCGGTTAGTCCGTTAAAAACCTGGTTTTCTGGCGGATTACTGCGCCGGCTCCGCAGCCGGCGCGAATTTTTTGTATGCGAGCGGGTTGGTCGAGAGCATGGGGTCGCCCTCCGCCATCGCCGGAAAGAACGCGTCGAGCAGACGCCTTTCGCCGTCCTTGACCTCCTGGCAGGCTTCCCCCTTTCCCTGCCGGATGAAGCGCGCGTACGGCTGATAGACGTTGTACAGCCCGGCGCGCCGGCAGCGTAGGCCGAGCTCCGCGTCGTCCGCGCACGACGGCATCGTTTCGTCGAAGCCGCCCGCCGAGAAGAACTTCGCGCGCTCCATCATCAGCGCGCCGCCGCCCGTCGCGGTCACGTCGCGGATGCAGTTGGCGTAGCGGTTCACGGCGTCCGAGCCGATCGTGTCCGCGTGCCCGGCAAGCAGCGAAACCGGTTCGTCACCGATGCCCAGCACGAAGCCCGTGTGCAGCAGCTTTTTTTCGCGGTCCAGAATCTTTGCGCCCACCGTGGCCACGCGCGGCAGAAACGCGTACTCCATCATGCGCCCAACGGCGTCGTGCGACGCGAGCACGACGCCCGCTTCGAGAAACAGCAGCGCGTCCTCGCGCACGGCCGCGGCGGCCTCGTTCTTGAGCACGCGCGTGTTCGTCTCCTTGGCGTAATGGAGGATGCGCGCCGCGCCGTTCTCGGACAGCGCCTGGAAATACCGCTGCGCGCGCGCGTCGGCTACGCAGCCGTACACGACATATAGCTTATAGTCTCGGAATGTGCTAACCGCCTCGACGGACTCGAGCGTAAAGCGCAGCGCGTCGGCGTCGCCGGTGAACGGCACGACGACCGCCGCCTTCGTGCCTGGCCGCATGCCCGGCCGCACGCAGCAGCTGCCGCGGAACAGGCCCGGCAGCGCCTCCGCGCGAACGCCGCGGCGGTTCAGTTCGCCCTGCACGATGCCGGAATCGTCGCGCGCCTCCGGGCGACCGCCCGTGTAGAGCACGCGCGGGACGTGCCCGACCCGCTTGGCGAGCTCCGTCGCGCGCAGCGTAAACGCGTACAGCGCGCTTTCGTCCGCCTCGTCCGCGCCGCCGAGCTTCTCGTACAGCGTCCTTTTGACCGCGATCGGGGAACCGATGTAGTTGTAGGACAGCAGCGTGTGCGGCGAAAAGACGGGCTTGTAGACGGTCTCGGTCGAGCCGTCGTCGCGGATGACGGCCTCGTCCGCGTAGATGAAGTCCGCCTCGCGCTCCGCGAGCAGGCTGAACTCCTCCGCGGCGCCGTTCTCGAGGAAGCCGCCGCGCCGCGCCAAAACAACATATTCGCCGTTATGCGAGTTAAAATTCTCCATGCCCATTAGCATGGCGGTTTCCGGCCGGTTTTATCAGGACTATGCCGACGCGAACCGGCCCATTCGCCCGCTAGAGCCGGATGACGCCCCAGTCGCCCAGGCCGCGCACGGTTTCCGGCCGGTTTTATCAGGACTATGCCGACGCGAACCGGCCCATTCGCCCGCTAGAGCCGGATGACGCCCCAGTCGCCCAGGCCGCGCACGGTGCAGACGCCGATGGCCGCGCGCGCCTTTTGGGCGGCCGCCTCGACATACGACGGCGGGTGCGCGGGCGGGTCGCCTTCGTCGCGCGGGCGGTACTGCTGCAGATAGTACCGCTGCGTGCCCTTGACGAGCAGGCTCGCCTCTGCGATGTCGTCCGCCGTCAGCTCCGGGAAGAACGTCGTGCGGAACTCATGCTCCGTGCGCGAGCTGCGCAGTATCGCGATGCTCTTTTGAATTGCGGTCAGGTCGTTTTTCGTGCGCGTGACGAGATCGTATTTGGCAAACGGGGCCTTGATGTCCATGGCCACGTAGTCGAGCAGGCCGTCGCGCAAAAGCCGCGCCAATACGTCGGGCTTTAATCCGTTCGTATCCAGCTTGGTCCGGTAGCCGAGCGCACGGACCTTTTGCAGAAACTCCGCAAGATCGCCCTGCAGCGTGGGTTCGCCGCCGGACACCGTCACGGCGGTCAGAAGCTCCGCGCGCTTCTTTAAAAACGCGAGTACCTCGTCCTCCGGCAGCAATTTCGGGCTGCCGAAGAGGATGTGCGCGTTGTGGCAGTAGGCGCAGTTCATGTTGCAGCGCGGCGTGAACACCACCGCGCACGGGCTCCCCGGGAAGTCGACAAACGAGCTTTTCTGCAGGCCCGCGATCCGCATGGTTCCCGTCCCTCCTCCTCAATGGCAAACGCGGCGCCGTACCCTGGTTACGCCGCCGCAGTTTACTTTTGTTTACATCGCCGCGTCCGCCGTCACACGACGAACTTCTGGCGCATCATGTACTCTTCCTTCTTGCCCGGGTTATAGTTCTGCACGGGCCTAAGATACCCGACCACGCGCGACCAGACCTCCGCGGGCCTGCCGCACTCCGGGCAGGTGAAGTGCTCGCCCGCGAGGTACCCGTGCTCCTGGCAGACCGAGAACGTCGGCGTGATCGAGATGTACGGCATGCGGTACTTGGCAAACACCGATCGAATCAGGTTCTTGCAGGTCTCGATGTCCTCGATGCGCTCGCCGATGTACAGATGCTGCACGGTGCCGCCCGTGTAGAGCGACTGCAGCTCGTCCTGCAAATCGCAGCACTCGAAGATGTCGTCCGTGAACGTAACGGGCAGCTGCGTCGAGTTCGTGTACATCGGCTCGTCGACGCCGGACTGCAGGATGTCCGGATATTTCTTTTTGTCGAGCTTGGCCAGGCGGTAGCTCGTGCCCTCGGCCGGCGTAGCCTCGAGGTTGTAGCTGTGGCCGGTCTCAGCTTGGAATTCCACCATACGCTCGCGCAGAAAGTGCATGACCTCGAGCGCAAACTGCAGTCCCTCGCGGCTGCCGATGTCTTTGCCGACGAAATTTAAGCAGGACTCGTTCATGCCGATGATGCCGATCGTGTTGAAGTGGTTCGTCCAGTACGCGCCCGTGCGCTGCTTGACGGAGCGCAGGTAGTGCCGCGAGTACGGGTACAGCCCCTGCTCCGTCTGCTGCTCGATGATCTTGCGCTTGATCTCGAGGCTCGTCATGCCGAGGCGCGCGAGGTGCTCGAGCCGTTCGAAATAGTCCTTCTTCGACTTGGCGAGGTACCCGATGCGCGGCAGGTTGATCGAGAACACGCCGATGCTGCCCGTCATGGGGTTGGAGCCGAACAGGCCGCCGCCGCGCTTTCTTAGTTCGCGCGTGTCGATCCGGAGGCGGCAGCACATGGACACCGCGTCCTCGGGCGAGAGGTCGGAGTTGACGTAGTTGGCAAAGTACGGGATGCCGTACTTGCACGTGATGCGCATAAAGTCGTCCACGACGGGGCTTGCCCAGTCAAAGTCCTTCGTCACGTTGATCGTCGGGATCGGGAACGTGAACACGCGGCCCTTGGCGTCGCCCTCGAGCATGACGGAGCAGAACGCACGGTTGAACAGGTCCATCTCGGCCTGGAATTCGCCGTAGGTCTCCTGCTTATATTCGCCGCCGATGATGACCGGCTCGTTCTTGAGCGTGGACGGCACCTTGATGTCGAACGTCAGGTTCGAGAACGGGCACTGGAAGCCCACGCGCGTGGGCACGTTGATGTTGAACACGAACTCCTGCAGGCACTGCCGCACCTGGCCGAAGTCCATGCGGTCGTAGCGGATGAACGGCGCGCAATAGGTGTCGAACGAGCTCCAGGCCTGCGCGCCCGCGGTCTCGCCCTGCGTCGTGAACGTCGAGTTGACCACCTGCCCCAAAAACGAGCGCAGATGCTTGGCTGGCCTGGACTCCACCTTGCCCGAAACGCCGCCGAACCCCTCGGAAAGAAGCTGCCGAAGGTCCCAGCCCGCGCAGTACGGCCCGAAGAAGCCCAAATCGTGAATGTGCACGTCGCCGCTCTCGTGCGCCTTGCAGATGTCGATCGGGTAGATCTCGTAGAGCCAATATTTCTTCGTGAACGCCTCGCGCACATAGTTGTTGAGGCCGTTCACGCTCTTTTGCATGTTCGCGTTCTCGCGAATGTTCCAGTCCTTGTCGTTGAGGTAATCGCCGAACATGTCGATCGTGGCGCCGATGAGCGCGTTGATCTCGCGCGTGCCGCGGCGCTTCTCGCGGTACAGGATGTAGGCCTTCGCCGTCTTGGCGTGGCCGGCCTCGATGAGCACCTTCTCGACAAGGTCCTGGATGCCCTCGACATCCGGCGCGCCGTCCGCATATTTCTTCTCCGCCAGGCGCACGACCTCGTCCGCCAGCTTGCCGGACAGCTCCTCGTTTGTGCCATTCACAGCCTGCGCGGCCTTCCAGATCGCGTTCTTGATCTTGATCCTGTCAAACGGCTCCGACCGGCCGTCGCGCTTGATGATCTGCGTCAGCATGTTCCGTTCCCCCCATGATCGACATTCCCCCTAACGGGGGACTAGTATCAGTTTAGCGCCTTCGACATATTGTGTCAATTCGCACCGGTGCATACTATATCTTGATAAAACCTGTGGATATGCTGTGGACAACCGGAGCGCCAAAATGGCGGAACATTGGAATTCCCCCGCTCTGCGCGCTTTACGGCGCTTTTTACAAATTGAACCGCTGCATAGGGGCTGTATGCCCTTTCACAAAAGCTGAATTTCTATAAATATTGTTTATTATGCGTTCATATTTGACGCCGCGGCGAATCGCAGAGCGTGTCATACTGTCGCGATTTGTGTATTTTTTGTACTGGGAAGCAAAAAGGGACCGCCGGCGCTTACGCACCGGCGGTCCCTTTTTGCATATCGGTTTACAGCTCGAACTGCGACGCGATCATGTCGACGATCTCCGCGCCGATGCGCTTTTGCGCCTCCTCGGTCGACGCGCCGATGTGCGGCGTACAGGACACGCGCGGGTGCGAATACAGCTTCTCGTTCTTGGACGGCTCCTCGGCGAACACGTCGAGCCCCGCGCCGAACACCTTGCCGGACTCGAGCGCCTCGTAGAGCGCCTCCTCGTCCACGTTCGTGCCGCGCGACGTGTTGATGAGGATCACGCCGTCCTTCATCTTGGCGATCGTCTCGCGGTTGACGAGCGGCTGGCCCGGCAGCGACGGGATGTGCAGCGAGATAAAGTCCGATTTGGCCAATAGCTCGTCCATCTCGACATAGCGCATGTGCTCGTTCTCGAGACCTTCTACCTTGTACACGTCGTACGCGAGCACGTCCATGCCCAGCGCCTGGCAGCGGCGGCCCAGCGCCTGGCCGATCCGGCCGTAGCCGACGATGCCGACCGTCTTGCCGCAAAGCTCGATGCCCTTGTACGCCTTCTTCTCCCACTGCCCCTCGCGCATCGTGTGGCCGGCGATCGAGATAAACCGCGCCACAGACAGCATATGTGCCAGCGCCAGCTCCGCGACCGCCTCAGAGCTTGCGCGCGGCGTGTTCTTGACCTCGATGCCGAGGCTCTCGGCGTACTCGACGTCGATGTTGTCCACGCCAACGCCGCCGCGGATGATGAGCTTTAAGCGCCCCGCCTCGGCCGCTGCGTCGATCTGCTGCTTGCGCACCTTCGTCGCGCTGCGCACGACGAGCACGTCGCAGTTTTGCACCTCGCCGCACAGCGCGTCCGGGCCGCAGAAGTTGCAGCTGACCGTGCAGCCCTTCTGCTCCAGCGCCTCGATGCCGCTCTTGTCCATGCCGTCCGTCGCCAATACCTTAACCATTACTATTCTCCTCCTTCGTCCGTTCCGCGTTACGCCTTGTGCCCGCGCTCGAACTTGTCGAGGAACGCGACCAGGGCCTCCACGCCTTCCTTCGGCATGGCGTTGTAGATCGACGCGCGCAGGCCGCCCACGCTCTTGTGGCCCTTGAGGTTGTCATAGCCCGCGGCCTTCGTCGCGGCGACCACCTCGGCGTCGAGCTCCTTCGACGATGTGACGAACGGCACGTTCATCATCGAGCGGAACCGCTTCTCCACCGTGCCGGTGAACATGCTGCTACTGTCCAGGAAGTCGTAGAGGATCTTCGCCTTCTCCTCGTTGCGGCGCTGCATCTCGGCAAGGCCGCCGATCTTCTTTAAATACTTGAACACCTTGCCGCAGACATAGATCGCCCAGCAGTTCGGCGTGTTGTACATCGAACCGTTCTCGGCATGCGTGTCGTAGCGCATGTAGATCGGCACTTTCGGGTCGAGGTCGGCCCGGATCAGGTCCTCGCGCACGATCGCGACCACCATGCCCGCCGGGCCCACGTTTTTCTGCACGCCCGCGTAGATCAGGCCGTAGTCGGACACGTTGCAGGGCCGGGACAGAAACATCGACGACTGGTCGGACACGAGCGTCCTGCCCTTCGTGTTCGGCAGGGTATCCCAGGTCGTACCGTGGATCGTCTCGTTCTCGCAGATATAGACATAGTCGGAATCCGGGTCGACGGACAGGTTCGAGCAGTCCGGAACGTACGTAAAGTTCTTGTCCTCGCTCGACGCGGCCAGGTTGATCTTCCCGTATTTTTTCGCCTCGGAATACGCCTTCTTCGACCAGGAACCCGTCACAACATAGTCCGCCACGCCGTTCTTTAACAGGTTCATCGGAACCATCGCAAACTGCAGCGTCGCTCCGCCCTGGATAAACAGCACCTTGTAGTTTTGCGGAATGCCCATCAGCTCGCGAAGGTCCGCCTCCGCCTCGTCGACGATCTGCTCAAATACCTTGCTCCTGTGCGACATCTCCATCACGCACATGCCGCTGCCGCGGTAGTTGAGCATTTCGTCGCGCACTTCCTCGAGCACTTCCTCCGGCATCATCGCGGGACCTGCGGAAAAATTGTAGATCCGTCCGTAATTCATTGGCTGACTCTCCTAAACCCGTATTTTGGCTCATGCGCTTTGATTTCCATTATATCCTTGTTGTTTGCCCAATTCAACAGCGCGGCATGCATTTTTCGCCGAATTCCAAAATATATTCATGCCCGAAGAAATATTTTTAGCCTCAATAGGCCCTGCAAACCCGATGTAAATGAAATACAATCGTGAAAAATCTTGCATTGTCCGTCCCGAATGATAAAATATAGTTACGCGCGTTTGACAAACCTGTGTCGGACGCAGCTTTTCTCAAGTTGGAGGATGATTATGCAACCAACGCTTTCGGCATTCTACGGTCTGTCATTTCTCGTCGTGCTGCTGGCATTTCTCTTCGCGTTCTATCTGTATCTCTGGGTCAAGAAGCAGCCTGCCGGCAACGAGAAGATCGAGCGCATCTCCGCGCTGATCAAGAGCGGCGCAAACGCGTTTTTGCGCCGGGAGTACCAGGTTCTGGCCAGGTTCGCATCGATTGCCGCCCTGGTGATCCTCGTGCTGCTGCCAAGCCCGATCTGGAAGAGCAACCCGCTTGAAAACGTCGTGATGGCCGTCGCCTACCTGTGCGGCACGATCTTCTCGGCGCTCGCGGGCAAAATCGGCATCGTCGTGGCCACGATCGCCAACGGCCGCTCCGCGGAGGGCGCGCGCCACGGCATCCGCCCCTCGTTCTTGACCGGTTTCCGCGGCGGCTCGGTCATGGGCCTCGCCGTCGTCGGCGCGAGCCTGCTCGGCGTCGCCGCCGTGCTCGCCGTCACGAAGAACACGACCGCGCTGCTCGGCTTCTCGTTCGGCGCAAGCTCGCTCGCTCTGTTTGCCAAGGCCGGCGGCGGCATCTTCACAAAGACCGCCGACATCTCCGCGGACCTGGTCGGCAAGGTTGAGCTCGGCATTCCCGAGGACGACCCCAGAAACCCCGCCGTCATCGCGGACAACGTCGGCGACAACGTCGGCGACGTCGCCGGCATGGGCGCGGACCTGTTCGATTCCAACGTCGCCTCGATGGCCGCCGCGCTCGTCATGGCCGCGGGCCTCGACCGCATCGGCGGGCACGCGTTCAACACGATGATGGTGTTCTGCTACGCCGCGCTCGGCCTGCTCTCGTCCATCATCGGCATCGCGACCGCGCGCATCGGCAAGGACGGCAACCCCACGCGCGCGCTCAACGCCTCGACCTACGTCACCACCGCCGTGTTCCTCGCGCTCACCGCGGGCGCGACGGCGCTGTTTGCCGGCTTCCAGTGGCGCATCTGGGCGGCCTCCGCGGTCGGCCTGCTCGTCGGCGTCATCATTGGCCTTGCCACCGACTACTTCACCGACGACTCGAAGCCCATCGTCAAGAACGTCGCCCGCGCCTCCAAGTCCGGCCCGGCGTTCACAATCCTCTCCGGCTTCTCGTACGGCCTGCTCTCGGCGCTGCCCGCGATGATCGGCATCGCGACCTCGGCGCTATTGGCCTATAAGATCTGCGCGCCGCTCGGCGACGGCTACGCGATGTTCGGCATCTCGATGGCCGCCGTCGGCATGCTCTCGATCGTCGGCATGATCATCTCGAACGACGCGTACGGCCCCATCGTCGACAACGCGCGCGGCCTCGTCGAGATGGGCGACCTCGGCGAAAAAGCGCTCGAGATCACCGACTCGCTCGACAGCGCCGGCAACACCGTCAAGGCCGTCACGAAGGGCTTTGCCATCGGCGCGGCGGGCCTGACCGTCATCAGCCTGCTCGGCGCGTACATGAGCGAGGTCAACGACGCGGCCGTCGCCCTCGGCAAGCCGCTGCTCACGGGCTTTGACATCATGAACCCGACCGTGTTCTTCGGCATACTGATCGGCGCCGCGATTCCCGCCGTGTTCTCCGCTATGCTGATGCTCGGCGTCGACCGCAACGCGCAGCGCATGGTCGCCGAGATCCACAGGCAGTTCCGCGAGATCCTCGGCCTCGCCGAAGGCAAGCCGGGCGTCGAGCCGGAGTACGACAAGTGCATCCACATCGCCACGGACGGCGCGCTGCGCGAGCTGATCCCGGCCGGCCTTGTGGCGATCGTCTCCACACTCGCCGTGGGCTTTATCGGCGGCGTCGACGCCATCGGCGGCTTCTTGCTCGGTAACATCGTCAGCGGCCTGCTGCTCGCGTTGTTTATGAGCAACGCCGGCGGCCTCTGGGACAACTCCAAGAAGTACGTCGAGGCCGGCAACGAGGGCGGCAAGGGCTCCGATACGCATAAGGCCGCCGTCGTCGGCGACACCGTCGGCGATCCGTTCAAGGACACCGCGGGCCCGTCGATCAATACGCAGATCACCGTCGTCTCGCTCGTGGCGTCCCTGATGAGCACGCTGTTCCTCACCTGGTCGCTGTTCTAACCGGCCGGGATACGGAATATACACGAGGCCCCGCGCGGTAACGCGCGGGGCCTCGATTTTGGTTTTGGGGAGAGAGATACGAGGAACAAAAGAACGATGAGGGCTCCGCCCTCATACTCCCTTTGCGGGGACGCTGTCCCCGCGCCCCTGCCAAAGGGACACGTCCCTTTGGAAACCCGAGCGGATCCTCAAGCCCTCCTGCGGGTTCCAAGGGGCCGAAGCTGAGCACCGCCTGTGGCGGATGAAGCGAAGCGTAGGCCCAGTGAACAAAGAGGAGCACACGCCTAAAAAGGCGTGTGCTCCTATTGCGAACTGCGGGCTGCTCAGACCCTTGGCGGGGTGCAGGGGCGGAGCCCCTGCAAAAAAACGCCGGAGCCTCCAACGTTTCCCCCCGTCTCCCCTTCAGCTCAAATACTTCCTCGCAAACGGAACCTTCCGGAACACGACCGCCGCCGCGTAGCTGAGCAAAAACACGACGACCGCGATGATCGGGACCGAAAACAGCGCGTTGAACAGACGGGAATTGAACCCGACGGCGATGAAGAACTCGTTGATCAGCGCGTGTATGAGGTACATGGCGAAGCTGTGCTCCGACACGTGCAGAATCCGCCGCTCGCGCCGCTCGGAGAGACGCCACCTCGACACGCGCTGCTTAAAGAACACGAACAGCGCGGCGCAGACCGCGAGCTGGTTGAGCGTCATAAAGCTCTCGAACCCGTAGTACGGCGCGTTTTGCCGCAGCGACACGAGCGACGAACCGATCACCGTCAAGAGCGCGCCGAGAAGGCCGATACCATAGGCGGCGGCCTCGAAACGCGCGCTGATCTCGCGCTTGTACAGATAGAAGCCGAGCACGTAATAGCCGGAGAAGCCGAGCACATAGTCGCACGCGATCGAGGTGACCGGCTGCAAAATGCGGTCCGCGCCGGGAATGAGCCGCACCGTGGGCAGCGCGAACGCGAAGGCAACGCTGAGCAGCAGAAAATACCGCGTAAGCGCGTCGTCGCGCGTCACAAGGCGCAGAAGCGGCGTGGCAAGATACAGTCCCGCGATCATGTACAGAAACCACAGGTGCGCCCTTGGACCGACAAAGTCGAGCACGTACGCGAAAAAGACCTGCGCCGTAAACCCCTCGGCCGTCATGCGCCAGACGGCGCGGACAACGCCGTAGAGCAGCGTCCAGAACACGAGCGAGAGGAGTATCCGCGTCAGGTTCTTTTTCAGGACGGACTGGAGCGTCACGTTCCGCGCGGGGTCGAGCATGAACACGCCCGAGACCATCACGACCACGGGCACGCAGTAGCGCAGAAGCTCGTTGTACGCGTTGAGCACGAGGAAGCGGTACGTCGCGACCGGCTCGTAGAACCAGAACGCGACCGCGACGTGCACGACCATCATGCTGAATATGCCGAATATCCGAAGCTGGTCCAGCCAGACGATACGCTTGGCTTCCATAGCGGCCGGCTAGCGTTCCTCTCGGAAGTAGTTGAGCCCGCAGCTCTTGGGCTGCGCGTGCTCGCGCGACTGGCGCACGCTCGTCACGATCAGCACGAGTATCGTCACGACGTACGGCAGCATGACCAGGAACGCCTCATACGCGCCGGGCAGCGACCTGAACTTGAAGTGCAGGTACAGCCGCAGCAGCGCGCCGAACAGGAACGAGCCCCATATCGCCTTCTTCGGGTTCCAGGTCGAGAAGATGACGAGCGCGACCGCGAGCCAGCCCTGGCCGCTAATGATGTCGTACTCCCACTTGCCGCCGACGCTCATGATAATGTATAAGCCGCCGAGGCCCACGAGCCCGCCGCCGACGCAGGCGGCAATGTACCGGTACTTCGGCACGCTGATGCCCATCGCGTCCGCGGTGGCGGGGTTCTCGCCGACGGCGCGGAGGTTGAGTCCCGTGCGCGTGCGGTTGAAGAAGAACGCCAATAAAAACGCCGACGCAACCGCCGCGACCAGCAGCGGGTTGATGCCGCTGATCAGCTTGTCCCAGTAGCCCGCGAGCGAAATCTCGCTGCCGGTCGGGATCGCCAGCGCGCTGCTGAAGTCCGCGTAGATCTTCATGACATGGTCGTCGAGCACCGCGATCGTATTATATTCCTTGGCCGCGTTGTTGATCAGGGCGCCGAACATGTTGCAGATGCCGGTGCCGAATATCGTCAGCGTCAGGCCCGTCACGTTCTGGTCCGCCTTCAATGTGACCGTCAAAAACGCGTAGATCAACGCGCCGAGCGCGCCGGAGAGGAACGCGCAGAGGATCGTCAGCGCGATGCTGCCCGTGTAATAGCCGCACGCAAAGCCCGCGATCGCGCCCATGTACATCATGCCCTCGACGCCGAGGTTTAAGCTGCCGGACTTCTCGGTCAGAATCTCGCCGAGCGTGCCGAACAGCAGCGGCGCGCCCGCCTTGACCGCCGCGGCGATCAGCGCCGTCAATGTAAACAGTACGGGTATGTCGTTCATTGCGCGGCCTCCTTCCCCGCAGCCCTTGCGCCGCGTTTCCAGTGGAGCTGATAGTTGATGAAGAACTCGCAGCCGAGCACGAAGAACAGGATAATGCCCATGATGACCATCGCGCTGGCCGACGGGATGTTCAGGCCGCCAACGCGCAGGTCGCTCGCGCTCGACACGCTCTCGCAGCCTTTCTCAAGCGCCGAGAACAGGAAGGCCACGACGAGCGAGGTAAGCGGATTCAGCTTGCTCAGCCACGCGATCGTGATCGCAGTAAAGCCGATCGAGCCTGCGACGGACTCGTTGAGCTTGTAGTCCGCGCCCGCGATCTTGAGCATGCCCGCGATGCCGGCCAGCGCGCCCGAGATCAGCATCGTGCGGATAAACACGAGCTTGACGTTCATGCCCGCGTAGCGCGCGGTGTTGTTGCTCTCGCCCACGACCGCGATCTCGTAGCCCTGCTTGGAGTAGTACAGATAGAAATAAGCAAGCAGCACGAGAACGACCGCGACGATCCAGCCCGAGTAGACGCCGAGCACGTCGGAGAGCCGCGCCGCCTTGTCGAACATCGGCGTCTGGCCGAAGCTCTTCATCTTCGGGTCCTCCCAGGGTCCGCGGCGCAGGAACTGGATGATGTAGACGGAGACATAGTTCATCATCAGCGTAAACAGCGTCTCGTTCGTACCCCATTTGGCCTTGGCAAGCGCCGGAATCACGCCCCAGACGCCGCCCATGACCGCGCCGGCGACGAACATGATGACGATGAGCGGCGTGTGCGGAATTTTATCGGCGAAATGATACGCAAAGTACGCCGCGGCGACCGCGCCCATGGCGATCTGGCCGTTCGCGCCGATGTTCCAAAAGCGCATCTTGAACGCCAGTATGATGGCCAGCGCGCTGATTAAAAGCGGGATCGTGCGCTCGATCGTGATGATGAGCGCCTTGTTCGTGCCGAGCGAGCCTAAAAATATCTGTTTAAACACCGCGACCGGGCTGTACCCGATGGCGGCGACCATCAGGCCGCTGACCAGCATCGCGCCGATAACGGCGAGCACGCGGATGAGCAGCGCCTTGGCAAACGGGATCGTGTCCCGCTTGCTGACGCGGATTCTGGATTCGCGATGGATGGCTGCCTTCATGCGCGGTTCACCTCCCCGCCGTCCGTTTTTTCGGGCACATGCATCATCAGAAGTCCAATGTCCTCCTTGCGGACCTTGCGCGGATCGACGACGCCCGAGAGCTCGCCGCCGCAAAGCACCGCGATGCGGTCCGAGATCTCCATCAGCACGTCGAGGTCCTCGCCCACGAACACCACGGCCGCGCCGCGCTTTTTCTGCTCGTTGAGCAGGTCGTAGATCTTATACGACGAGTTGATGTCCAGCCCGCGCACCGGGTACGACACCATCAGAAGCTTCGGGCTGCACTGGATCTCGCGGCCGAGCAGCACCTTCTGCACGTTGCCGCCGGAGAGCCGGCGCACCGGCGTGGACGTGCCGGGCGTGACGATCTCGAGGTCTTGTATCATCTTGTCGCAGAGCTTCTTGGGCGTTTTACGGTCCGCAAACGGGCCGGGCGTATTCTTGTAGCTTCTCAGCATCACGTTGTCCACCATGTCCATCGAGGCCACAAGCCCCATGCCGAGCCGGTCCTCCGGCACGAACGCAAGCGAGATGCCCTTCTCGAATATCTCGTCGGGCTTGCAGTTTGACACGTCCTCCATGCGGCCGCCGTCCGAAAACAGCACCTTGCCGGACTTGATCGGGTACAGGCCCGCGACCGCCTCGCACAGCTCCTTCTGGCCGCTGCCCGCCACGCCCGCGATGCCGAGTATCTCGCCGCTGTTGGCCGAGAGCGACACGCTTTTGAGCAGCTCGACGCCCTCCGCGCTGCGGCAGGTCAGCTCCTCGAGCCGCAGCACCTCGTGCGGGTCGATGGGCTCGGGCCGCTCGATCTCGAGCTTGATGCTGCGCCCAACCATGCCGTCCGTCAGCGACTGGACCGAGGCGGACGCCGTCTCGATCGTGTCGATGTATTCCCCTTTGCGCAGGATCGTCACGCGGTCGGAGATGGCGAGCACCTCGTTGAGTTTGTGCGTGATGATGATGATCGCCTTGCCGTCGCGCTTCATGGCGCGCAGCACGTTGAACAGCTTGTCCGTCTCCTGCGGCGTGAGCACCGCCGTCGGCTCGTCGAGCACGAGGATATTCGCTCCGCGGAACAGCACCTTGACGATCTCCACGGTCTGCTTCTCGGACACGGACATGTTGTAAATTTTCTTGTTCGGATCGATATCGAAGCCGTACCGCGCGCTGATGGCGCGGATCTCGTCGGCCAGCTTCCTTCGATTGATCGTGACCTCCCCGGGGAGGCCGAGCACGATGTTGTCCGCGGCCGTCAGCACGTCCACGAGCTTGAAATGCTGGTGGATCATGCCGATGCCGAGGTTGAACGCGTCCTTCGGCGAATGGATGTTCACCTTCTCGCCGTCCACAAAAATCTCGCCCTCGTCCGGCTTGTAGATGCCGGAGAGGATGTTCATCAGCGTGGTTTTGCCGCTGCCGTTCTCGCCGAGCAGCGCAAGGATCTCTCCCCACTTCAGATCGAGGCATACATGGTCGTTCGCCACGACGGACCCGAAGGTCTTCGTGCAGTCGACCATCTGAATCGCCAGCGCTTTATGCTCTTCCATCCCTGTCCACCTGCCTGTTCGGTTTATCAAAAGCGGGGCGGCCCGACGGGCCGCCCCGCATGGTCATGTGCCTGCGGTTATCGCTTTCTTAGGAGACGGTGATGCCCTTGACGAGCCACGCCTCGCTGTCCATGCCGGAATAGATGAAGTCGTCGGTGAACGTGGAGCCCGCGACCTGCTCGCCGCTGGCCAGCGTCACGCCGTCCTGGAACACGTCCCAGGTCTTATCGAGGAACTTCTGCTTCACTTCGTCGACCTTGGCCTGCGTGCCTTCCGCGCAGTTTGCCGTCAGCGGCGAAAGGTCGCAGGTGCCGTCGATCATGTCGCCGTAGGTCAGCTTGCCCTCGAAGGTGCCGTCGATGACGCTCTGCGTGATCTTGGTCATGACGCCGCCCCAGTTCCAGATAGGCGCGCAGAGGTGCGCGTTCGGCGCGGCCTCGGTCATGTCGGCGTTGTAGCCGCAGCCCCAGGCGCCGCGCGCTTCGGCGGCGACCTGCGGACCGGTGGTGTCGACGTGCTGCGCGATGATGTCGCAGCCCATGTCGAGCAGCGCGTTGGCGGCGGCCGCCTCGGTGGTCGGGTCATACCAGCTGTTCGTGTACTTGACGAAGACTTGCGCGTCCGGGCAGACGCTCTGCACGCCCAGCGTGAACGCGTTGAGGCCCTGGTTGACTTCGGCGTTCGAGAACGCGCCGACGTAGCCGATCTTCTTGGACTGGGTCTTCAGGCCCGCCGCGATGCCGGCCAGGTAGCGCGGCTGATAGATGCGGCCGAAGTAGTTGCACATGTTGGTGCCGTTGTTGATCGGGCCCGTCGCATGCGCGAAGAAGACCTCCGGATGCGCTTCCGCGGCTTCCGCCATGTAGGTGCCAAAGCCGAAGCTGTTGGCAAAGATCAGCTGGCAGCCGGCCTCGATCAGCTCGTTGATGGCGTCGGCGCAGGCGCTGTCCTCCGGGATGTTCTCCTTCATGATGATCTGGTCGTCGCTCAGGCCGAGATTCTGCTTGGTCACCTCGAGGCCGTGGGCATGCGCATAGTTATAACCCATGTCGCTCGAGTCGCCGATCAGAATGATGCCGATCTTGAGATCTTCCTTCGCAATGCCGGCCGCGGGCGCTTCGGGCTCTGCGGCGGCGGGCGCTTCGGTCGCTTCTGCCGCGGGCGCTTCGGTCGCTTCCGCCGCCGGCGCGGGCGCCGCGGTGCAGGCCGTCAAGCCGATCACCATGGCCAGACAAATAGCGAGCGCAAGAAGTTTCTTCATGTGATGTCTTTCCTCCTGATATTTTCTTTATTGCATCGCCGGAAAACCGGCGCCACAACCGGGGTTACAGAATGCCGGAGCGCTCCAGCGCGTCTAGCGTCGGCTCGCAGAGCTTCGGCTTTCCCGCGGCGCGCAGCGCGTTTTTCACGTCCTTTAGGCCGCTGCCCGTGTTGATCACGGTCACGGTCTCACTGGGTTTGATCACGCCGCGCCGCACCGCCTCGAATACGCCCGCCGCCGCCGTGACGCCGGCCGGCTCGCCGAACACGCCCTCGGAGCGGCCGAGCACGCGCATGGCGGCCAGGATCTCGTCGTCGGACACAGCGATCCATGCGCCGCCGCTGTCTTTCACCGCGCGCAGCGCCTTTTTCGGGTTCCTCGGCACGCCGACCGCGATGCTGTCCGCAATCGTGTTCTCCTCGGCCGGCACAAGCGCGCGCCCCTCGCGCGCGGCGTCGACGAACGGGCAGCAGCCCGTGGACTGCACGCCGAGTATCTTCGGGATGCGCTCGATCATGCCGAGCTGCAATAAATCATAGAAACCGTTGTACACGCCGCCGATCGTGCAGCCGTCGCCGACCGAGCACGCGACCCAGTCGGTCGGCTCGAACGCGAGCTGCTCCGCAATCTCGAGCGACACGGTCTTCTTGCCCTCGATCATGACGGGGTTGATGCCCGCGTTGCGGTTGTACCAGCCGTATTTGTCGATCGCGGCCTTGGAGAGGTCGAACGTGGCCTTGTAGTCCCCGTGCACGGAGACGACCTTCGCGCCGAATATCATGAGCTGCGCGACCTTCCCCTCGGGCGCGCGCTCCGGCACGAATATCACGGCGTTCAATCCCATGCGCGCGGCGCTGCCCGCCAGGCTCGAGGCGGCGTTGCCCGTCGACGAGCACGCGATCGTGTCGTAGCCAAGCTCAATGGCCTTGGCCACCGCGACGCCGGACGCGCGGTCCTTGAGCGAGGCCGTCGGGTTGAGGCCGTCGTCCTTGATGTACAGCTTTTTAATGCCCAGCTCGTCCCTTAGCTTCCGGCTTTCATACAGGGGCGTCCAGCCGATGCGCAGATGCCCGGAAAAATCAGCCGCGGCAAGCGGCAGGAGCGCCTTGTAGCGCCACATACTGTTGTCGCGGTCGTTTCTGAGAGTTTCCTTCGAAAGCGATTTTTTCACTTCCGAGTATCTGTAAAGGATGTCTAGGATTCCCGTTTCCCCGCACACTGGGCAGGTCATGCGCTCCGGTGCGGGCGGGTACACCCCGCCGCAGACCGTGCATCGATAGCCCTCCACGTGCTTCATCGGCGTACCTCACAGCTCATTTTTTACGAAGAACACTGATAATCATACATCATCGCGCGCGTTTTGTACAGAGCATTTGACAATACGCAAAAGATTTTTTTGCACAGAAAAATATTCTTGTTTTTCCATTGCGCGGCATTGCATTTTCCGCGATCACCACGGTATAATATGGCCATAGTGCGGTTCTTTATCCATTCCATATCAATAAGGAGGCACGCGCCATGCTGCTGATCGGAAACGGAAGGCTTGTCACGCGCGACAACGGAATCTACTACGAAAACGGCGCCGTCGCCGTCGACGGCCGCCTGATTGCCGACGTCGGCCCGACGGATGCGATGAAAAGCCGCTATCCGGACGCGGAGTTTCTCGACGCGCGCGGCGGCGTGATCCACCCGGGTCTGATCAACGCGCACAACCATATTTACAGCGCGTTTGCGCGCGGGCTGTCGATCGCGGGCTACAGCCCGAAAAACTTCAACGACATCCTCGAGGGCATGTGGTGGAAGATCGACCGGAAGCTGACGCATGAAAACAACGCGCTCTCGGCCGAAGCCACCTATCTCGACTGCATCAAAAACGGCGTGACGACGGTGTTCGACCACCACGCAAGCTACACGGCCGTCGAGGGCAGCCTGGATGACATCGCCTCGGCCGCGAAGAAATACGGCGTGCGCACGAGCCTGTGCTACGAGGTGTCCGACCGCGACGGCGAAACGCGGATGCGCGAGGCCGTGCTCGAGAACGAGCGCTTCATACTCGCCGCGCAAGCGGACGGCACGGACATGCTCAAGGGCATGATGGGCCTGCACGCGGCGTTCACGCTCTCCGACGAAACGCTCGCGTTCGTCAACGCGCACCGCCGCGGCGCGGGCTGCCACGTCCACGTGGCCGAGGGCCCGGGCGACGTGGCCGACTCGCTCAAAAAATACGGCAAGCGCATCGTCAATAGGCTCTACGACATGGACATACTCGGCGAACAGACGCTCGCGATCCACTGCGTGCACGTGTCCCCCGCCGAGATCCGGCTGCTCGCCGAGACGGGCACCGCCGTCGTACACAACCCGGAGTCCAACATGGGCAACGCGGTCGGCTGCGGGCCGGTGCTGCGCATGTGCGCCGAGGGCGTGCTGGTCGGCCTCGGCACCGACGGCTATACGAACGACATGCTCGAAAGCTACAAGGTCGGCAACATCCTGCACAAGCATCACCTCTGCGACCCGACCGTGGCCTGGGGCGAGATTCCGGAGATGCTATTCATCAACAATGCTAAGATCGCCGCGCGGTATTTTGAAAAGCCGCTCGGCGTGCTCAAGAAGGGCGCGTACGCGGACGTCGCCGTGTTCGACTACGATCCGCTCACGCCGATGGACGGCACAAACGTCAACGGGCACATGCTGTTCGGCATGAACGGCCGCTCGGCCGTGACGACCGTCTGCAACGGCCGCGTGCTGATGCGCGACCGCAAGCTGCTCGCTGCGGACGAACAGCTCGTGATGCGGGAATGCCGCAGGAGCGCGCAGTCGCTCTGGAACGCCGTCAACGGTTAAGGAGGTAACCATGTCCGACAGAATGACCCCGATCCCGTTCGCTTCCCTGATGGAGTGGATCCTCGACGAGCGAAGGCGGCACGGCGCCGTGTTCGGCGTGCGCAGGCCGTTTTTCGCCAGGCGCGGCAAGACGCTCGAGTTGTTCGGCGAAAGGCTCGAGACGCCGTTCGGCCCCGCGGCCGGTCCGCACACGCAGCTCGCGCAGAACATCGTGGCCGCCTATGTCGCGGGCGCGCGCTTTTTCGAGCTCAAGACCGTGCAGACGCTCGACGGCGAGGATCTGCCGGTTTCAAAGCCGTGCATTTTGGCTGAGGACGAGGGCTATAACGTCGAGTGGTCGACGGAGCTGCGCGTACACGAGGCGTTTGCCGAATACGTCAAGGCCTGGTTTATGCTCAAGCTGATCGCAAAGGAGTTCGGCCTCGGCGACCCGGACGGCTTCGTGTTCAACATGAGCGTCGGGTACAATTTTGACGGCATCACGTCGAAAAAGATCGACGATTTCATCGAGGGGCTGAAGAACGCGGAGGGCACGCCGGTCTGGGACGAGTGCGCGCGCTGGGCAAAGGCAAACCTGTCGCGCTTTACCGCCGTGGACGAAGCGTACATCGACGGCATATCGCCCGCCGTGTGCACGTCCGTGACGCTGTCGACGCTGCACGGCTGCCCGCCGCAGGAGATCGAGCGCATCGCGGGGTATCTGCTGGAACAAAAGCGGCTGCACACGTTCGTCAAGTGCAACCCCACGCTGCTTGGGTACGATTTCTGCCGCCGCACGCTCGACGGCCTCGGCTTCGACGCCGTCGCGTTCGACGAGTTCCACTTCCGGGACGATCTGCAGTATAAGGATGCTGTGCCGATGTTCCGGCGGCTGCAGGACAAGGCTGCGGGGTTCGGCCTCTCGTTCGGCCTCAAGCTTTCCAACACGTTCCCGGTCAAGATTACGAAAAGCGAGCTGCCGGGCGAGGAGATGTACATGAGCGGCCGCGCGCTCTACCCGCTGACCGTCGAGATGGCGCGGCGGCTCGCGGCGGAGTTTGACGGGCAGCTTCGGCTCTCGTTCTCCGGCGGCGCGGACGCGTTCAACATCGAGGGCCTGTTCGACGCGGGCATCTGGCCCGTCACGCTCGCCACGACGCTGCTTAAAGTCGGCGGCTACCAGCGATTGACGCAGATGGCGGAATCGCTGCAGGAGCGCCCGTACCGGCCGTTTTCCGGCGTGTCCGTCGGCAAGGTGACGCTTCTTGCCGAGAACGCGCGGCACGACGCGCGGCACACGAAGGCCGTCAAGCCGCAGCCGCCGCGCAAGATCGACGACAAGGTGCCGCTGTTCGACTGCTTCATCGCGCCGTGCACGTACGGCTGCCCGATTCATCAGGACATTCCGGAGTACATCGAGCTCGTCGGAAAGGGCGCGTACGCCGAGGCGCTCGCGCTGATTGTCGAGAAAAACCCGCTGCCGTCCGTCACCGGCCGCATCTGCCCGCACCGCTGCACAGACAAGTGCACGCGCGGCTTTTACGAGGAGCATGTGCACATCCGCGACGCGAAGCTTGCCGCCGCGGTCAACGGCTTTACCGCGTTTCTGCCGACCGTAAAGCCCGGCGCGGCGTCCGGCAAACGCGTCGCGGTGATCGGCGGCGGTCCCGCGGGCATGGCGGCGGGCTTCTTCCTCGCGCGGCAGGGCGCGGCTGTCACGCTGTTTGAACAGCGCGAAAAGCTCGGCGGCGTCGTGCGGTACGTGATTCCGTCGTTCCGCATACAGGATGAAGACATCGACCGCGACGAAGCGCTGCTTTACGCCATGGGCGTCGACGTGCGCTGCGGCGCGGACGCGCCGGGCGTCGCGGAGCTGAAAAAGCAAGGCTTTGAGGCCGTCGTGTTCGCGATCGGCGCCTGGGCGCGCGCGCAGTCCACGCTGAAAACAGGCGAGGGCGTCGACGCGCTGGAGTTTTTAGAGAAGCTCAAGGCGGGGACGCTGGCGGCCCCCGGCGAGACCGTCGTGATCGTCGGCGGCGGCAACACCGCCATGGACGCGGCCCGCGCCGCAAAAAGGCTCCCCGGCGTCAAGCGCGCGCTGCTTGTCTACCGCCGCACAAAGCGCTACATGCCCGCCGAGGAGGAGGAACTCAGGCTCGCGCTGGACGAGGGCGTGGAGTTTTTTGAGCTGCTCTCCCCCGTCTCGCTCGAAAACGGCACGCTGACCTGCAACAAAATAAAGCTCGGCGAACCGGACGCCTCCGGCCGCCGCTCCCCGGTTGAGACGGGCGAGACGCTCGCGCTGCCGTGCGATACGCTGGTGTTTGCGACCGGCGAGGGCGTCGAAACGGAGCCGTTTACGAAAAACGGCGTCGCGCTCGATGCGCGCGGCCGCGTAACCGCGGATCCCGGCACGCTCGAAACGTCCGTGCCCGGCGTGTACGTCATTGGCGACGCCAAGGGCGGCCCGGCGACCGTCGTGGAGGCCATCGCCGATGCGCGCAGGGCCGCAGACGCCATCGCGGGCGAATATCGTTATGAGATTCCCGAGGACGCGAAGGGCTGCGTAGACGCCTGCTACAAAAAACAGGGCATCCTAAGGCTGTACGACGACGCGAAAAAGGAGAACCGTCGCTGCCTGACGTGCTCGACGGTCTGCGAATGCTGCGCCACCGTCTGCCCGAACCGCGCGAACATCGCCATCGACGTGCCGGGCGCGCGCATGCATCAGATCGTGCATGTCGACAAGATGTGCAACGAGTGCGGCAACTGCCGCGCGTTCTGCCCGTACGACAGCGCGCCCTACCTCGAGAAGCTCACGCTGTTCTCGACCGAGCGCGAGTTTGCCGGCAGCAAGAACCCGGGCTTTTACCCGCTCGGCGGCGGCGCGTACCGCGTGCGCCTGTACGGCGAGCCCTTCACGGCCCGGCCGGGCGACGCGTCGCTCGAGCCGGAATTGTCGCGGCTGCTGACCACAATTGAGCGGGACTACGCGTACCTGCTCAACCTCTAGCGCGCCGCGATCCATCCTGTTTTTTCGGAGGAACAACATGCCGTCGTTTTTCGTCAACGGCCGGCCCGTCGAGACGAACAAAAACCAGAAGCTTATCACATTTCTGCGCGACGAGCTGCGCCTTGTCAGCGTCAAGAACGGCTGCTCGGAGGGCACGTGCGGCACGTGCACCGTGCTCGTCGACGGGAAAGCGCAGCGCGCCTGTACGCTTTCGACCGACAAGCTCGAGGGCAGGCATATCTTGACCGTCGAGGGTCTGAGCGAGCGCGAGAAAGCCGTCTACGCCTACGCGTTCTCGGCCGCGGGCGCGGTGCAATGCGGCTTCTGCACGCCCGGCATGGTGATGGCCGCCAAGGGGCTGCTCGACAGCAACCCTCAGCCCGCGCGTGCCGAGGTCAAGGCCGCCATCCGCGGCAACCTCTGCCGCTGCACGGGATATAAGAAGATTGAGGACGCGGTGCTGCTTGCGGCGCGGCTGTTCCTTGAAAACGCCGACGTGCCCGCGCCCGGCTGCGGCGGCGCGGTCGGCGCGCGCGCGCTGCGCGTCGACGCGCCGGGCAAGGTGCTCGGCACGGCCGTCTACGCGGACGACGTATATCTCGACGGCATGGTGCACGCGTCGTGCGTGCGCAGCGCGTATCCGCGCGCGCGCGTGCTTGCCGTCCACACGGACGAGGCCAGAAAGGCGCCGGGCGTGCTCGCCGTGCTCACGGCCGACGACGTGCCGGGTGCAAAGAAGATCGGCCACATCGTGCAGGACTACGACGTATTGATCCCGGCGGGGCACGTCACGCACTTTTTAGGCGACGCGATCGCGCTGGTCGTGGCCGAGACCGAGGAGCAGCTTGCGTACGCCAAGTCGCTCGTTACCGTGGACTACGAGGAGCTGCCGCCGATCCTCTCGGCCGCGGATTCCATGGCGGAGGGCGCGCCGCGCGTGCACGCGGAGCGCGACAACCTGCTCGCGCATGAACACCTGCGGCGCGGCGAGGCCGAGGCGGCCATACAAAACAGCAAATACGTCGTGACGAACCGCTACAGCCTGCCGTTTACGGAACACGCGTTCCTCGAGCCGGAGTGCGCGGTCGCCTTCCCCGAGAACGGCGGCGTGCACATCCTCTCGGGCGACCAGGGCATCTATCAGACGCGCAAGGAGTGCGCGGCATTGCTCGGATTGCCTCCGGAGCGCGTGCGCGTGACCGCAATGATGGTCGGCGGCGGCTTTGGCGGCAAGGAGGACATGAGCGTGCAGCACCACGCCGCGCTCGCGGCCTTCACGGTCCGGCGGCCCGTCAAGGTGCGGCTCACGCGCGCCGAGAGCATGCAGATCCACCCGAAGCGCCACCCGATGGAGCTGGAGTTTACGACCGCCTGCGACGAAAACGGCTACTTAACCGGCATGAAGGCAAGGCTTGTCGCCGACACGGGCGCGTACGCGTCGCTCGGCGGCCCCGTGCTGCAGCGCGCGTGCACGCATGCCGCCGGACCGTATAACTACCAAAACATCGACATCGAGGGCTTTGCTTACTACACGAACAACCCGCCCGCGGGCGCGTTCCGCGGCTTCGGCGTGTCGCAGAGCTGCTTTGCGACGGAGTGCAACCTCGACCAGCTCGCGGAAAAGGCCGGCATCACGCCGTTCGAGCTGCGCTACCGCAACGCGATCCGCCCGGGGCAGACGCTGCCGAACGGCCAGATCGCCGACGAAACGACCGCGCTCGTCGAGACGCTCGACGCGGTGCGGCCGATCCTTGACCGCAACCCGAAGGCGGGCGTCGCCTGCGCGATGAAGAACAGCGGCGTGGGCGTTGGGCTGACCGACGTGGGCCGCTGCCGCATCGAGGTCAAGGGCGGAAAGCTGCTTTTGCACTCGAGCGCGGCCTGCATCGGCCAGGGCATGGGCACCGTGCAGCTGCAGATGGTGTGTGAAATTACGGGCCTTGCGCCCGACAAGATCGCCTACTGTGCGCCGGATACCGCCGACTCCCCCGACGCGGGCAACACGACGGCCTCGCGGCAGACACTGTTCACCGGCGAGGCGGCCGTGCGCGCGGCAAAGCTGCTGAGGGAAGCGCTCGACAGGGCCGGTTCGCTCGGCGCGCTCGAGGGCGAGAGCTTCCTCGGCGAATATTCGGGCGTGACGGACCGTATGGGCTCCGACAAGGCAAACCCCGTGTCGCACATCGCGTACAGCTACGCCACGCACGTCGTCGAACTGGACGGGGACGGCTTTGTCGAGCGCGTGACCGCCGCGCACGACGTCGGAACGCCGGTCAACCCCACGGCGCTCGAGGGGCAGATCGAGGGCGGCGTGGTCATGAGCCTGGGCTACGCGCTGACGGAGGATTTCCCGCTTGAAAACGGGCGGCCGACGAAAAAGTTCGGTACGCTCGGGCTGTTCCGCGCCGACCGCACGCCGGAGATCACGAGCGTCTGCCTCGGCAAAGCGGACCGCGGCGACCTGGCCTGCGGCGCAAAGGGCGTCGGTGAGATCGCGGCCATCCCGACCGCGCCCGCCGTGCAGAACGCATACTATCATCGCGACGGCGTGCTCCGCACGAAGCTCCCGCTTGAAAACACGCCGTACCGCAAAAGCTGACGCGCGGAAGGGCGGCGCATAGGACGGAATAGGGCGGCGAAATAAGGGACCTGCCATGCGGAGCGTCAGTTGCCGCCGAAGCGGCGCATACCGTCATCCGGGGGCGAAAGCCGCCCTGTAAAGCACAGGACGCCCGTTGCGGCGTCCGCGTCTTTTTCAGGGGCCTCGTCGAAAAATAAGTTCATGCGTCGCGGGACATTCGCCGCCATCGTGACGACGGTACGTTCCACGCAAAATTCCCTAGAATTCCTCTTAATTCCGCAAAAGCACAGGGCGCCCGCCGCGGCGTCCGCGTCTTTCGTAATGCCCCGTCCAAAAAACAAAGCGCCGGCCCGCGTCCTGCGTGCCGGCCGCGCGACCGGGCTGAAGCCCGCTGTCAAAATAAGCTCCGATATCGCGAGACTTCTGTTGCCGCCGCGGCGGCAGGATCTGCACGAAGCTTCCCGGGATTCAGCCCCTTCCGCAAGCACAGGGCGCCCGCCGCGGCGTCCGCGTCTTTCGTAATGCCCCGTCCAAAAAACAAAGCGCCGGCCCGCGTCCTGCGTGCCGGCCGCGCGACCGGGCTGAAGCCCGCTGTGATCGTCAATATCCTCTGCCTAACCCTCGACCGTGAACCATTTGAACTTCCGCTCCCCGCCCACGGCGGCGCGCGGCCGGATCATGCACTTCTTCGACTCGGTCAAAAAGCCAAACTTGGAATACAGCCCGTGCGCGTCCTCGGTCAGCAGCATGCCGGTCAGGTTCTTGAGCCGCGGCTCGGCGGTGATCTCCGAAATCATCGTCTTGGCGACGCCGCGGCCGCGGTGCGCAACGTCCACAACCACGTCGCAGATATAGTACATCGTGGCAAAGTCCGTGATGACGCGCGCAAAACCGATCAGCTGCCCCGCGCCGTTGACCGCGCCCACGCAGAGCGAGTTTGCCATAGCCGCCTTGATCGTCGCGATGTCGCGGTTGTGCGCCCAATATGTCTGACGAAGAAGATTCAGCACCGCCGCAGCGGGAATTTCCTCCGTCTGCCAGGTGATGTCGTAGTCCCGTCCCATGTGCGTATCATAACATATTTGTCGAATAATTGCGATTGTGATATTCTATATTACAGTTCAAAAAAGGAGAATTTCTGTATGTTTCGCGATAAAGCGGGCAACGTTTCCGTCGGAAAGATGATCTCGACCATTGCTCTAGTACTGCTTGCCGTCGTATTCCTCTCGTCGAGCTTCGTCGTGATCGACGCGGGCCACACGGGCGTCGTGCTCACGTTCGGCAAGGTCAGCAACACCGTGCTGCAGGAGGGCATCCACTTTAAGGTTCCGTTCGCGCAGCGGATCGTGTCTATCGACAACCGCATTGTCAAGCTCGAGGTGTCGACCGAGGCGTTCTCGCGCGACCTGCAGACGATCTCGTCGGTCGTCGCGGTGAACTATCATATCAATAAGGATATGTCCTACTCGATCTATAAGCAGGTCGGCCTGGGTTTTGAGGACGTGCTCGTCACGCCCGCGGTCAACGAGGTACTCAAGGCCGTCACGGCCAAGTACACCGCGCAGGAGCTCGTCAGCTCGCGCAACGAAGTCAGCACGATGCTGAGCGACAGCCTCAACGAAAAGCTCACCGGCTACGGCATCTATATCGACGATCTCAACATCATCAACTGGGACTTCTCCGAGGAATATATCAGCGCCGTCGAGGCCAAGCAGGTCGCCGAACAGACGCTGATCAAGACGCGCACCGAACAGGAGCAGGCGCTCGTCGTGGCCAACACCGACGCCCAAAAGCGCGTGATTGCCGCCGAAGCCGAGGCCAAGGAGATCCTTACGCTCGCCGAGGCACAGGCCGAGAGCAACCGGGTGCTTGCCGGGTCGCTGTCCGACCTTCTGATCCGCTATGAAACGCTGCAGAAATGGAACGGCGAACTGCCGAAGGTGACCGGCGGCTCGACGCCGATCATCGACATCGGGATCGGGGAGTAGCCATATGCGCTTCCCTTTCCTTTGGCGGCCGGCTTTTGAAATTGCCGATAGGACCAGCAGCTTTTTTGCGCGCGGCGCGGGCGGCGGAAATGCCCTGATCAAGGGCCTAGTATCCTGCGTGATGCTCCTTTTACGCCCCCGCTTTTATCCGCTTCTCATCCAGATACCGCTCGACCTCGCGGCGGATGCCCGCCGAGAACGGCATGGGGCAGTAGCCGAAGTCGCGCGCGGCTTCGTCATGCGGGTACGCGCGCGGCTCGACGAGCCGCTGCACCTTCTCGCGGTAGTCCGCGCGGCCGAACGAGAGCAGGTACAGCGCCCATGCGCCCGCGATGGCGAACGCGTACGGCGTCGAAAAAAAGCATATGCGCTTGCCGAGGCAGCCCGCGATTTCGGCCAGCATCTCCCGCAGCAGGATCGGCCGCTCGCCGGAGAGCACGTACTGTTTATTCCGCGTTTCATCCGGATGTATCAACACGTCCAGATAGGCCGCGGCCAGGTCCTCGCGGTGCACGGGCTGCAGCGCAAAGCGCGCGCCCGATACCACGGGCATGACCGGCAGTCGGTCCACCATGCGGATAAACTTTGAAACATTCTGGTCGTCCAGATCGCCGTAGATCATCGTAGGCCGCAGCACGGTCAGCGACGCGCCCGCCTCGGCGGCCAGGCGCTCGCAGACGGCGTCGATGCGGCGGTATTCCTCGCCCGCGGATTTATATTTTGAATAGATGCCGGTCGTGTGCACGAGGATCAGCCGCTTTATTCCCGCGGCGACGGCCGCGCGCACGACGCCCTCCGACCAGTGGATGCCCGCGATGTGCAGCAGCGTGTCCGCGCCGCGCATCCGCCCGGCAAGGCTTGCTTCATCTGTGATGTCGCCCGTTACGAGCTCGATCGGCACGGGACAGCGCATGATCGCGGCCGTGTCGCTCTGCGCCCGCGCGACGGCGACAAAGCGCAAAAAAGACGCGCGCCCGCGCTGCGCCGCCAAAAGCTCGCAAAAACACGTGCCCGTTCGCCCGGTCAGGCCGGTGATAAATACGGTCTCCTGCGTCCCGGCCATTTACAGCTCCCGCATCTGGTAGCCGTCCAGCAGCTCGGATACGTCGACGACGTAGCGGTCGAAGCGGTCGCGGTCCACGCATACGTCCACCGTCCTGCGGCTCTCCAGATACGCGCCCGGGTCGAACAGCAGCGGCTCGCTGCGGAACGTATAGATGGTCTTCGTCCCCTCGTCGCGGTACTGGCACGCGATGCGGTACGGGTGCCGGCCGTTGACCGTCATCGACGCGTCCGGATACACGTCCGTGATCTCGGCCGCAATCCGCACGCCGCTTGCAAGCAGCTCCTCGCGCCGGCTGCGCCGCACGGCCAGATAGACGAGGCCGCCGCCGCCGATAAGCAGCCATATGCCGGCCTGAACCCCAAGCACGGTCAATACCATCCGGTCGCCCATCGTATAAATGAGCACGCCGACGCCCGCCAGCACCAGTCCGACGATAAAGAATATGACGAACATTTTTTTCAGGAATTTGGATACGTTCATGGCGTGAGTATATCACACTTTTTTGCCGTTTTGTATCCCTGCTCACACGGGGCGCAAAAATACCGCTTTCCGCCGGTTTTCCGGCAGAAAAAGCGGTGATTTGCGGCCGATTTGCCGGCTGGCTCTCTTGGGGAATCGGGGCTTACGGCTGCCCGAGATCCTCGAGCAGCGGCCCGAGCGCGGCCTTCACGCTGCCCGGCGCGAACGGGTTCTTCAGGCTCGCCGCCGCGAGCAGCTCGAGATAGGGCCGGCTGCCGCCGAGATCGCAAAGCCGCAGGTAGTCCGACCACGCGGACGCCCGGTCGCGCTTCATCTTGCCGTAACACTCGAACGCGCCCATCGACGCGAGCGTGTAGTCGATGTAGTAGAACGGGTCCATAAATATGTGCAGCTGCTTGAAGAAGAACGCGCCGCTCGTAAAAATCGTCTTCCCGTCGTAGTCGCGGTGCGGCAGGTACTTCTTTTCAAGCGAGCGCCACAGCGCGCGCCGCTCGGCGGGCGTTAAATCCGGCGCCTCATAGACCCTGTGCTGGAACTCGTCCACGCACACGCCGTACGGCACGAACGTGATCGCGTCGAGCAGGTGGCGCGTTTTGTACTTCCCCGCGCCCTCGCCGAAGAACCGCTCCATCCAAGGGTACGCAAAGTACTCCATGCTCATGGAGTGGATCTCGCAGACCTCGTACGTGCTCTCCCAATACTCCGGCAGCGCCTGCGCCCTGCACGAGCGGAACGCCTGGAACGCGTGCCCGGCCTCGTGCGTCAGCACGTCGACATCGCCGCTCGTGCCGTTGAAGTTGCTGAATATAAACGGCGCGCTGTAATCCGGCAAAAACGTGCAAAACCCCCCGTTCGCCTTGGCCGGCCGAGTCTCGAGGCTCATCAGCTCGTGCTCGCACATGAAGCGGAAAAACTCGCCCGTCTCGGGCGAAAGCTCGTCGTACATCGCCAGCGCCTGCGCCTCGAGGTACGCGCGGTCACCGGCGGGGACCGCGTTCCCGTCCGGGTACTGCACGGCCTCGTCGTAAAACTTCAGCTTCGGCACGCCGATGCGCCGGGCCTGCTCCTCGCGCAGGCGCGTGCACAGCGGCACGAGCTCTGTCTGCACCTGCTCGCGAAAGCGCGCCACGTCCGCCGGGCCGTAGTCCGTACGGCCGAGGTTCATGTAGGCAAGCGGCACGAAGTTTTGAAAGCCCATCTTCTTGCCCATCTCGTCGCGCACGTGCACGAGTTTATCGTACAGCTCGTCGAAACGCTCCTCGTTGGCCTCGAAAAAGCTCGCGTACGCGTCGTAGGCCTGCCGCCGCACGGTGCGGTTGTCCGACTGCAAAAGCTTGGCGATACCCATTAAATTGCGGCGCTCGCCGAGCAGCTCGATCTCGCACGAGGCGAGGAGCTTCTCATACTCGCTGGACAGCCTGTTCTCGCGGATCATCAGCGGCACGAGCTTCTTGTCGAAGCGCTTGACCTTAAGCTCCGCGATCTTCAGGATCTGGCCGCCGAACTCACTCTCCAGCTCCTTAGCAAACCGGCTCTTGAGCAGCGTTTCATAATAGCGGATGAACACGGGCGTGATCTCCGGGATCGCCTCGTTGAAAAACTCGTTCTCCTCGTCGTAGAACCGGTCGCGCGTGTCGATCGCGTGGCGGATCTCGACGAGCGTGCGCGATGTGGCGATCTCGCGGTATACGGCCAAAAACGCGAACAGCGCGCGCTTGAACGAGTCGTAGGAGCGCGCGTTGCGCATGCGGAATATCGTGCGGTTTGCACGCGCGCGGAGCTTTTTCATGTCCGGCCGCTTATATATAAACTCGGAAAATACCATTGCCCTACTCCCCTTGCTCGATGATTTCGGCGATCGTCTCCCCGACGAACACCTGTCCCTCGCGCGTTAAGTGCAGCCCGTCCTCGCAAATCAGCTCCGGCATGCGGTGGTTTGCCAGGCAGCGCGACCGCACGTCGATCAACATGCACTGCGTCCGCGCGGCGACCCGCTGCACGAGATTCGAATACAGCTCCTGAAAGCGATATATCTGCTGCTTGTCGCCAAGCCATTTTAGAATATTGTTCCCATTGAGCCTGTCCCCAACCAAAAAACGGAAGTACCGCTCCGCGTCGATCGGCGGGAGCGTGAGCAGGATCGGCTTGACGTGCGCATCGTACAGGCGTCTCACCATGCCGCACAGCGTTCTGTAAAACACATCCGGCTTCGTCGCGGGCTCGTGCAAGGCGTCCGGGTTTTCCGAGATCGCGGCCCAGTCGAAATTGCAGTCGTTGCCGCCGAACTCGAGCAGCGCGGCGTCGGCCACAACGCCGCTTTCCAGGTCGTTTTCGAGCAGCTCGCTGCCGCGCGGCGCGGTGAAGCCGAACCGGGCGCGGTTTTCCAGCCGCACGCCGAGCCTGTCCGCCGCCACGGAGGCCGCCGTTATGTCAAGCGCCGTGTGGCGCTGCCGCTGCGGGTTCCAGATCACGCCCTTGGCGAGGGAGTCGCCCCAGACCGCGACGGAACGAATCGTGTTGTCCATGGTTTTTTCTACCTCTGACACAACCGGAGTATATGTCCATTATAGCAAGGTTCCCCCGGGCAGAATGTGAAATTTTGGCGGTATGAGCGCTCCGTCTAAAAACCGATATGTTTCGGCGATATCCGCCGTGACGGGGTTTTGCCGCTGGCCGCCGAAAAACAAAACTTTTCGGCGGTGCCCACTGCGGCGGGACTTTCATGCGGACGCAGCCTCGGACGGCTCCGCCGTCTGTCGGCTTTGCCGCATGCAGAGAGTCAAAACCTGCGTACACGCCGCAGGTTTTGACGGATTGCCTGGTAAGCCCTTGGTTATATCCGGAACTTCGCCGCCATGTAAAACGGGCCGCCTAAAATCCATCGGAGGATTCGGTCTCCCCGCGGCTTTCTTCGCCGACGGCGGCGTGTACGCCGGAGGCGAAAAGCCTTGCCCGCCAAGGCTTTCCTTACAGGGTTTGCCGGCCGCGCCGAAGGCGCAGGCAAACCCTGAAACCTCGCAAAGCGGCTTTGCCGCTTTGCGACAAGCAAACCGGCGCGGCTTTCGCCGCGCCGGTCCGTTTTGCGGGGGTATGTGGGTGCCGGGTTTGGGGGGATCGGTGCGAGGGCTCCCCCACAGTTCGCAATAACTGCGCCAGCCGGTAAAGGCTGGCGCAGCTTTGCTCACTGGACTTTCGCTTCGCTTCATCCGCCACAGGCGGCGCTCGGCTGCGGCCCTCCTGTCAAGGGGGGAAACCTCCTTTGGAAACCCATGGAACTCCGGCGAACGGACTGGGTTGCCAAAGAGCCTCCGGCCCTTTGGCGGGTATTTGAGGTCGGAGCCCTCAACGTACCCTGCCCGCCGCCTTTCCATTCATTAACTTAACGCCTTTTTTACATGTTGTTCAGCTTCTCGTAGTAGCTGATCTTCTCCTTGGCTTCCTTCTCGGCGCGGGCAAACAGCTCATCCGCGACGTCCGGGAACGTCTGCTTGAGCGAGGAGTAGCGCACCTCGCCCATGATGAAGTCGTTGAAGTCCGCCGTCGGCGGCTTGGAATCGAGCGTGAACGGGTTCTTGCCCTCCGCGGCCAGGTCCGGGTTGTACCGGTACAGCGGCCAGTAGCCGGCCTCGACCGCGCGCTTCTCCTCGGCCTGGGTCTTGCCCATGTTGATGCCGTGGTTGATGCACGGCGCGTACGCGATGATCAGCGACGGGCCGCGGTAAGCCTCGGCCTCGGTGACCGCCTTCATCAGCTGGTTCATGTTGGCGCCCATGCAGACCCTGGCGACATAGACGTAGCCGTAGCTCATCGCCATCAGGCCGAGGTCCTTCTTCTTGGTGCGCTTGCCCGCGGCGGCAAACTTCGCCACCGGGCCGGTCGGCGTGGCCTTGGAGGACTGGCCGCCGGTGTTGGAATAGACCTCGGTGTCCACGACGAGCACGTTGATGTCCTCGTCCATGGCCAGCACGTGATCGAGTCCGCCGAAGCCGATGTCGTACGCCCAGCCGTCGCCGCCGAATATCCAGATCGACTTCTTGGTCAAAAGGTCCTTGTTGTCGATGACCTCGCGCGCGAGCGCGCATGCGTCGCAGACGCAGACCTTGCCGTTCTGGATCCACTCGGCCTCCCACTGCGTGCCGGTCAGGTCCACGTCGACGCCGTCGGCGCAGGCGGCAAGCAGCTTCTCGCCCGCGGCGCGCGAGCCGTCGGGATCGTCCATCTTCTCGAGCCACTCCGCGCCGGCGGTCTTGACCGCTTCCTCGGCGTACTCGACTTCGATCAGCTTTTTGACCGTCTCGGCGAGCTTCTGGCGGCGCTGGACCGTGGCCAGGTGGATGCCGTAGCCGAACTCCGCGTTGTCCTCAAACAGCGAGTTGGCCCAGGCCGGGCCGTGGCCCTTCTCGTTCGTCGTATAGGGGCAGGTCGGCGCGCTGCCGCCGTAGATCGACGAGCAGCCCGTCGCGTTGGCGACGATCATGCGGTCGCCGTAGAGCTGCGTGACCAGCTTGACGTACGGCGTCTCGCCGCAGCCCGCGCACGCGCCCGAGAACTCGAACAGCGGCTGCAGGTACTGCGAGCCCTTGACGGTCTTGGTGTTGAGTGCGACGTCCTTCTTCGGCAGCCGGACGGCGATCTCCCAGTTCTGTTCCTCCTCCGCGGCCGAGACGAGCGGCACCATCTTGAGCGCCTTCTCCTTGGCCGGGCAGACGTCGACGCAGTTGCCGCAGCCCGTGCAGTCGAGCGGGCTGACCTGCACGCGGTACTCGAGCCCCTCAAACTCCTTGCCGACAGCCTTCTTCGTGATGAACGTATCGGGCAGCGTCTTCTTCTGCTCCGCATCGACCAGGAACGGCCGGATCGACGCGTGCGGGCAGACGAGCGAGCACTGGTTGCAGCCGATGCAGTTAGCCGGGATCCACTCCGGCACGTCGACCGCGATGCCGCGCTTTTCGTACTTCGTGGTGCCGGTCGGCACGGTGCCGTCCGCCGAGAGCTTCGAGACGGGCAGCTTGTCGCCCTCCTGCGAGAGCACCGGATGGATGAACTCCAAAAAGTACGGGTCGTTCGTGACCTTGACGGGCTCCGCGCCCACGGTCGTGGTCGCCCAGGACGCGGGGTAGTTGATCTCCTCGATCGCGTTCATGCCGGCGTCGATGGCGTCCCAGTTCTTCTTGACGATCTCCTCGCCCTTCTTGCCGTAGGACTTCTTAGCGTACTCCTTCATGTATTTGAGCGCGTCCTCGACCGGGATGACCTTGGCGAGCTTGAAGAACGCGGACTGCATGATCGTGTTGATCCTGCCGCCCATGCCGACCTCGCGCGCGAGCTTGATGGCGTTGATGTTGTAGAACTTGACGTGCTTTGTTGCAATCGCGCGCTTCATGGCGGCGGGCAGCTCGCACTCCATCTCCGCGAGCGTCCAAGGGCTGTTGAGCAGGAACACGCCGCCCTCCTTGATGCCCTCGGCCACGGCGTAGCGCGTGACGTACGACGGGTTGTGACAGGCCGCAAAGTCCGCCGCGTCGATCAGATACGGGCTCTGGATCGGTTTTTTGCCGAAGCGCAGATGCGAGACCGTGAAGCCGCCGGACTTCTTGGAGTCGTACGCAAAGTACGCCTGCGCGTACAGGTCCGTATGGTCGCCGATGATCTTGATGCTGTTCTTGTTCGCGCCGACGGTGCCGTCGGAGCCGAGGCCGTAGAACTTGCACGCGATCGTGCCCTCGGGCGCGGCATCGATCTGCTTTGTCACAGGCAGCGAAAGATGCGTCACGTCGTCGACGATGCCGACCGTGAAGTGGTTCTTCGGCTGCTTATTGTCGAGATTCTCGTACACGGCGTTCACCATCGACGGCGTGAACTCCTTGCTGCCGAGGCCATAGCGGCCGCCGACGACCTCGATGCCGGTCTTTTCCATCTCGGACAGCGCGGTCAGCACGTCCTGGTACAGCGGCTCGCCGACGGCTCCGGGCTCCTTCGTGCGGTCGAGCACGGCGATGCGCTTGACGGTCTTCGGCAGCGCGTCCACGAACTTCTCGGAGACGAACGGCCGGTACAGGCGGACTTTGATCAAGCCCAGCTTGGCGCCCTTTTTGTTGAGGTAGTTGATCGTCTCCTCGCACACGTCCGCGCCGCTGCCCATGATGACGATGACCTTCTCGGCGTCGGGCGCGCCGACATAGTCGAACGGGCGGTAATGACGGCCGGTCAGTTTGCCGACCTCGTCCATGTAGTGCTCGACGATCGCGGGAATCGCGTTATAATACTTGTTCGCGGCTTCCCGGCCCTGGAAATAGATGTCCGGGTTCTGCGCCGTGCCGCCCTGGTGCGGATGCTCCGGGTTCAGCGCGCGCGCGCGGAACGCCTTGACCGCGTCCATGTCCACGAGCTTTGCGATGTCCTCATAATCGATCGCCTCGATCTTCTGGACCTCGTGCGACGTGCGGAAACCGTCGAAGAAATGCAAAAACGGCACGGAGCCCTTGATCGCGGACAGGTGCGAAACGAGCGCCAGGTCCATGACCTCCTGCACCGACGCGGCGGCGAGCATCGCGTAGCCGGTCTGGCGGCAGGCCATCACGTCCGCATGGTCGCCGAATATCGACAGCGCGTGCGCGGCCAGCGCGCGGGCGGAGACGTGGAACACGCCCGGCAAAAGCTCGCCCGCGATCTTGTACATATTGGGAATCATCAAAAGCAGGCCCTGGGACGCGGTGAACGTCGTCGTCAGCGCGCCGGCCTTGAGCGAGCCGTGCACGGCACCCGCGGCGCCGCCCTCGCTCTGCATCTCGGCGATGCGGACCTTCTGCCCGAAAATGTTGGTTCTTCCCGCCGCCGCCCAGTCGTCGGCTACCTCCGCCATCGGAGAGGAAGGCGTGATCGGATATATCGCCGCGACGTCCGAAAGCGCATACGCAATATGCGATGCGGCGGTATTCCCATCGATGGTCATGGTTTTTGCCATTTGGAATGGATCCTCCTTGTGTATTTTAGACTCGCAAAAGCCCAATTCTTTCCGAATATAATTATAGCCCGCGCGTCCGCCCCCTGTCAATTCAACCGGCGGGTATCCGCAAGTTTTTTGCAAGAATTCCTTCATTGGAAAGGAAATCCAGGCGCGCTTGGCGGCATGGCCGCCCGTTTTGCGTTTTTAGGGCTGCACCACGGGGGTTGTCCGTCCGGCGGCCATCCGACGGCCGCGTAAGGTAGGCCCGGATGCACACGGCGGGGCGCTTGCGCCGCTTCGCTCCCCCGCCCGTCCCGCGCTCAGCCTATTTCCCCCGGCCAAAGCCCGCAAACGCCCGCGCGGGGACGCCGCTGCGGCCGGTCCGCGCGACCGGAAAGCAGATCTGGTCCGGGTTCGACCGCGCGATCAAGCGCAGCTTAACCGGGTCCACACGCATCGCCGTCTCCACGGAAACGGCATACTCTTGGCCGAGCGCGCCGATGTCCGCGCGCGTGATGCGGTCTTTTTGCGATTGCATGGGGGTTCCTCCTTTGCGGTGTTTGGGGGACGGGGTTTTGCGGGGGTCTGCGGGGTTTGTTTTTTTGCGAGGGCTCCGCCCTCGCGCACCCGCCAAAGGGGGAAACCCCCTTTGGAAACCCATGGAACTCCGGCGAACGAATCGGGGTTCCAAAGGGCCTCCGGCCCTTTGGCGGAAGTTTAGAGGCAGAGCCTCCAAGAAACCATCCATAGCAGAATAAGCAAACGGCAGTTGCGAGCTTTTGCGAGGGCGCTGCCCTCGGCCTCCCGCCAAAGGGACACGTCCCTTTGGAATCCCGGGGAAAACCTGACGAACAAATCGGATTTCCAAAGGAGGTCTCCCCCTTTGGCGGGTGTTTGAGAGGGCCGGAGCCGAGCGCCGCCTGTGGCGGATGAAGCGAGGCATAGGCCCAGTGAGCAAGGAAGCGGAAGGCAGCGGCTTTGGCCGCAACGCACCGCGACCATTGCGAACTGTGGGGGCCTCCAACGTCTCCCGTCCCCTCGTCCCCCACTCCGCCGCCTTCCCATCCAGTAAATAGTATACGCCTTTTTTCAGCCTTGGCGCGCAAAAAGCGCGCTACGGCAGCCACTTTTTTGCGTGTTTTTCCAGCAGCGCGAGCAGCGGCAGGCCGAGGCCGTAGCAGGCGGCGGCCTGTCCGACGAACACGTACAAAAACGCGGCCGCATAGCCGACTCCGACGTCGTACACATACACGAGCAGCGCGCCGACGACGGCGGCGTTGACGAGCACAGGCGGCAGCGGCGCGAGCAGTTTGGAACAGCCTAGCTTCCTTATTCCATAGGTCAGGAGCGCGGAAACGAGCGTCGCAAGGCTGCCGAACAGCACGTCGGGCGCGGGCGCGCCGGCTAGAAGATTGGCCAGCAGGCAGCCGGCGAACAACCCCGGCACGGCGGCACCGGTCAAAAACGGAAGCACGCAGAGCGCTTCCGCGACACGGCACTGGATCAGGCCGAACGAGATCGGCGCCAGGCCGACGGTGAGCGCCGCATAGACCGCCGCAATCAAAGCGGCATAGGAGAGCTCGCGCGTCTTCACGAATACAGCCTCGCAAGTTCCGCGTCGCCGCGCGCGCGCAGCTCCGCCTCGTCCACGCGCGTCAAAACGCCGTCCTCCACAACCATCTCACCCGCGACGAACGCGCAGTCGGCCGGCCGCGCGTAGCCGACGGCGCCGAACAGATTCTTCGGATCGCCGTCGACGCACAGCAGCTCAAACCGGCGGCTGTCGACCATAAACAGGTCCGCCGCCATCCCCTCGGCGATCTGCCCGAGCTCGGGACGGCCGAGCAGCTTCGCGCCGCCGCGCGTGGCAAGCTTGAGAATATCGTAGCCAGACGGCGCGCGCCCGCCCCACGCGTGCCGGTGCAGCAGATAACCCGTGCGGATCTCGGCAAGCAGGTTGCTTGCGTCGTTCGACGCGCTGCCGTCGACAGCCAGGCCCACGGGCACGCCGAGAGAGAGCATGTCCGGCAGCCGCATCGCGCCGCTGGCTAGCTTCATGTTGGACGCCGGGCAATGCGAAACGCCCGTGCCGGTCTCGGCGAGCAGCTTCAGTTCATCGTCGTTAAAATGGATGCCGTGCGCGTAGAACACGTCCGCGCCGATCATGCCGACGCGCTCCATGTACGCAAGCGGCCGCAGGCCGAATTTCTCGAGCGTGAATTGTTCCTCGTCCAGCGTTTCGGCCAGATGCGTGTGCAGCCGCACGCCGTACGCGCGCGCCAGCCTCACGCTCTCGACAAGCAGGTCGGCCGTCACGGAAAACGGCGAGCATGGCGCGAGCACGACCTGCCGCATCGAGAACGGGGCCGCGTCGTGGTAGGTTTCGATTGCATACCGGCTGCCCTCCAGAATCTCGTCCACGGTCTGCACGACCGAGTCCGGCGGCAAGCCGCCGTCCTTTTTGGACAGGCTCATGCTGCCGCGCGAGGCAACCATGCGCACGCCGAGCTGCCGCGCCGCCTCAAACTGCGCGGCAAGCAGGTCGCCCGCGCCCTCGGGGAACACGTAGTGGTGGTCGAAGCACGTCGTACAGCCGTATTTGAGCAGTTCCCCCATGCCCGCAAGCGAGCTGGCGAGCACCGTGTCCTCGTCAAGCTTGGCCCACAGCTCGTACAGCGCGGTGAGCCACGGGAACAGCGGCAGCCCCTGGACGCGCGCGAGGTTCCGTGTAAAATATTGATACAGATGGTGGTGCGTGTTGATAAGGCCCGGGTAAAGGAACATGCCGGTCCCGTCGAGCACGCGGTCCGCGGAGCCGTCAAAGCGCCCGAGCGCGGCAATTTTGCCGCCGTCGAGCAGCACGTCGCAGCCGCGCAGCACGCGGTCCTGATCATCGCAGGTCACGACGGCGCGGACGTTTTTGATGAGGGTTTTCATGCGTTTTCCTCCCGGGTCGAATGTCACGCCCATTATACAAAATCGCGTCCGCATTGTACAGCGCGCGCGGTTTCTGCTATAATACTACATTAGCTTGTGAAAAAGGCGGCCAACAGATGATCGAGATCCATAGCGTCAGCTTCGCGTACGAGAGCAGCGCCAAAAGGGCGCTGTCCGACGTCAGTCTCACGGTCGAAAAGGGCGAGATGCTCGCGGTCGTGGGCCACAACGGCTCCGGCAAGAGCACGCTGGCCAAGCTGATGAACGCGCTGCTGCTGCCCTTCTCCGGCGAGGTGCTCGTCGACGGCATGGACACGCGCGACGAGAAGCGCATTCTCGAGATCCGCCGCCGCGTCGGCATGGTGTTCCAGAACCCGGACAACCAGCTCGTCACCACGATGGTCGAGGAGGACGTGGGCTTCGGCCCCGAGAACCTCGGCGTGCCGCCCGCCGAGATCCGCGCGCGCGTCAAAGAGGCGCTCGCTGCCGTCGGCATGCTCGAGTACGCGGAGAACGCGAGCCACGCGCTCTCCGGCGGGCAAAAGCAGCGCGTCGCCATCGCGGGCATGCTCGCGATGCGGCCCGACGTGCTCGTGCTCGACGAGGCGACCGCCATGCTCGACCCGAAGGGCCGGCAGGAGGTGCTCGCGACCGTGTCGCGGCTCAACCGCGAGCAGGGCATGACCGTGGTCATGATCACGCAGTTTATGGAGGAGGCCGCGCATTGCAACCGCGTGGCCGTCATGAACAACGGGCGCATCGCCGCCGTCGGCGCGCCGCGCGAGATATTTAAAAACCGCGAGGCGCTGCTCAGTTGCCGCCTCGACGCGCCCGCGTACATCCAGCTGCGCGACGAGCTGACCGAGGCGGGGCTGCCGCTGACCGGAGACCCCATGACCGGCGAGGAGCTGGCGGAGGCGATATGCCGATTGTTCTAGAGAACGTTTCCTATACGTATATGAGCGGGAGCCCGCTCTCGTTCCCCGCGCTGCACGGCGTGAGCCTGACGATACAAGAGGGCGAGTTTCTCGGCGTGATCGGCCACACGGGCGCGGGCAAGAGCACGCTCATGCAGCACTTGAACGGCCTGCTCGTGCCGACTAGCGGGCGCGTGCTCGTCGACGGCTTCGACACGCGCGACAAGAAGCAGCGCGCGGAAGCCAGAAAGCGCGTGGGTATGGTGTTCCAGTACCCGGAATACCAGCTTTTTGAGGAGACCGTCAAAAAGGATATCGCGTTCGGACCGAAGAACCTCGGCCTGACCGAGGCCGAGATCGCCGCGCGCGTGTCCGAGGCGATGCGGCTCGTCGGCCTCGACGAAAAAGCGTTTGCCGAGCTGTCGCCGTTCGACCTCTCGGGCGGCGAGAAGCGCCGCGCGGCGCTGGCCGGCATCCTCGCGATGCGGCCGAAGTACCTCGTGCTCGACGAGCCGATGGCGGGCCTCGACCCGCGCGGGCGGCGCGACATCCTCGCCATGGTCGGGGCGATGCGGTCGCAGTCCGGCTGCACGATCGTGATGGTCTCGCACTCGATGGACGACATCGCCGCAGCGGCGGACCGCGTGCTCGTGCTGCACGACGGCGCGACCGCCATGCTCGACGCGCCCGGCGCCGTGTTCGCGCGCGCGGACGAGCTTGCCGGCATGGGGCTCTCCATCCCGCAGTCGACGCGCCTTGCGTCGCTTTTGCGCAAACGAGGGCTCGCCGCGCCGGAGAACGTCTGCCGCATGGACGAGCTGCGCGACTTTATCGTCGGGAGGTACCAAAATGGCCATTAACATCACGCTCGGCCAGTACGTCCCCGGCGTAAGCGCCGTGCATCGGCTCGACCCGCGCACAAAGATATTGCTCATGATCGCGTACATCGTACTGATATTCCTGGTCCGGTCGCTTGCCGTGTTCCTCGTGCCGCTCGCGTTCCTGATCCTGACCGTGCTGCTCTCGCGCGTGCCGGTCTCGTACCTGTGGACGGCGGTCAAGCCGATGCGGCTTCTGATCGTGTTCATGTTCATCATCAACCTGTTCTTTACGCCCGGGAGCACGCCGCTTTTCTCGTTCTGGAGGATCACGGTTTTCCGCGAGGGGCTAATGCAGGGCTTATTCATCACGGCAAGACTCCTGCTGCTCGTGGCCGGCACGTCGATCCTGACTTTGACCACGTCGCCGATTGCGCTGACCGACGGGCTTGAGAAGCTGCTCATGCCGCTCTCGAGGCTGCGCTTCCCCGCGCACGAGCTGGCCATGATGATGACGATCGCACTGCGCTTCATCCCCACGCTCATGGAGGAGACCGACCGCATCCGCAAGGCGCAGATGGCGCGCGGCGCGGACTTTGAGAGCGGCAATATCGTGCGGCGGGCCAAAAGCATGATCCCGATCCTCGTGCCGCTGTTCGTCTCGGCGTTCCGCCGCGCGGACGAGCTGGCCATGGCGATGGAGTCGCGCTGCTACCACGGCGGCGAGGGCCGGACCAGGATGCGAGAGCTGAAATTTACGCGCGGCGACCTTTTCGCCTTCCTCGTCACCGCGGCCGTCGTCGCGGCCGTCATCGCGCTCAACCGGATTCCCGCATGAGGCGCGTGCGCGTGATCGTCGAATACGAGGGCACAAACTACGTCGGCTGGCAGACGCAGCCGAACGGCGTTTCCGTGCAGGAGACGCTCGAGCGCGCGCTGAAGAAGGTCACGGGCGAACACACGGCGGTGCACGGCTCGGGCCGCACGGACAGCGGCGTGCACGCGCGCGCGCAGGTCGCGCACTTCGACACGACCGCGCGCATGCCGGCGGACAAGTTCGCCGTGGCGATGAACATGCTGCTGCCGGAGGACATCCGCGTGCTGTTTTCGGAGGAGGCGCCGGACGGCTTCCACGCGCGCTTCTCGGCCAGGGAGAAGCGCTACCGCTACACGGTCCAATGCGGCCCGCACGCGCGCGTGTTCTCGCGCAATACCGCGCTGCACGTCTACGCGCCGCTCGACTTGCCCGCCATGCGCCGCGCGGCGGCGGACTGTGCCGGCACGCACGACTTTGCGGCGTTTATGTCCGCGGGAACAACGCTCGAGGACACCGTGCGCACGGTTTTTGCCTCCGACTGGAGCGGGGACGGCGAATTTTTACACTACGACATCGCCGGAAACGGTTTTTTGTACAACATGGTGCGCATCCTCGCGGGCACCATGCTCGCGATCGGCAGGGGCCGGATGCCGGAGGACGCAGTCCGGCGCGCGATAAATAGCGGCGCCCGCGCCGACGCGGGGGCGACCGCGCCCGCGCACGGGCTGACGCTGATGCGCGTAAAATACGATGATTTTGACACGGACGAGGTGCTGCATAGGCTATGACCGCGGCCGAGGAACGGGAATTCTATATGCGCGAGGCGCTGGCCGAGGCCGATGCCGCGTTCGAAGCGGACGAGGTGCCCGTCGGCGCGGTGCTGGTGCGGAACGGCGGGATCGTCGCGCGCGCGCGCAACCGCTGCGTTGAGCTTTGCGATCCCACCGCGCACGCGGAGCTCCTTGCGCTCTCCGAGGGCGCGCGGAAGCTCTCCGGCCGATTGGACGGCTGCACGCTGTACGTCACGCTCGAGCCCTGCGCCATGTGCGCGGGCGCTGCGGTCAACGCAAAGCTCCCTAGGCTCGTGTTCGGCGCGTTCGACGCGCGCGCGGGCTGCTGCGGCAGCGTGCTCGACCTGACCGACCGCTGTTTTCCGGCGAGCTGCGAGGTCTGGGGCGGCGTGCTCGAGGACGGCTGCGCCGCGCTGCTAACACGATTTTTTGAAGGAAAGCGGCGGCGGGATGCGTAAAAAACGCGCCCGCGCGCTCCGCTCTGGAGGAATATTGGCATGAACCGCCTGGCGAAATGGCTCATCGCGCTCCTGTGCACGGGGCTGTTCGTAGGCGCGTTCGCGCTTGCCGCGCACTCGGAGTTTACGCCGCTGCCCGCCGTCGGCGCGCTGGACGAGGCGGAATACGCGGACCTTGTCGCCGCGCAGCGCGAGGTCGACGACCGCGCATGGGCGGGCGGGCTGTTGATCGGCGGCAAGAAAGCGCCGTTCGACAGCCTGACGAACGCCTACTACGTGCCGGAAACCATGGACTCCCCCGCGTTTTTGGCCGCGCTGACCTGGTCGGCGCGCGGCTTCACCGCGTATTTCTGCCCGGACGCGCTGCTTAATGATAAACTGACCGCGATCCGCGAGAGCCACGCGTTCCGCCTCGTCGTGAGCGACGGGCGGCGGTACCACTACGAGACCGTGGTGTTTACCGGCCTGCCCGCCATCACGCTCCGTACGGAATCCGAGCAGTCGTTCGCGCTCGGGGAGGGCGTGCCGACGGGCGAGCTCTGCTCGTTCGAGCCGGACGAAATGCGCTACAACATCGTCGCATCGCTCGCCACGTTCAGGGAGCGCGGCAACACGACGGCGCAGTTTGAGAAAACGCCGCTGCGCGTGACGCTCTATCACCCGAACCGCTCGAAGAACTACGCGTCCCTCGCCGGGCTGCGCGCGGACGACGACTGGATATTGAACTCCCTGTACACGGACCGCTCAAAGCTGCGCGACTACCTATGCGCGACGCTTTGGAACGCGGTCACGGAGACGAATCCCGCTTCCGACGTGCCGGGTACGCGCATGCGGTACGTCGAGGTGTTCATCGACGACGTGTACTTCGGCCTGTACGGGCTGATGGAGCCGATCGGCAAGAAATCGACGAATCTCGACACGTCCCGCGACATCCTCTACCAGGCCAAGAGCTTTCTTTTGCTCAAGGAGGACTTTGCCAAAGCGCGCAACACGCTCGGCTTCTTCGCCGTCGAGATCCAGTACCCCAAGGTTTTTACGGGCCCGGAACTGTGGGACCCGATCACGCGGTACGTCGACAGCTTCACGTGGCATCCGGACAGCTATACGACCGAGCAGCTTTTGTCGCTCATCGACCTCGCCAACGCGGTCGACCACTCGCTGTTCTATCAGGCGACGGTCTGCACGGATAACTTCTTCCACAACAACTTCTACCTTGCGCGCGCGCAATCGGACGGCGGCTACCGCTTCATTAAGATTCCGTGGGACATGAACTATTCGTTCGGCGACAAGTGGAACGATCACCAGCGGAACCTGTTCACGGAATTTGACGACACGCTCGTTGCGTCCGACGCCTCGATGCCGGACATCAAGCTCCTGCTCCAGCGCGATCCGGCCGGCATGAGCGCGCGGCTCTCGGCGCGCTGGCTCGAGTTAAGGAATACCGCGCTCTCCGACGAAGCGGTCTTTTCCCTGCTCGACGGGGCGGAACACCTTGTGACGGACAGCGGCGCGATGCTGCGCGACAACGCGCGCTGGCCGGACGCCGCGGGCAGCGATGAGACGCAGCGCGTACGGGCGTTTGCAAAAGCAAGGCTTGCTTACCTTGACGAATACTACCGCGGTCTTGCCGGAGAAAAAGCGGCGGAGGCGTCCCCATGATGATGCGCCGCTGGAAGTTACTCACGCTGTTTTCTGCCGCGCTGCTGGTTGCCGGCGTGTTCCTGCTTGCGCTGCGCGACGAAACGGCAAATAACCCCGTTTTGATTGCGGACGAGGCGTACTGCAACGGCGTGTACGCCGCCGCGCGCAGGACGCAGCGGCTAGAGAGCTTCGGACACCTGCTGCAAAACGGCAGCGCCGTGCCGTACGCGGACGGGAAGTATTTTCTCACGTATGGCGGCGGCGCGGACGATCTCTGCGACGCGCTGAGCTGGTCGATGGACGGCGTGACCGCCCGCTTTATGCCGGACGAGGCGTTCGCGGACTTTGCGGAGGCGCTGCGAACCGCGCACGTGTTCCACCTGCTCGTCACCGACGGGAACGCGTACTTTACCGAGCGCGTCGCAATCACAAACCTCCCCGTGCTGTCGCTGACCACGGACTGGGAGCTGTCCTACCGCACGGGCGGCTCCGACACCGCGGCGCAGCTTTTCCTCAGCGGCACGGCCGACGGGAATACCGCGCCGGTCGAGTCCGTCTCGTCGTTCCGCGTGCGCGGCGGCTCCTCGTCGCGCTATCCCAAGCACCCGTACCGCGTCACGCTGTACCGCGGCAAAAAGGAACGCAACCCGCTCCCGCTGCTCGGCATGCGTTCAAGCGACGAGTGGGTGCTGCTGCCGCTGTATACCGACCCGTCGCACGTGCGCGAGGGGGTGGCGCTGGAGCTTTGGAACGATATCGCCGCGACAAACGCGGCCGACGTGCCCGGGGCGCAGTTTCGCTATCTCGAGATGATCGTCGACGGCGTGTACTGTGGGGTGTACGGCCTCGTCACGCCGGTCGACGAGATCGGCTGCGGCATCGCGGGCGACCCGGACGCGCGGCTGTATAAGGTGATCGAGTACCTGCCCGACGAAATCACGGAGTCCTATCAAAGCAACCCCGCCGCGCTTGCCGAAATCGTGGAGCTTAAATACCCGGGAAATTCGGCGGACGAAGCGGATTTTACCCCGATCTGCGACTATATCGACGTGTTCATGACCGGCTTTAAAGCGGCGACGGCCGAGCAGCGGCTCGACAGGATCAACCTCTCCAACGCGATCGACCACGCGCTGTTTATCAATTTTTGCGCGGCCGAGGACAACCGCTTTAAGAACGTGTACTTCCTCTCCCGCGTCGAGACGGACGGCTCGCGGCGCATGACGAAGATCCCGTGGGACCTCAACTACACGTTCGGCCACGGCCACGACGGCAAAAAGGCGCTGCGCACGACGTTCTTTCCGGAACTGATCACGAGCACGCAGTTTACGCCCGACGTCGCCGCTCTGCTCCGCCAAATGCCGGACAAACTGGGGCCGTTGCTCAACACGCGATGGTTGGAGCTGCGTAAGGACGTCCTTTCCGAGGAAGCGCTGCTGGAACGCTTTACTGCGGCGATGTCGACGCTGACAAGCGGCGGGGCCTTTGCCCGCGACGCGGCGCGCTGGCCGGACAGCGAGAGCGGCGCGGATCTTGCCGAGATCGCGCGGTTTGTGCGCGAGCGGCTGCTGTTCCTCGACGCGTACTACGCGGACCTGGTCATACGGAAATCCTGATAAAAAACGCATCCCTGGTCGCATTTGCCGTATCGACAAATCTTGCAATCCGATACGGGATGCTGTATACTCACCTATGAACATTTACATCCGGGTCCGCGGCCGTTCGCCGCGGCGGGAGGACGGCGTTTGGAGTATCGTCACGAGTTAAAATATCTGTGCGACGACGCGCAGCTTCTGATTCTGCGCGCGCGGCTTGCCCATCTTCTGCGGCGCGACGAGCACCAGACGCGCGCGGAGGGGTATGTGATCCGCTCGCTGTATTTCGACGACTTCGACGACGCGTATCTCGAGGCCAACTACCGCGGCTTCGACGACCGCGTCAAGTTCCGCATCCGCGCCTACGAGCGCACGGATAGCGTGATCCGGCTCGAAACGAAGTTCAAGTTCCGCGGCATGACGCGCAAGGACTCCTGCGCTTTGACCCGCGGGCAGTACGACGAAATCGCCGCGGGCCGCGTTCCCCGCTTTTCCAAGGAAATGCCTCAGCCGCTGCGCTATCTGTACACCGAGATGTCGACGTCGCTATTAAAGCCCACGATCCTCGTCGAATACACGCGCACGGCGTTCGTCGAGCCGGTCGGCAACGTGCGCGTCACGTTCGACCGCAACATCGCTTCGAGCACGAATGTGGACGCTCTGTTCGACGAAACGCTCCCGCTGGTGCCGCTTCTGCCGCCGCGCCAGCACATCCTCGAGGTCAAGTACGACGAGCTGATACCCGACTATCTGGTCCAGACGCTGGACCTTGGGAATCTAACGCAGATTACGTTTTCAAAATACGCCATGTGCCGCAGCCCGTTTTAGGGCAGGACGAAGGAGAGAAGCGTTATGGACAAAATCGATAAGCTGATTGAGGAGATCCGCGAGGCGATGTACATCGCGTTCACGCAGAGCGAGCTAAGGACCAGCACGATCATCATCTCGATGCTGATCACGATCGTTCTGTCCGTGTACATATTCTTCATCTACCGGATCGCGAACAAGACCGGCTTCTATTCAAAGAACTTCAACAAGACCGTCGCGATCATGGGCATCGTCACCGGCGGCATCGTGCTGTCGATGCAGACGAGCGTGTTCATCTCGCTCGGCATGGTCGGCGCGCTGTCCATCGTGCGCTTCCGCAACGTGGTCAAGGACCCGTTCGACCTGCTGTTTCTGTTCTGGTCGATCAGCACCGGCATCATCTGCGGCACGGGGCTGTACAAGGTCGCGTTCCTGCTCGCGCTCGTCGTGACCGCGGCGATCTTTTTGCTGGAGTTTGTCACGCTGCCCAAGGCGCCCGCGCTGCTCGTCGTCAACTCGACGAATAAAGGCGTCGAAAACGCGCTGATGGCGGTCGTGCAGAAGTATTCCAAATATTACCGCGTCAAGTCGCGCAACCTGACCGCAAACAGCCTCGATATGATCATCGAGGTGCGGCCGGCCAAGGAGCAGGAGCTGCTCGCCGAATGCGCCGCGCTCGACGGCGCGACAAGCGTCGCGCTGCTCGCGCACGACGGCGAACTGCGGGGCTAAGCGGATGTGCTTACGGCGGACGCGGCTGAACACGCTGCGTTCGTTTTCTTGCGGAGGCGGTATGTATCGGTCTGTTAAGCGCGCGTTCGTCGTGTTTTGCGTTTGCACGCTGCTATTCTCGTTTCTATTCTACATACGCCAGGAGGATCCCTCGGCAAATCGGATTACGCTTCTGACGCCGGAAGCGTGCGCCGCGCTTGTTGATGCGCAGACGGAAACAAGCGAGGAGCCGTTTCGCGGCGAGTGCCGGATCGAGGATA
>CAZIRB010000008.1:0-43683 GCA_964541695.1 uncultured Oscillospiraceae bacterium
CCCATCGTCTGCAGCGATATGCGGAGGATGTACATCGCGAACATGACGGGCAGCCCCGCCGCGGCGATGCGAAGCTGTTCGCCGGCCACCCGCAGCGCCTCGCCGGCCAGCGCCGGATCGTCGCCGGATATGAAAAGGGCCGGCAATCTGCCGCTCGACAGGACGCAGCCCGCGCCGATCACCGCCGCGGCCGCGACGGACAGCAAGGCGACATGCCGCACCGCCCGCCGGATGCGAAGGATATGGCCCGCGCCCAGGTTTTGCCCCACGAACACCGAGGTCCCCGTGCGCAGGGAAACCGCGATCGTTTCCGCCAGCGCCACGATCTGGTCGGACGCGGTCAGGCCGGCGATGAAGGCCGAACCGTACCGGTTGATCGCCCGCTGCACCATAAAGCCGCCGGAAGCGATGATGACGCCCTGGGCCATCATCGGCAGGGACAGCCGAAAGAGCTCTCCGGCGCTCCGCATGCTGAACCGGCGATCCTCGCGCCGCAGCCGGAACAGCGGGTTTTTGACGATTGCGGTCACGGTGATGCCGGCGGCGATTCCCTGCGAAAGGACCGTCGCCGCGGCGGCGCCGGCCACGCCCCAGCGCAGGGCGCGCACAAAGACCAGGCTCAGCGCCACGTTGATTGCCGCGGCGGACAGGACGGCAAAAAACGGGGCCCGGTTGTTGCCGACGGCGCTCAGAAGCGCGCTGCTGACGCTGAACAGAACCAAAAACACCGTGCCGCCGGCGTAAACGGCCAGATAAACCCTGACTTTATCGGCGACCTCGGGCCCGGGCAGCAGGAGCGACACAATGTCGTTTAAGAACAGGAGCATGCCCGCGCCAAGCAGCAGGGCCAGCAGGCCGGAAACCCACAGCATGGTGTAAACGCTGTTTTGAAACGTTCCGGCGTCGCGGCGGCCGAACAGGTTGGACGCCTGGATGCAGCAGGCGGAGGCGAACTCGGCCACGATGTTGCCCAGCATCCATACGGGCCAGCTGCCGACCCCGATTGCGGCAAGCGCGGAGACGCCGATGGATTGCCCCGCGATGATCACGTTGATCCCGCCCAAAAGCTTTTGAAACAGGTTGCACAATATAAACGGGAGGGAAAATTTCAATATGAGCGGCAGCGCGCCGCGCTGCGTCATGTCGACATACTCCTGCTGCATATCTCGAGTATACCACAGACGCTTCGCGGCGGAATCGCAAAAAAAGGCGGGTTGATTGCGCATCCGGACTTTCCGGTACGGCCGCGGGCATCGGCAAGGAGACGAACGAGCGTGGAAACGAGGAAAAAGAGCCCGGACCTCATCAATAAGTGCTTAATTTACAGCGATTTCGAAATCGAGCACCTGGTCGAGGACACATACTGGGTATCCGAAATGCATTTTCACGACTATTACGAGTGCATGCTGTGCATCGGCGGCAACGTGCGCTTTCAGGTGGAGGACTACACGGTCGAGCTGCCGCCGAGCTCTTTGATCATGCTCAAGCCCAATCAGCTGCACAGGCCGATCCTGCTGGGGCTCGACGTGCCGTATGACCGCTATATCCTGCGCATTTCGCCCGCGATGCTCGACTCCATCTCCACAAAGAAAAGCAACCTCGCCGACAGCTTCCAGTTCAACCGGTTCCGGCCCAAGCGGCTGTCCTTTTCCGAAAAACAGGCGCTGGTCACGCTGTTTGAGGAATCGCTGAAGCGGATTTTGTCCCCCGACGAGTTCGGGACGGACATCCTGATCAAAAACTCGCTGACCGAGACGCTGATCATGATCTGCCGGCTGTTTCTCAAGCCCAGCCCGGAATCGGAGCTTTCCGTCATCCGCAGCAGGCTGACCGCCGACGTGATCCAGTACATCGAGGCGCGCATCCACGAGAACATCAGCCTGAGCGAACTTGCCGCCGAAATCCATCTGAGCAAGCACTATCTTTCCCGTGTTTTCAAGCAGGAGACCAGCACGTCCATTTATAAATTCATTCTGCAAAAGCGCATCATCCGCGCGCGCGAGCTGCTGCTGCAGGGCCAGCCGCCGACGGACATATACTTCCAGTGCGGGTTTAACGATTACTCGAATTTTTACCGCGCCTTCCGCAACGAATACGGCATCTCGCCGCGCGAATACCAAAAATATTTTTCGGGCGGCGGCAGAAACGGATATCTTAAAGCGGACGGAAACGCCTGACGCGCCGCCGGAGCATACCAAAAGCGGGCGGTCCGCGGTCCCTCTGTTCCAAAGGGCGGCGGCCGGTCAGAGCCGGAACGGATGACCGCCCGCCGTCTGCAGCGCCCTGTCCGAGTACTCCTCTAGATTGCCCTTTAAAACGATCCGCGGCTCGATATAGAGCCTGCCGCGCTCGGGCGTCCAGCCCTCGAGCAGATGGCGCGCCAATAGGTGCGCGGCCTGATAACCCTGCTGCACCGGACTCTGATAGAGCAGCGCCGTACAAAAGCCGTCCTGCACGGCGGCCTTGATCTCCCCGCCCATATCGAACCCGATCAGGAAAATATGCCGGAGCGCGGCGGCCCTTACGGCACGGATTGCGCCGACGGTCGTCGTATAGCCCGTGCAGAACACGCCGCGTATGGGTTCCGGCGCGGCGCCGAGCATGTTCTCGAGCGTTTGCTTTGCCTGATCCGGATCGTCGCAGGCTTCCGTGCACGGGCGGACGCGCATCGACGGGCAATTTATCTGCACATACTCGCAAAAGCCCCCGAGGCGCTCCACATATTGATAGGAATAGTTGAACCTGCCCATCACCGCCACCGCGCCCTCGCTGCCGAGACAGAGCGACATCAGCTCGCCGCCGAGCCTGCCCATCTGCCGCGAGTTGTCGCCGACATAAAAAAGCCGGGCGGTGTCGGGCGCGTCCGTGTTGAACGTGATGACGGGCGTGCCCTTTGCGATCAGCCGGTCGATCTGCGCGTCGCAGCCCGGTCCGGTCGAATTCACGCCCAGTCCGTCGTAGGCTCCGTCCGCGATTGACCCGAGGACCTCCGCGGCGGTTAGCGGGCTCTTGTAGCGCACCTTCTCCACCGCGACGCCATAATCGGCAAGCTCGGCGGCGGCCGCGTCGATGCCCGCGGCGATGCTGTCGTAGAACTCCTCGGGGCGGTCCGGGTATACCATGGCGATCCGAACCGTGCGCTTTCGGCTCAGCGCGCTTGCAAAGCGGTTCCGCGAATAGCCCATGGTCTCCGCCAGCGACAAAATCTGCTGCCGGCGCGCCTCGTTGACGCCGCCGCGGCGGTTTAGTACCCGGTCGACGGTGCCGATCGAGGTCTGCGCCCTCTCGGCGATCATCTTCAGCGTCACGCGGCCGTTCGTCGCATCCATCGCCTAAAACCCTTTCTAAAAAATGAATTTGTATATACAAGCGCGGGCCGCCGGCCGCGTTACGCGCGGTTTTGCCCGGACAGCGTCCGGCGGAGCGTCTCCCGCACGGCCCCGCGGCCGGCGATCATGGAGCGGAACATCATCTCGATTTTGTCCGCCAGACCGCACGCGGTTAGGTCCGCGCCGAAAAGGACCTCGTTGGACAGCAGCGGCCTTAGCCGGCCTCGGCAGCTTTCCGGCCTGCCGAACTCGATGCCCGCGACGGCGGACCGTACCTGTTCCAGCATGGGATCGCCGCTGAGCGGCATCTCCCGGCCCTCATCGTCCAGCGCCAGCAGATATCGCAGCCACGCCGCGATCGTAAGCGGTATGAACGTCAGGTCCCGCGGGTCGAGGTCCGCGCGCGCGATATACGCCTTGATCGTTTCGCCGTAGCGGATGGGCAGTTTCTGGCTGGTGTCCGCGGCGATGCGCTGCGGCGTGTCCGGAATATACGGGTTGGGCAGGCGGACGTTGATCACCTCGTCTAGAAAGGCCGAGGCGTCCAATATGCCGGGGTCCGCCACGACGGGCATGCCCTCCTTGTACCCGATCGCCTCGACGAGCGCGCGTAAATCCGCGTCGCGCATCTCGTCGGAGATTCGATCGTATCCAAGCAGGCAGCCGAATATGGCGAGCGCGGTGTGCAGCGGGTTCAGACACGTCGAAACCTTCATCCGCTCGGCCTTGCTCACGGTCTCGCGGTCCGTCAGGTATACGCCGACCTTCTCGAGCGGCGGCCGCCCGTTGGGGAAGTCGTCCTCGATGATAAGATACTGTGGCGCTTCCGCGTTTACAAACGGCGCGATCCGCGTGTTCTTTGCGGTGACGACCGGCTCCATGCCGTCGATGCCGGCGTCGGCGAGCAGCGCGGCAATCTGCGGCGAGGGGAAGGGGGTGATCTTGTCGATCATGCTCCAGGGGAACGCGACGGTATGGCCGTCGGCCAAATACGCCGAAAAGCCGTTTTCGACATAGCCGTTATCGCGCCAGCGCGCGGCCATTTCCAGCACGGCGTTTTTGAGCTTCTCGCCGTTGCGGCTGCAGTTGTCCATGCTCACAAGCGCGATCGGCAGCGCGCCCGCGCGGTAGCGCGCAAGCATCAGGGCGGCGGCAATGCCGACGGCATGTTTGGCGGATTCGGGGCCGCGCTCCATGTCCTGCGCGGCGACAGGCAGCAGTTTATCCGCGGTGTCGCGCAGCGCATAGCCCTTCTCCGTTATGGTGAAGCTTGCGACGGCGAGCGAGGGGCGGCGGAATATCTCGTTGAGCCGCGGCATGTCCGTCTCCGCGCTCAGCGCCTCCGCGACGCTCGCGATCACCTCTTTTTCCGTGTTTCCGTCGGGCTTGAGCCGCACGAGCAGAGAAAGGTTGTCGTGCGGGTCGTATATGCGCCGGACGATCTCAAAGTCGAACGTTTCGGCGGCGATGATACCGCTTTGGCTCAGGCCCTCGTTGAGCAGGTTGTGCTGGAGCTGCGCGATAAAGCCGCGGAATATGTTGCCCGCGCCAAAATGCAGCCAAACGGGGTTTGCCCTTGTGTCCGCCGCCACGCGCGAAGGATCGTATCTGGGGAGGAGAACGTCGGCCTTTTCCCAGGCGTCGGTTTTTGCTATGCCGTCAAGCGTCAATCGCATATCCTGCCTCCGCTGTCCGCTTTTGCGATCGCTTCCCACAGGCCGTTTAAATAGCACGCGCCCATCGCGCGGTCATACAGGCCGTAGCCGGGCATGGACACCTCGCCCCAGACCGCGCGGCCGTGGTCGGGCCGGATCACCCCGTCAAAGCCGCTGTCGTAGAGCGCTTTTGTGATGGCGTACATGTCGAGGCTTCCTTCGGAGGAGAGGTGTGCCGTCTCCTCGAAGCTGCGGCGGCCGGTGTGCCTGACGTTGCGCACATGCGCAAAATGGATGCGCCCCTTCAGCGCATGGATGATCGAGGGGATATCGTTAGCGGGGTCGGAGCCGAGCGAACCGGAGCAGAGCGTCACGCCGTTGAATTCGGCGTCGACCGCCCGCATCAGGCGCAGGATCGTATCCCTGCCCGTGACGATCCTTGGCAGGCCGAATACGGACCACGAGGGATCGTCCGGATGGATGGCCATTTTGATGCCGTACTCCTCGCAGACCGGGCGGATTCGCGTGAGGAAATGGACGAGGTTTTGAAACAGCTTTTCCGCATCCACATCCCGATACAGCTCGAAAAGCTCCCGTATCCTGCCCATGCGCTCGGGCTCCCAGCCCGGCAGCACAAAGCCGTTGGATTTTTCGTCCAGCGCGCCGAACATGGCCACCGGGTCGATCCTGCTGATGACGCTGTGGTCGTAGGCGAACACGGTGGAGCCGTCCGGCCGCATTTTGGCAAGATCGGAGCGCGTCCAGTCGAACACGGGCATGAAGTTGTAGCACACGAGCCGGATACCTTCCCGCCCCAACCGGCGCAGCGTAACAATGTAGCTTTCAATGTACTCCTCGCGCTCCGGCCAGCCCGCCTTAATGGACTCGTGGACGTTGACGCTCTCGATGCCGGCTATTTTCAGCCCGGCGCCCTCGACCGCCGCTTTGAGCGCGCGGATATCCTCCGTTTCCCACGCTTTTCCCGGCGGCATGCCGTACAGCGTGGTAATCACGCTTTTTACGCCCGGAATCTGCCGGATGTGTTCCAGCCTGACCGAATCGTAACCGGGCCCGAACCATCGAAGCGTCATCTCCATATGCGTTTTCCTCCATACTCGTGCTTGGGTCGCGGCGTTACGCGGCCGCCGCGCTTTTGACGGGCGCGGCGCGGTCGACCGCGCGCCTGCCCAATTCCGAGTATAGCGAGGGGCGTAAAGCTTGTACATTGCAAAACCAGTTAACGTTCACGACGCGGGTCCGCATTTGCAACATGGAGCGAAGCGCTAAAATCAAGGTAAAGTGTCTGAAAAAACCGGATTGACCGGTTAAATACGCGCCTTGCGGCGCGTCCAAAACGTGAACGTTAACGGCAGTGCCGTTTATTTGGACGGCTGGTCGTGGGACGGCATGGGGAAGGGGACGTGCACTTTGCTTGGCCGGGCTTGCCTTCGGTTTTTACTGCGCGACGGTATGATCGGACGGGACCGCATCAAACAAAAAAGCCCCCGAACCGATGCTGTTTCGGGGGAGCAGGTTGGCCGGGCGTTTCAAGCGATCGCGTTCCTTGGCGGCCGTGAAAAAAACGCTAATCCTAGGGCTTTGCAAGCGCTCCGCGTCTTGGCCGGTGCGTAGAACAAAGCCTTGCCGCGCAGTATAGCCGTCCGGGTTGCTGCCTGCGCACGCGGATTTCATCCGGCGCGCAAAAATGGGCGGCGCTCCGAAATCCGGCGCCGTTTGTGCCCTACGCCTTTCTTATCTCGGCCCGCTTCATAAAGCGGATGCGCCAGGCGGTCTTAAAGTACGCGAAGTTTTGAAAGAACGCGTTCTGCGATTCGCCCTCGGTGCGCGCCTCCCAAACGGCTGGGATCTCGATCAGCTTCACGCCGAGCCGCAGGGGCTTGAGCGCCGTCTCGAGGAAAAACGGGTGCTTCTGCTCCTCAAACCGGATCGAACGCATGAGCGCGGTCGGGAATATGCGGTAGGCGTACGTCAGGTCCGTGTTGCGGCTGAAGAACAGAAACCCGATGCCGAGCTGAAACGCGCGGTTGCAGAGCTTTTTGATGAAGCTATAGCCGGAGAAGCCGCCGCCCTTGATCCAGCGCGACGCCGTGATGATCGTGTCCGGCGTTTTTTTCGCGAGCTCGATGAAGCGCGCGATAAGCTCCGGCGGCGTCTCGAGGTCCGTGCTCATCATCACCATATGGGAGCCGGACACGCGCTCGATCGCCTCCTGGATGGCCGCGCCGATGAACGGCTTCTGCTGGTAATAGATCGTGACGGGCACGTCCGTGGCGGCGTCGCGGATACGCTCGGCGACGCGCACGCAGTCCGGCGTCGTCCTGTTGCACAGCACGATGAAGAGCTCGGCAAGGTCGCTGTGCGCGCAGGTTTCGAGGATCACGTCCGCGGTCTTTTGGAACGAGTACGTCTCGTTGATCGCGGGGAGTATCACGGACACGTTGGTAAATGATTGCATGGGCGATTCCTCATCCATCCTTCATTTTTATGGCTATATTAGATGGCGGGTCAGTTTTATTTTTATGTTCAGCACCGACTAAGCCAATCCCGGTATACGCCCTCGAGCGTCTCGTACAGCGTGTGGCGCTGCTCCCAGCCGAGCGCCAGAATACGGCTGTTGTCGCCGAGCAGAAGCGGCTCGTCGGAGGCGCGCAACAGCGCGGGGTCCTCGCGGATCTCCGCCGCCACGCCGGAGATAGCGAGCAGCATTTCGAGCACCTCGGAGATTTTATAGGCTTTGCCGGTGCAGATGTTGACGGGCACGCCCGGGGTTCCCTTCTCAAGCAGCGTGATCATCGCGGCCACGCCGTCGCGCACATCGATGAAGTCGCGTGCGGTCGCCAGGTTCCCCACGCGGATGACGGGCTCGAGCAGGCCTTTCTTGATCAGCGCGATCTGGCGCGCAAAATTCTGGATCGCGGTCGCGGGCGGGTGGCCCGTGCCGACGTGGATGAACATGCGCGGGAAATACACCGGCAGCCCGGTGTTCGAGAAATACTGGTAGCCGAGCATCTCGGTGCCGGCCTTGGCCACGCCGTAGGGCGTGACGGGCCGCAGCATGCGCTCCTCGACGAGAGGGCAGTCGGCGGGGTCGAAGTCCCCGTATTCGGCGCTGCTGCACGCGAGCAGAACGCGCGTGTCCGGACCATTTTTTGCCGCGCATTTGAGCACGTTGAGCGTGCCCAAGTAGTTCGTGCAGTGCGTAAGGTACTCGCAGTCCCAGGACATGCCGTTGAACGCCTGCGCGGCCATGTGCACGACCACGTCGGGCCGCACGCGCCGGAACACGCTCTCGAGCGCGTCGCGGTCCGTGATGTCGCAGCGCAGGATGCGGCCGTCCTGCACGGCCTCCATGCGGCTCGACGCGCTGGAGCGCGCGACGCCCGCCACGTCCGCGCCGAGCGCGAGAAACTGGCGATAGAACTCCGAGCCGACCATGCCGGTGATGCCGGTGATTAAAACTTTCATGGTGTTTCCCGATTTCCTCCGATCGATATCAATACCGTTTTTCAGTCAGCGGGCCGGTCAGCCGATCAGCCGCAGGGCAAGCGAGCGCAAAAAACCATACAGCGCGACGGCTTCGCGCGGGAAATACCGCGCGCCGAACGTCTCGAGCGTCGCAAGAAACAGCAGGGCGAGCGCTGTCTCGGGCAGGTGCCGCCTGACCACGCCGGAAAGCGACTCCGCCGAGGCGCGCATGGCGGGATCGCGCGCAAGGAGCAGCGCGCAGAACATCAGCGTCTGGCACGTAAACAGCGCGGCGAGCCAGCGGTTCCAGTCGACCGTCGTCGCAAACGCGGGCAAAAACAGCAGGAGCGACAGCAGCATGTACGGCTGCGGCGCGTGGAAAACGGGCACGTTCGCTTTCCTCAGATACCGGAACATGCCGGTCCAAAGGCAGGTAAGCGCCGCGACGGCGGGCGAGAGAAAAACAAGCTCGCACAGCGCGTAGCGAACCGGCGTTTCGCCGCGCAAAAACGGCAGGAAGTGGTTCTGCACGCCGTACAGGAACGGGCGGAAATACTCATAGTCGAGCGCGTTGAAGCTGATGTCGAGGTCGCCCTGCGCACTCAGCGCCGCGACCATCGCGCCCGTCGACGAAAACCGCACGCCGGAGAACAGCTGAAAATACAAGAACGCCGCGCCGACGAGCGTGAACGCGCCCAAAGCAAGCGGCAGTCTTTTCTTGTTCAACTGGTATCCCGCGAACGCGTCGACAAAAAACGCGGCGGCGGCCACGGGGAAGAAGATGAACAAAAACACCTGGTTGACCATCAGCGCGACGATGCAGAGCGCGGTCAGCAGCGCGTACTTGACCGGCGTGCGCTTTACGTTGACCGATAGCACCGCCGCCAGCGCGAGCAGCAGCAGATACGTGTCGAGCCGGCCGAAGTTGACCGCGTTCCACAGGTAGGCGACGGAGTACGGCGCGGCTGCGTACAGCGCGATCAGCAGCGCGGCGGCGGGCTTTGCCTCGTCGCTTGCCGCGCGGTACGTGCGCCCGAACAGCAGCGCGATAAGCGCGATACAAGCGAGGATCGCGACGGACGCAAAGCGCTGCGCGCCTGCGGCGGATACGCCGTTTGGGCTGAGCAGATGCAGCAGGCTGCCGATTAAAAGCCGCGAGCCCGAGCCCATTGAGTAGTCGAGCGCGTACCAGGTCGGTGCCCAGCCGGAGATGCCGTCCGGCCGCTCCAGTACAAACCGAATCAGCAGCACGAAAAACGTGGCAAGCTCCACGCCGCGGCGCTGAAGCGCCTTAAAACACTTGCGCATCCGCTCTCCTTTCAGCGCTCCAGCAGCTCTTGGGCGAGCCGGATCGCTTTTTCGACCGTAAGGTCGGAGTTATAGTGCTCGTGCTCGCCCCAGCGGCCGAGTCCGTATACGCCGCGCGCGGCGCAATGCCGCAAAAGAGCGTCCATGACGGCGGGCTTGCCGGCGGTGTTGAGCGGATAATTGTAGTCGCAGCGGTACCGGAACGCGCAGTCCGTGTCCGCGACGCGTTCGGCGTTCGTCTCCGTCCAGTAGCCGCGGCTGCCCGGGCAGAAGTTGTGGCGCACGAGGATGCGGTGGTAGGGCAGCGCCGGGTCGGGGCAGTAGACCCAGTGCGCGTCGATGTCCATACGGCGCGGGAAATATTGCGTCTCGACGGACGTATGCAAAAGATTCGGTATGGCGGCGGCCAGTTCGGGCGTCAGCCCTCCGATATGGGCAAACGAGCGCCACGGCACGGTCGTTACGATCGTGTCGGCGGCGTACGTCCGGCCGTTTTGGTCCGTCACGGCGCGCGCGTCGAGGTCGAGCGCGGCAGCCTGCGCGTTTACGACCAGCCGGCCGCCGAGCGCGCGCCCCATGCGCAGCCAGACTTCGCCGTAGCCGTAGCGCTTCGGATAATAGAACTGCGCGTGGCCGGGCTGCGTGCCGAACGGCTTCTTTTCGAGGCAGCTTCTCAGCGTCTCCTCGAACGAGACGCTCGGGAGCTTCTCGAGCCAGTAGGTGCCGAGCGTTTGCAGCGCATTGCCGAACATCTTGCGGTTGTACGGCAGCATATAGTCCTCCGTGATGCGGTCGCCGAGCTTCCAGCGGATCCAGTCGACGAACGCGGACGGCTGCGGCGCGCCCGTGTTGCAGCCTGCCGCCGCGACGGACAGCAGGTAGCGCACCTGGTCGGGAACGGGCAGCTCGAACAGGTTGGCTTCGAGCGGATGGTGGACCGTCGCCCAGCCCAAGTCGATGCGCGAGTCGCGCTCGAACGCGTTCCACTCGTCCTCGGGCAGAAACGAGAACAAAAACTCGTTGACGGCGGGGCGGCGCACGTCGAGAAAGTGCCCGCCGCCGATGTCGAGCGGCGCGCCGTCCACAATCATGCTGCGGCAAAGCCCGCCGGGCTCGGCCTCGCGTTCCAGAACCAAAAAGGATGTTTCGCCGGCTTGCTGCAGCCGGTTGGCGAGCGACAGCCCCGCGGGGCCCGCGCCGAGAATCAAGTATTTCGTACGATGCATGCGCTCGGGTTCCTATGCGTTTTTTACCATAGTAACACAGTTTTCGCGCTTGCTCAATTTTTTTCAAGCCCCGGGTTTACAGTTTTGTTAAGGATTCGCCACGAATACCACAAATTTCATCGGACTAATTCCATATTTTTGTTTTACAATAAACCAGAAGGAAGGGAATATGAGAAAAGCGTTGCTGCCGCTCATCGGAGCGATACTGGTCCTGGCGATTTTGCTTGCGGGCCTGGCGTACCGCGACGGGTACGTGGCGCCATGGAACGATGCGGAGGGGAGCTTCTCCGCGCTGGTCTCGCCCGGAGCGGGCGGGATCCGCTCGACGATCGAACAGCTGCTGCTGCCGGTCGGCAGGCGCGTGCTTTCTCTCGGCGCGAACGCCGACTCCATCGAGGGCGTCGGCGAGCTCGTTTCCGGAACGGGCGAAGCGCCGGAAAACACGGGCGAGAACATCGCGTTCTCCGAGGCGCTGTATCCGTACCGCGCGATGCTGCGCGAGGACCAGCAGGCGGTCTACAACCAGGCGTACGCCAACGCGCTCTCGCTGAACGAGGATTATTTCACGCTTTCCGAATCGCTGACCGAGGCGGAGCTCATCGACGTGATGAGCGCGCTCATCAACGACCAGCCCGGCCTGTTCTTTTTGGAGACGCGCTACAGCTACGGCTATCTCTCAAACGGCAGCGTCGTCTCGCTCAAGCTCGAGTACAATAAGACCGCGGGCAATATCGGGACCTACCGCGCGGCGTTTGAGACGGCGGCGGCGGACGTGGTGGAGGCTGCCTCCGGCCTTGCCTCCGACGTCGAGAAGGAGAAGTACGTGCACGACTACCTGATGGATAACGTGTCGTACGACCAATCGGCCGCGTTGAACCAGAGCGCGTACAGCGCGCTCGTGCTCGGGCAGTCCGTCTGCGCGGGCTATTCGCGCGCGTTCCAATACCTTTTGATGCGGCTCGGCATCCCGTGCTATTACTGCGAGGGCACCGTCGACGGCGGCAACCACGCCTGGAACATCGTGCTGCTCGACGGCGATTATTATCACGTGGACACGTCGTGGGACGACGTCACGGGCGACGCGTACGGCCAGACGAGCTACGCGTATTTCAACCTGACCGATAAGCGGATCGGAGCCGACCACGCGCGGCGCGGACTGTCGCTCAACCTGCCCGCCTGCAACGGCACGGCGCTCGCTTACGAGGCCGCGTTCGGGAGTTCGTCCGGCGTTCCGTCCGCATCGGGTTCGTCCAAGCTGCCGTCGTATCAGAAGCTCGGCTTTAGCAGCGGCGAGGTCATCACGTCGCTTCCCGGCTACTACGACTACTGCGAGAGGAATTTAACGTCCGCGGGCGCGGGCACGCACACGCTCGAGATGGTCGTGCGGGACATCGACCTGCTCAACGAGATCTACGATTCGATCCGTAGCGAAGCCTACATCGACGGATACGCGCAATCGGTCGCGGTAAACCTCGGCCTGACGGGCTGCAGCATCACGCTCAAGGTCGCGGCCGAGTACCTTGCGGACGGCTACATCCTGCTCTCGCAGACCACGACGCTCTCGGGCGAGAAAGCCGCGCAGGCCACGCCGGCACCGACCGCGACGCCTACGATCGCCGTGACGCCTACGATCGCTGTGACCGCGCCGCCGACCGCGTCGCCTACAGACACGGTTGTTCCCGCCGCCACGCAGGACGCGCAGACGTTTACGACCGCATCCCCCGGCGAACCGGCGCAGGGCGGCGCGAACCGCGGCAATCATGGCGGCGGCGGGCCGCCTCCGTAACGCGGGCATATTCCAACCCAAGTCAAGAAATCCTATCGCACAAAAAAGTTTTCGATCGAGCCGAAAAAACACTTGACTCTGCCGTACCGTCATAGTATAAGGTACAAAACGCAGGGAGGGCCGACGATGCTTACGGTGCACGAGGTGCGCGACAGGACGGGCGTTTCCGTCCGGACGCTGCATTATTACGATGAGATCGGGCTGCTCAAGCCCGCACAAGTGACGGAGGCGGGTTACCGGCTCTACGACGACGAGGCGTTGAGGCGGCTTGCGGCGATTCTGTTTTTTCGGGAGCTGGAGTTTCCGCTCAAGCAGATTCGAAGCATTCTGAACAACCCGCTTTTTAATCGCCGGGCCGCGCTGAACGACCAGCTCGCGCTTCTGAAGCTGCGAAAGAAGCACATCGAGAAGCTCATCGTCCTTGCTGAAAAAAACATGATGGAGGAAGGAAGCGTGGATATGGATTTTTCTGCGTTTGACAGGACGGAGATGGACCAGTACGCCGAGGAGGCCCGTGAGCGCTGGGGCGGAACCGCCGCGTACGAGGAGTCCCGGAAGAAGATGCAGTCCTACGGCAAGGAGGACTACGACCGCCTGACCGCGGATATGGGCAGCGTGTTTGCGGAGTTTGCAAGGCTGCGCGGAAGCGATCCGACCGCGCCGGAGGCGCAGGCTGCGGTGCAAAAGCTGCAGAATCTGATCACGGACCGCTGCTACACCTGCACGGGCGAGATCCTCGCGGGCCTTGGCGAGATGTATGTCGCCGACGAGCGGTTTACGAAGAACATCGACTTAGCCGGCGAGGGCACCGCCGCGTTTGCGTCCGCCGCGATCCGCGCCTACTGCGATAAGTAGGGCGAGGTTGGGCGGCGGATTCCGGGGGAGTTCAGGAGCGGTTCGCGACCCACAGTCCGCGAGACCGCGGACGAGCCCAGAACGGGATACGCCTCGGGGCGCTGCCCCGCACCCCGCCAAGGGCCGGGACCCTTGGAACCCAACGAGCCGGTGTGATTTTCTCATGGCGATTTAAAGGGGTGCGGGCCCCAAGGGGCTCGCGACCAGTGTGAATTGTGGCGGACAGCGAGCTCATAATAGGATACGCTACGGGGCGCTGCCCCGCACCCCGCCAAGGGCCGGGAGCCCTTGGAACCTAACGAGCCGGTGTGATTCTTTCGTGGCGATTCCTGGCGAGGCCGTAGCCGAGTGCCGCCTATGACGTTGGAATCCCCCAGATTGGGTTTCCAAAGGGCCTTCGGCCCTTTGGCGGTAGTTTGGAGGCAGAGCCTCCAAGAAAAGCATATGTGCGGCGAGAAAAGCGAGGCGCAGGCCCAATGAGCCAGGGAGCGGAAGGCAGCGGCTTTGCTGCCGCAACGCACCGCGACCATTGCGAACTGAGGGACTGGACGCTGAGCCTCCAAGAGAAACATGTGTGCGGCGGGAAAACGAAACGCAGGCCCGGCGGCTCCAGCCTCGCGCGCCGGCCGCAACGAATGAAAGTCACGCCAAATGCCGCACCCCGCTTTACCCGCCGGCCAGCTTCAGCAGATCGTCGGCAAAGCGCGCGTAATTGATCTTGGCGCAAAACTCCCGCTCATACAGCTCGCGCGCGCATTGGCGTAACGCGAGCTTTTTTTCTTGTGGCAGCGCGGCAAGCGCGGCAAGCGCGGCGGCGACCTCTGCCGGTTCCGGATCGGCGGGCAGCAGGATGCCGTTGCCCTTTCCCGCGATCTCTGCCGAACCGCCGACGTTCGTCGCCACGACGGGGATGCCGAACGAGCAGGCCTCCATCAGCGAGACGGGCAGCCCCTCGGACGAGGACACGTTGACGCAGCAGTCGAACGGCGTATCCGCGAGCGTTTCCATCAGCGCCCCATTCGGCACGCGGCCCGCGAACGCAAAGCGGACGTTCGGCTTGACGCCGAGCAGCGAATCGGCCTGCGTTTTCAGCTTCTCAAGCTTCGGTCCGCCGCCGAAATGCGTCCACTCGACAGGGAAGCCGTCAAGCAGCGCGAGCGCCTCGATCAAAAGATCAATCCGCTTGACCGGCAACGCGCTGGAGCAGCTGTACAACCGCAGCGTCGCGCCGTCCGGCACGGGGCCCAGGCCCCGGTCGGGCACGCCCATGCGATAAAGAGCGTATTTTTCTCCGTCGCCATCGCCGCACGCGTGGTGCGCAAGATAATACGCGCGCCCCTGCTCGGACACGAAGTACACGCGGTCGAGTGAGCGGTCGGTCTGTTTTTTGAGCTGCTGGCGAAAAAACGGCTGCCGCTCGTCGTAGAGGTCGTAGCCGTGCGTGCGCGTCACAACCTTTGCATTGCCGGTCAGGCCGCGCTCCTTCGCCCGCGTCAGCGCATAGGCGGCGTAGTTGTTCCAGTAGGAATAGTAAACGTCGGCATCCGCGCCGAGGCCGACGAGCCGCTCACGCAGCAGATACCGCGTAAAGCACCGGGCCTCGGTCATAAAATACGCGCTGAACAGCAGGCGCCCGAAGCGCCGCGTGCGCGCGGCGAATATCGCGCGGCACTCGGACCAAAAATCGCGCGCAAACGGCAGCGCGAACGTATCAAAAACATGCCGCAGCGGGCCGGGGCGGCGGTAGTGCAGCACGCGGACAGCCGGGTCGACGGGCACAAGCTGCGTTTTTGACGCGGACTTGCATACGATCGTCACGTCGAAGCGCTCGATCAGGTACGGCAGCTCGGGGCCGAGGAACGAGGCTTCGGCCTGCGCATATGGAAACTCGTCCGTGATCAGGACGAGTTTCTTTTTTTTCTTCACTTGTGTCACGCCTGCTGCGGGGGCCTGGCCGCGGCCCGCTTGGCCTCGGCCTCGTCGAGCGCTTTCTGCCGCTCCGCGTCGAACTGCTTGCGGAGCTTACCTTCGATCTCGTTGGCGAGCTCAGGGTTATCTTTGAGGAACAGCCGCGCGTTGTCGCGGCCCTGCGCCATGCGCATGTCGCCGTAGGAGAACCACGCGCCGGACTTGACGATGACCTTGCGCTCGACGGCCATGTCGATGAGCGAGCCCTCGCGCGAGATACCCTCGCCGAATATCATGTCGAACTCCGCGGTCTTGAACGGCGGCGCGACCTTGTTTTTGACGACCTTGACGCGCGTGCGGTTGCCGACGGCGTCGTTGCCGTTTTTGATCGTGTCGATCTTGCGCACGTCGAGGCGCACGGAGGCGTAGAACTTGAGCGCCTTGCCGCCCGGCGTGGTCTCGGGGTTGCCGAACATGACGCCGACCTTCTCGCGCAGCTGGTTGATGAATATCACGATCGTGTTGGACTTGCTGATCGCGCCTGCGAGCTTGCGCAGCGCCTGGGACATCAGCCGCGCCTGCAATCCAACGTGCGCCTCGCCCATATCGCCATCGATCTCGGCCTTGGGCACGAGCGCGGCGACGGAGTCGACGACGATAACGTCGATCGCGCCGCTGCGCACGAGCGCCTCGGTGATCTCGAGCGCCTGCTCGCCGGTGTCCGGCTGCGAGACGTACAGGTCGTCCACGATGACGCCGAGGTTCGCGGCGTACTGCGGGTCGAGCGCGTGCTCCGCGTCGATGAACGCGGCGGAACCGCCAAGCTTTTGCGCCTGCGCGACGACATGCAGCGCGATGGTCGTTTTGCCGGAGGACTCCGGCCCGAATATCTCGATGATGCGGCCGCGCGGCAGCCCGCCGACGCCGAGCGCGTAGTCGAGGTCCAGGCAGCCCGTCGGGATCGTCGATACGTGGATCTTGCCGGCCGCCTCGCCAAGCTTCATGATCGCGCCCTTGCCGAACTGTTTTTCGATCTGGCTCAGCGCCATCTCAAGCGCTTTTTCTTTTTCCAGCATGCCGTCCGTCCCCCCGTTGATTGCGTTCTTATTGTCGGATTATACCATAAAATTATATCACGAACAAACGTTTGATGTACAGAGTTTTCTGCGGACAAGGTCCAGCGCGTTCAGTACTGTGACGCCGCGGATACGCGCCCGGTCGCCGAACAGCTGGAGCTTTTTGACCTGCGTTTCGCCGATCCCCGCGAGCGCGACATAGCATAAGCCCACGGGCTTTTGGTCGCTGCCGCCGTCGGGGCCCGCGATGCCGGTCGTGGCGAGCGCGATCGACGCGCCGGAGGATTTGAGCATGCCCTCGGCCATCTCGCGCGCGCACTCGGCGCTGACCGCGCCGTATCTAGCGAGCGTTTCGTCCGACACGTCCAGGCGGCGCGTCTTTACCGCGTTGGCGTAGGCGACCGCGCCCTCGATAAAATAGCGCGAGCTGCCGGGCAGGTCAACAAACGCGCTGGCGAGCAGGCCGCCCGTGCAGCTCTCCGCGACGGCGACCGTCAGGCCGTTATCGAGCAGCAGCTTTGCGCATACCTCGGGCAGCGACTCACCGGATGTGCTGTAGACCACGTCGCCGAGCGTTTTCTGGATCTCCTCGATCATGGGATGCACGAGCGCCTCGCCCTCGGCTTCGTTCCGGCACTTGGCCGTCACGCGCAGCGTGACCTCGCCGGTCTTGACGTAAGGCGCGACCGTGGGGTTGGTCTGGCCCTCGATCATACCGCGCAACCGGTGCGTCACGTCCGACTCACCCATGCCGAATATGTGCACCTCGCGAGAGTACAGCACGCAGCCGCTGCGCTTCTCGAGGTAGGGCATCACGTGGTTTGTAAACATCGGCTCGAGCTCGCGCGGCGGCCCGGGCAGCAGCACGGCGGTTTTGCCGCCCGCCTCCATGATGACGCCCGGGGCGGTGCCCTTCGCGTTCGGCAGAATGGTCGACCCCTCCGGGAAGCGCGCCTGCTTGAGGTTGTTCGGGGTCATCGTCCGGCCGAGCCCGTCGAAGAAGCGCTTGAGGCGCTCGACCTCCTCGGGGACGGGCGCGAGCGCCAGTCCGAGCGCGGCGGCGACGGTCTCCTTGGTCAGGTCGTCGTCCGTGGGGCCGAGACCGCCGGTGAAGATCACGACGTCCGCGCGCGAAAGCGCCGTTTGGATCACCTCGGTCAGCCGCTCGCGGTTGTCGCCGACGGTGATGTGGTAGAACACCTGGTATCCCAGCGGCGCGATGCCGGCCGCGATGAACTGCGCGTCGGTGTTGACGACCTGGCCCATCAGTAGTTCGGTGCCGACGGAAACAATTTCTGCGATCATGATAGATTGATGGCTCCTTTATGCACGCGGATATAATCGACGCAGGACCAGATCGTGAACACGAGCGCCGTGCACATGAGGATCATGTCGAAGCGCACGCCGATCAGGCTGAATATCGGGTTGCCGAGCAGCATGGCGATGATGCCGGCGCACTGGAACGCGGACTTCGCTTTCCCGAGCCAGTTGGCGGGGATCACCGTGCCCTGGTTGGACGCGACGAGCCGGAAGCCGCTGATGATGAACTCGCGCCCGACGAATATCACCGTAAAGATCGCCGGCAGCATGCCGCGGCCGGTCAGCATGATGAACGCGGAGCAGTACAAAAGCTTGTCCGCGATGGGATCGATCAGTTTGCCGAAGTTTGTGACGAGACCGTATTTCCTCGCGATGTGGCCGTCCACGATGTCCGTCATACTGGCCGCGAACATCACGAACGCGGCGAGAAAGTGCCAGTGTTTCGTCACGGAATCCAGATAAAAGCACGCGATGAATACCGGTACGAGCAAAATGCGCAGGATCGTCAGTTTGTTCGGGAGGTTCATAGCAGTTCTCCAATCATGTCGTAGTCGAGCGCGCCGGTCAGCCGTATGCGCGCGTACTGGCCCACGGCGTACCCGGGCCGAAACGGGACGCGCACGAGCCCGTCGACGTCCGGCGCCTCCGCGCGCGTGCGCCCGACGAGAAAGCCGTCGCGAATTCCCTCGATCAAAAGCTCCGTCTCACCGCCGACCCGCTTTTGCGCAAGCCTGGCTGAGATGCCGCGCTGCTGCGCCATGAGCGCGTCGTAGCGGCGGCGCTTCGTTTCCGCGTCGACCTGGTCCGCCAGGCAGGCCGCGCGCGTGCCCTCCTCGGGCGAGAACTCGAACGTGCCCACGCGGTCGAACGGGTATTCGCGCAAAAACGCGAGCAGCTCGGCAAACTGCCCCTCCGTCTCGCCGGGGAAGCCGACCATCATCGTCGTGCGCAGGATAAAGTCCGGCGCGTTTAACCGGATGTACTCAAGGATTCCCCGAATGTGCTCCTTCGAGCCGCGGCGGTTCATGCGGGCAAGGAGCGTGTCGCTGATGTGCTGCAGCGGCATATCGAGATAGCGCACGAGCTTTTCGTTGCCGGACAATGTGTCGAGAAGCTGGGGCGTGACGGTGTCGGGGTAGGTGTAGAGCACGCGGATCCAGCGCAGCGGCGGGATGTCGCAGAGCCGCTCGAGCAGCTCGGGCAGCCGCGGCCTTCCGTACAGGTCGACGCCGTAGCAGGACGTGTCCTGCGCGATCAGCGTCAGCTCGGTCACGCCGCCGTCCGCGAGCGATTCCGCCTCGGCGATCAGTTTCTCCATCGGCTCGCTGACGAGGCCGCCGCGGATGAGCGGGATCGCGCAGTAGGCGCAGCGGTTGTCGCAGCCGTCGGCGATGCGCAAAAACGCGCGGTGCGCGGGCGTGGCCAGCACGCGCGGGGCGACGGTACGGCGTGCGTCCGCGGCGGGGACAGGAAATGCGTTGCCGGGGTTGGCGAGGGCGGCGGCAGGGTCCGCGCTCCCCTCGCGCTTGGCCAGCAGTGCGGGCAGCTTCTCATATTCGCGCACGCCGAGCAGAATGTCGATCTCCGGCATGGCTTCTGTAAGCTCCTCGCGGTACCGCTGGGAAAGGCAGCCCGTCGCGACGAGCGTCTCGCAGCGGCCGCCGTTTTTGAACGCGGCGAGTTCAAGCAGCGTGTCGATCGATTCCTGCTTGGCGGGCTCGATGAAGCCGCAGGTGTTGACGATCAATACCCGCGCTTCGGCGGGGTCGTTCGTAACTTGATAGCCTGCCCGGGTCAAAATGCCGAGCATGCGCTCCGTGTCGACCAGATTTTTCGCGCAGCCGAGCGAGACGACGCCGACGGTCTTGTCCATCAGTCCGACACCTGGCGGTCCGGCGGCGGCAACGGGATGCCGAACACCTGCTCGTATTCCGAGCGCTTGATCAGCACGCGGCGCGCCTTGCTGCCGTCCGCGGGCGAGACGTAGCCCGCCTGCTCCATCATATCCAACAGCCGCGAGCCGCGCGCGTAGCCGACGCGGAGCCGCCGCTGCAGAAGCGACGTCGACGCCTGCCCGGCCTCGATCACGATGCGCACCGCCTCGGCCATCAGATCGTCCTCCTGCTTGCCCTCGCCGAACGCGCCGCCCGTCGCCCCGCCGAGCGCGGCGGAGGCCATCTCCTCGACGACCGCGTCGTCGAACGCGGGCTGCCGCTGCTGGATGCGGAAGTGCTCGACCACGCGCTCGACCTCCTCGTCGGAGACGAACGCGCACTGGAGCCTTGTCGGCTTATTTGCGCCGTTCGGGTGGAACAGCATATCGCCGCGGCCGAGCAGCTTCTCCGCGCCGGTGGCGTCGAGTATGATGCGGCTGTCGATGCTCGACGACACCGCAAACGCGCAGCGCGAGGGGATGTTGGCCTTGATGAGGCCCGTGATGACGTCCGCGCTCGGGCGCTGCGTCGCGACGATTAAGTGCAGCCCCGCCGCGCGGCCAAGCTGCGCGATGCGGCAGATCGCGTCCTCGACGTCGACCGCGGCGACCATCATCAGGTCCGCCAGCTCGTCGATGATGACGACGATCTTGGGCAGCCGCTCCTCGTGGTTCTTCTGCAGCTCGTTGTACCGCGCCAGGTCGCGCGCGCCCGCCTCGGAGAACAGCTTGTAGCGCTTCGTCATCTCGTTGACGGTCCAGCGCAGGGCGCTCGCGGCCTTCTTTGGGTCGGTCACGACGGGGATTAAAAGGTGCGGCAATGTGCCGAACGCGGACAGCTCGACCATCTTCGGGTCGACGAGTATCATTCGCAGGTCCGCGGGCGAGGACTTGTACACCATGGAGATAATGAGGTCGTTGATGCACACGCTCTTGCCGGAGCCGGTCGAGCCCGCGATCAGCATGTGCGGCATCTTGGCAAGGTCGGCCGTGATGACCTTGCCGGAGATGTCCTTGCCGAGCGCGAGCGTGATGGGCGACGTGGCGGCCGTAAACTCACGGCTCTCGACGATGTCGCGCAGCACGACCGTGGCGGCGTCCTTGTTTGGGATCTCGATGCCGACGGCCGACTTGCCGGGGATCGGCGCCTCGATGCGCACGCGCGGCGCGGCCAGGGCCAGCGCGATGTCGTTGCTCAATGCGGTGATGCGCGCCACGCGCACGCCCGGCGCGGGCTGTAGCTCAAAGCGCGTCAGCACGGGGCCGACGCTGATGTTGACGACTTTTGTGGAAATGCCGAAGCTTTGCAGCGCCTCCACGAGCTGGCGCGCCTTCTCGGCGGGGCTCTCCGCGTTCTTTGAGATGCTCGTGTGCGGCACGTCGAGCAGGCTGTACGACGGCGGCACGTAGGCGGACGGGCTCTCGGCCCTCGTCGTCGGCAGGTCCGTCACGCGCGCGGCCTTCTTGATCTGGCGCGGCGCGGCGGGTTGCGCGCCGAACAGCTTCTCCGTCTCGACGGGGTCGGGCAGTACGCGGCGCGGCGCGGCCGTCTTCTCCTCGACGGGCTTCATCACGAGCGGCACGTCGTCGAGCGGCTCGAAATCGTCCCACGCGTCCGAAACGATCGGGCGGTCCGGCTTCTTTTTCAGCTCGCCCTCGAGCGGCATGAAGCTCAACGCGTCGTCGAGCGCCTCGGAGACGCTCTTGGCCTTCTTTTTCCTCTTGCGGTGGCGGCTCAGTTCGTCCAGCTGCGTATCGTCGTCCGCGGAGAACGTCGGCAGCCGGTCGCCCTTTGCGGAGGCGACGGCCTTTATGGGCTCGGCGAGCGAGTCGGTATAGAGCTTTTTGTCCTCGGCCCGCTCGCTGAGCGCGTGCTCCGCCGCCTGCCTGGCGGTGTCCGCGACGCGGTCCGAGAGCTTCTGCGACATGTCCTGCAGCGACAGCCCCGTCACGGCGATGACGGACACGACGATGAGCGATATGGTCAGCGTGTACGCAAACGCGTTGCCGCCGAACATCTGGATCGGGTAGCACAGCACGCCGCCGATGAAGCCGCCGCCCATGTGTGCCACGGAGCCGACGCGGTACGCCTCGTTAAGGTACTCCATATAGCGCACGGTCTTAAACGGCGCATCGTAGATGATCTGGTTGAGCGTGATGATCGAGAGCACGCCGACGATGGCAAACCAGGCAGAGCCGCGCATGCCGGCCCTGCGGCTGCCCTGTATGGACAGCACGCCGAGGCCGATGAGGATCACCGGCAGCACGTACGCGATCCAGCCGCACAGGCCGAACAGTACGCCGGAGAGCCACTTGCCGAGCACGCCGGAAGCCGAGACGAACATATAGATGCCGAGCAGCACGCCCGCGGCGATCAGCAGCACGCCCGCGATCTCGCGCTGCCTGCGCTCGGCCTCGGCGTTTGCCGCGCGCGTCGCGGCCGCCTTGCTGCCCGCGGACGATTTTTTATTTTGTTTTGGGGCCGAATCCTTCTTTGCCGCCATGGATAATAACCTTTCGTTTGGGGGTGGTCGCATCCTCATATGAATGCGATCCTATTATACAGCATCGTGCGTCCGCAAGCAACGGCCGCACTTGCCACGCGCTATGGCGTGCGGTATACTATAAAGAAGTTTTAATTGCGCCATACTCGGAGGAGAGACCATGCAAATCGTGATTCTGGACGGACACACGGCAAATCCCGGGGACTTGAGCTTTGACGGACTGAGAGAATTTGGAAACCTGTCGGTGTACGAGCGTACGCCGCCGGATCTGATCGCGCAGCGGCTGCGCGGCGCGGACATCGTGTTTACAAACAAGACTCCGCTTCGCTTGGAGCACCTTGAGACGACCAAAAAACTGAAGTTTATCGGCGTGCTCGCCACGGGCTACGACGTCGTCGACGTTGCGGCCGCCGCGGCGCGCGGCATCGTCGTGTGCAACGTCCCCGCGTACAGCACGGACTCCGTCGCGCAGCACGTATTCGCGCTTTTGCTCGAGATCTGCCAGAACGTCGGCCTGCACGACCGCGCGGTGCACGCCGGCCGCTGGACGAACTCACCGGACTACTGCTTCTGGGATACGCCGCTCATCGAGCTGTCCGGCAAGACGCTCGGCATATTCGGCTGCGGCCGCATCGGCTGCCGCGTCGCCGAGATCGGGAAGGCGTTCGGTATGCGCGTGCTCGGCAGCTCGCCGCGTGAGCGGAGCGAGTTTACCGGCCGGTACGTCGACTTTACCACGCTGCTGGCCGAGTCGGACGTGCTGACGCTGCATTGCCCGGCAACCGAGAAGACCAGGGGCATCATAAACGCCGGGACGATCGCCGAAATGAAGGACGGCGCGATCCTGATCAACACGTCGCGCGGCGCGCTGATCGTCGAGCAGGACCTTTGCGACGCGCTCGAGAGCCGCAAGCTATACGCCGCGGGCGTGGACGTGGCGGCCAAGGAGCCGATCCCCGCAAACAGCCCGCTGCTGAAGGCCCGCAGCTGCTATATCACGCCGCACATCGCGTGGGCGCCGTACGAAGCCAGAAAGCGGCTGATCGATATCACGGTCGAGAACCTGCGCGCGTTCCTCGCCGGCAAGCCGGTCAACCAGGTGAATTAAGGAGGGACAGCCATGAGGAGATTTGCCGCCGCGGCCGCGGTGTTCGCCGTGCTCGCCGCCGCGCTGTTTGCGGGGTGCAAGGCGGAGAACGAGATTACGAACGTGCCCACGCCCAAGCCCGAGTCGCAGCGCATCGTGATCAACCACGAGCTCGAGGCGCCGGACCACGTCATCGAGGTGCGCGGCTACGGCGAGGTCACGGTGACCGCGGACTACGCCACGCTCACGCTGCGTGTCTCCGCCGCCGCGGAAACCGCCGAGGCTGCGTCCCTGGCCTGCGAGGAAAAGGCCAAGACCGTGCGCGACTCGGCGGTGGCCCAGGGTGTGCCGGAGACGGACATCAAAAGCGACGACGTCGAGATCACGGCGCAGCTGCGCGCGTCCGACGGCGCGACGACCGGTTACAGCGCCGCCGAGACCGTGATTCTGACCCTGCGCGACATCGCGCTCTCCGGCGCGATCACGTCGTCGGTGGTCGACGCGAGCGTGGCCGAGATCGTGTCCGTGACGTACAGCGTCAACGACGCGTCCGGTGCGTACCTATCCGCGCTCGGCGAGGCGATGCGCAACGCGCGCACGAAGGCGGAAGCCGTGGCCGGCGCGTCCGCGGTCACGCTCGGCCCGGTGATCGGCGTCGTCGAGAATGTGGGCGAGGGCAAGGACCTCATCGGCATCGCGTTCGAGAGCAGCTCCATCGCCGTGTCGGCGGACGTGACGGTGCTGTTTGAAATTCCGCAACCCATAAGCGGGAGCTGACGTAAATGGCGTTTTTCATCGGCTGCGTCCCTTTGCTGCTGCTGGGCTGGGCCGTTTCGCGCGCGTCCGGCCGTCCGTACGCCCGGGCGCTGCCCGCGGCGACGCTGTCGGCTGTGCTCGCGCTGTACCTGTTCGGCCTGCTCGGCATCCTGCGCGCAGGCGTGTGCGCCGTCTATGCGCTCGGCCTTTTTGCGGGCGCGTACTGCGTGCGCGGCGTGCTGCGGGACAAAAAAAGCGGTCGGGCGCTCTCCGTTTCGCCCGCGGCGGCGGTGGCGCTCATCGCCGTGCCGGTGATCTATCTCGTGTCGCGCGGGCGGCTGCTGACCATCTGGGACGAGTTCTCGCACTGGGGCACGGTCGTGAAAAACATGTACCTGCTCGACGCGTTCGGCTCCGCGCCGTCGGCGACCGCGATATTTAAGGCCTATCCGCCCTCTGTTTCGCTGCTACAGTATTATTTCATGCGGCTCGAGCCGTCGTTTGCCGAGGCGACGCTGTTTCGCGCCAAGGATTTTCTGACCGTTTCGCTGCTGATGCCGTTCTTTGCCGGGGTGACCTGGAAGGATGTTAAGCAGCTTCTCCTGCTGCTCGTCATCGTGTTCGCGCTGCCGCTGATCGACTACTACTATTTCTACCGCTGCATTCTGGTCGACGGCGTGATGGGGCTGCTGTTTCTGTACGCGCTCGCGTCGTACTGGGACGCGGACGGCTTTGACGCGTTCGCATATCTCTCGCTGTCGCTCGGCATATTCGCGCTCGCGCTTTCCAAGGAGTCCGGGTACGGCTTTGCCGCGCTCGCGCTGCTGATCCTGCTTGGGGACTGGATTCTCGCTCGCTGTGGCAAAAAGACGGGACAAGCGCCGGGCCTGCCGCAGGCGGGGCGGGGTGGCGGCAAGCGCCAACTTTCGCGCTTTCTCCCGCTGCTGCCTATTTTGGCGCTGCTGTTTGCGGTCGTGTCGTGGAAGCTCAACCTGCGGTTCAGCGGCGCCGCCGACTATTGGAACGCGGCCGCGGCGCTGTCGCCCGCGCGCGTGCTGGAAAGCCTCCGCAGCCCCGCGCCGTACCAAAAGGACGTGTTCGAGCGGTTCTTCTCGGCGCTGTTTTCTTTGCGGGACGATACGTACGCGGTGCGCCTCTCGCCGTTTCTTTGGATCGCGCTGCCTATATCGATGGCGTGCCTTGCGCACCGCGCCGAACCGGACGAGGGCAAAAAAAAGCGCATCACGCGGCTGACAGCGCTCCTTTTGCTCGGCTACGCGCTGTGGCTTGTCGCGCTGCTGTTCTCGTACCTGTTCATATTTGCGGACTTTGAGGCGCTCAATCTCGACGGGCTCGAGCGGTACAGCTCGACGTACCAGCTCGGCATGTTCGGCTTCTCCGTCTATCTTTTGGTGTCGGCCTGGCGGCGCGGGGCGGGGAAGAAGCTCGTCTCGTCGCTTTTGCTGCTCCTTTGCGCGGAGCTGACGCTATTCTCGTTCTCGGACCTGCTGAAGGCGACGCTCGTCGCGCCGCAATACAACCGCTATACGCAGTCGCAGCGCGAGACGCTTCCCGACGTGCCGGACTTTGCCGCGTTCCTCGATCCCGCGCGCGACCGCGTGTGCCTGGTCGCGCAGCAGGCGGACAACACGGGGCTTGCGTACTATTACGCGCGCTACAAAGCTACGCCCGTATACGTCGGCGTGGTCGGGTCCTGGAGCGTCGGCGAAAAACGGGACGAAAACGACGACTGGACGGCCGCGTTCACCCGCGAGGAATGGACGCGGGCGCTGTACGAGTCCGATTATACCTATCTATATCTTTTGCGCGTGGACGATGCGTTTATCGAACGATTCGGCGCGGCATTCCCCGACGAGACCGGAATTTGCGACGGCGCGCTGTATAAGATCGTGCGCGCGGGCGGCGCGCTGACGCTGACAAGCGTGCCGGTTCCCGCCCGTTAGCGGGCTAATCGTCGTCCTCGTCAGGACCGCTGGCCACGGTCAGGCGCCGTGCGCATAGCGGGTACATCTCGCCGACGCTTGCCGTCTCCTTCTTGGCGTGCGCCTCGTATTCCTCGACCGTCATCGTGATCGGGTCCGCCGCGCCCTGCGGAAGCAGCAGGATCGTATTGGCGGAGAAGCTGTACACGCACTGGCCCGCGGCGATCAGGTGGTCGAGCAGCGGGATATCGACGCTCGCGAGCGCGGCGCGCACGGAGCCCGTCGCCTCAAAGTCCTCCTTGGACGGCGCGGGATTGCCGGACGGGTGATTGTGCAGCAGGATGATCGAGTGCGCGCGCTGAAGCAGCGCGTATTCCACGATCAACCGCGGGTATACGGGCGCCTCGATCAGCGTACCCTGCGTAATGTTCTTCCAGTGCCCCACGTGATTGGTCTTGTTCAGGCACACGGCGTATACGGTCTCGTACGGCTCGCGCAGCAGGAGCGCCGTGGCAAAGCGCGCGCTCTCGAGCGGGCTTGTCAGCCGGATGCGGCCGCGTTTATCGGAAAGCTGCTGCAGCTGGATGCGCCTTAAAATATCGCCCTGCATGCGCAGAAACACCGCGGCGCTCTGGCCGATGCCGGGGACGCCCATCAGCTGCGGAACGTCCGCCTGCAGGATCTTTTCGAGCGTGCCGAAGCGCTCCAGGAGCGCGTGCGCGGTTTCGTTTGTGTCGCGGCGGGGGATGGCGTACGTCAAGAGCAATTCAAGAATTTGATGGTCCGCGAAGCTGTCGATGCCGCTCTCCGTATACTGGTCTCGCAGCCGTTCCCTGTGGCCGGAATGCACGGTCTTCATATCGATGGCCTTTCGTTGCGCTAGCTGCATTATACCCCGCGGCAATCCGAATGTCAAAAGATGACAAAATGTTGGCGGCCGGTCGAATTTTTTCGTTCCCACTTGTCAAACGTTTCAGATGCGGGTATCATAGATACAACTATAAGTATGGGTACTTTCGGCCGCAAAACCGGCGGCGCGGACGATATGCGCCTGCTGAAACCGGAGCTGCTCGCCGCCTGCGGCGTTGGAAAAACCGACACGGTGCTGGTCGGGCTGTCGGGCGGTGCGGATTCGGTTGCGCTTTTGTGCGAACTTGTGCGCGTCTGTGCGCTGGGAATGGTTGCAAACGTCGCCGCGGCGCATTACAATCATGGCATGCGCGGCGCGGCGGCCGACGCGGACGGGCGCTTCTGCGAGGAGCTCTGCCGCGCGCGGGACGTGCGGCTGATTGCTGGGCGCGGCGACGTGCCCGCAGTCGCAAGGGCGCGCGGCCTTTCGCTCGAAACCGCGGCGCGCGAGGAGCGGTACGCGTTCCTGGAACGGGCGCGCAAGGAGGCGGACGCCTCCTGCATCGCGGTCGCGCACCATCGCGACGACCAGGCCGAGACGGTGCTTTTGCACCTGCTCCGCGGCGCGGGCGCGAACGGGCTTGCCGGCATGCGGCCGCGCAACGGGCTGATCGTGCGCCCGTTTCTGACGGTGCCGCGCGCGGACATCCTCGCGTATTTGGCCGCGCACGACGTGCCGTACCGGACGGACGAAACCAACGCGCTGCCGGTTGCCGAGCGCAACCGCGTGCGCGCGGAGCTTTTGCCTTTGATGCGCTCGTTCAACCCGGACGTTGCCGCGGCGCTCTGCCGCAGCGCCGGGCTTCTGGCCGAGGACGAGGATTGCCTGTCCGCCCTGGGGGCCGTGCTGCTGGAACAGGCGGCGCTTCCGGGCGGCGGATACGACCGGGGCGCGCTTTTCGCGGCGCATCCCGCCGTGCAGGCGCGCGCGCTGCGGGCGCTGCTGACGGGCGCGGGCGCCGTAGACATCGCGCTTTCCGACATCCGGCGCGTCCGCGCGCTTTTGACGGCCCAAACGGGCACGCGCATCGAGCTGGGCGCGGGGCTTAGCTGCTGGGTCGACGCGTTTGCCGTGCACGCGGGGCGCTACGCAAAAGCGCAGCCGTTCTGCGTGCCGTTTTGCCGCCTTGGCGCGACCGGGACGCCCGCGGGACGGTTTTTTGCGGAGGAGGCGGCCGCGTACCGCGCGCCCGCAACGCCGTTTGAGGCGTTCGTCGACGCGGACAGGCTGCCCGCAGACCTCGTCGTGCGCACGCGCGAGGACGGCGATCGGTTCTTCCCGCTGGGGGCGCCGGGGGAGCGCAAGCTGTCGGACTACTTCACCGACAACAAGCTCCCGGTCGAAAAGCGCGGCCTGCCGCTCCTTTGCGCGGGCAGCCAAGTGCTGTTTGTGCCGGGGTTTACGATTTCGGAGACGGTGCGCGTGACGGACAACACCCGTCGCGTGCTGCGGATACAATTTGAGGGGGACACGGACGAATGATGGGAACCCACATGGCGGACGATATTGCCGAGATCCTGCTGGACGAGCGGACGATACAAAAACGGGTCAAGGAGCTGGGCGAGCAGATCACAAAGGACTACGCGGGGCAGGAGATCGTATTGATCTGCATCCTCAAGGGCGCATGCATGTTTTTTTCGGACCTCGCGCGCGCCATGGACCTGCGCTTGCACATGGAGTTTATGGGCATCTCGAGCTACGGCAACGAGCAGAAGACGTCGGGCATCGTGCAGATCACAAAGGACGTCGACACGTCCATCAACGGGAAGCACGTGCTCATCGCCGAGGACATCATGGACAGCGGCCTGACGCTCGCGTATCTAAAGCGGATGCTGGCCGCGCGCAACCCCGCGTCGCTCAAGATCTGCTGCCTGCTCGACAAGCCGTCGCGGCGGGAGTGCGCGATCACACCCGATTACTGCGGCTTCGCCGTGCCGAATAAATTTGTCGTCGGGTACGGCCTCGACTACGTCGGCCTGTACCGCAATCTGCCGTACGTCGGCGTGCTGAAACCGTCGGTATACGCCGGCGAGTAGACATATTGGAAGAAGGCGCGCAGGGGCGCGCCGCGGAGGAAGCGTATTTGAATAAGAAACTGATTACCGCGCTGATCTGGATCCTGCTGTTCGGGGCCGTCATCATGATGGTCAACGGCTTAAACCCCGCCGTCGAGAAGCCGGACGAGCTGGACTACAACACGGATTTCCTCGAGATGGTGCAGCGCACCGTCAAGGGCGAGGCGCCGACGGACGAAAAGCCCACGATCCAGGCGATACAGATTACGCAGCGCGAGGTCTACGGCCTGTATGCCGGCGGCGAAAAGAAGATTGAGGATCTGCCCAGGAAGGCGGACTTCTATGTCGTGATCCCGTCGGAGACCACGTTCCGCGCCGACATGGCCGCGATCATTTATGCGGGCGACCCGGAAAAGTTCTCGAGCGTAGACGAGGTGTCGAGCACGGACTATCCGTTTGCGTACGAGTCGCGCATCGTCACGGAGTCGATTTGGTCGATCGTGCTGCCGTACATCCTGATATTCGGCGTGTTCGGCGTGTTCTATTATTTCATGCTGCGCCAGCAGGGCGGCGGCAAGCAGATGATGAACTTCGGCAAGTCGCGCGCCAGGCTCGCCATGGGCGACCGCATGAACATCACGTTTAAGGACGTGGCGGGCGCGGACGAGGAGAAGGCGGAACTGAAAGAGATCGTCGACTTTATGCGCGATCCGTCGCGCTTCAACGAGATCGGCGCGCGCATTCCCAAGGGCGTGCTGCTTGTCGGCCCTCCGGGCACCGGCAAGACGCTTCTGGCCAAGGCCGTGGCGGGCGAGGCGAAGGTGCCGTTCTTCAGCATATCGGGCTCGGACTTTGTCGAGATGTTCGTGGGCGTGGGCGCCTCGCGCGTGCGCGACCTGTTTTTGACCGCAAAGCGCAGCACGCCGGCCGTGGTGTTCATCGACGAGATCGACGCCGTCGGCCGCCACCGCGGCGCGGGCATGGGCGGCGGCCACGACGAGCGCGAGCAGACGCTCAACCAGCTGCTCGTCGAGATGGACGGCTTTGCGACGAACGAGGGCATCATCGTGATCGCCGCGACGAACCGGCCCGACATCCTCGACCCGGCGCTGCTGCGTCCCGGCCGCTTCGACCGCCAGATTACGGTCAACTACCCGGACGTGAAGGGCCGCGAGGAGATATTGGCGGTCCACGCGCGCAACAAGCCGCTCGGGCCGGACGTCGAGCTGGCCACGCTCGCCAAGCGCACGCCCGGCTTCACCGGAGCGGACCTTGAGAACGTGCTCAACGAGGCCGCGATACTGACCGCGCGCGCGGGCAAGAAGGCCATCTCGATGGTCGAGATGGAGGAAGCCATCACGCGCGTGCAGATGGGGCCCGAGAAGCGTAGCCGCGTCATCACCGAGGCGGATAAGCGCATCACGGCCTATCACGAGGCGGGCCACGCAATCGTGGCGCTCACGCTCCCCGGCTGCGACCCCGTGCACGAGGTTTCGATCGTGCCGCGCGGCATGGCGGCGGGGTACACGATGTATCTGCCCAAGGAGGACCAGATGCATGTGACCAAGCGCAAGCTCGAGGACAGCATCGCCATGGCGCTCGGCGGGCGCGTTGCGGAACGGCTCAAGTTTACCGACATCTCGACCGGCGCGTACAACGATTTGCAGCGCGCCAGCGAGGTTGCGCATAAAATGGTCACGGAGTACGGCATGTCCGACTCGATCGGCCCGATGTTTTTGGGCGGCCAGGCCGAGGTGTTCATCGCCAAGGACTGGGGCCACCAGCGCAACTACTCCGAGGCGCTCGCGGCGAAGGTCGACGAGGAGGTCCGCAAGATCCTCGACACGCAGTATAAGCGCGCCGAGGAAGCGGTCCGGGCCGACATGGCCGCGCTCGACCGCGTCGCCGATATGCTCATCGCCTACGAGCGCGTGACCGGCGAGGAGTTCGAGCAGGTCTACCGCGGCGCGGACGCCGAAACGGTGCTGGGCAGGCGCAAAAAGCCCGCCGAGCCGGCTGCCGACAAGCCCGCGGCCCCGGCCGCCCCGCTGCGTCCGGCACCCGCGGCCGAGTGAGCCGAATACGGAAAGGAATCGGGGGCGGAGCGATCCGCCCCCGCCGTTTGATGGGACACAGTATATTTGACCTGCATCTGCACAGCCATTGCTCGGACGGCTCGGACGCGCCCGCGGCTGTGGTGCGCCGCGCGGCGGAGGCCGGGGTGAAGCTGCTCGCTTTGACCGACCACGACACGGCGCTCGGCGTGCCGGAGGCAATCGCGGCCGGGAAGGCATATGGCGTGCTCGTGCTGCCCGGCGTCGAATTGGACACGGAGTTTGCCGAGGAGCTGCACATCCTGGGCCTCGGCATCGACCTCGTCGAGCCAAAGCTAAAGGCCGCGCTGGAGCTGATGCGCTGCCGCCGCGAGGTGCGCAACGCGAAAATCGTGAAAATGCTTGGCGCGGCCGGCTTTGACACCGCGCCGTATCTGCCGCCGTCCGTCGGCACGGTGACGCGCACGCACATCGCCCGCGCGTTGGTCGCGGCGGGCTATGCGCCGGACACAAGCGCGGCGTTCCGCCTGTATTTGGGCCGCGGCCGCCCGGGGTTCTGCGAGGCCGAGCGGTTTTCGCCGCGCGAGGCGATTGCGCTGATCCGCGGCGCGGGCGGCGTGGCGGTGATCGCGCACCCGTGCAACCTAAGGTGCAACGTGCACGCGCTCGTAGCCGAGCTTGCCGCGGACGGCCTCGGCGGCGTCGAGGCGTACTACGCCACGTCCACGGCGGGGCAGACGCAGCTCTTCTGCAGCCTCGCGGCGCAGCACGGGCTGCTCGTGACCCCCGGCAGCGATTATCACGGCGCGGAGCGGCCGGCAAACCAGCCGGGCTGCGCGTGGCGCGACGTGCCGGAACTGGAGCGTACGTTCGACTTTTTTCGCGGGCGTATGTGACGGGACGGGTTGGTCCGGGCGGCCCGAGGCGTGTCCGTCGCGCGCGTTGGGTTTTTCGCGCTTAGGCGCGTTCGGCCGGCAGGGCGTGCCGCATTTGCGTCTGCATCTGCACCTCATCGGCGGCCGCCAGATGAAATGGCCGTCCGGCTAAGGCGCGGCGAGTAAAACGGAACAGGATTTAAAAAACGCCGGAGAAAGTGTTTCGGCGTTGGCTTTTTGATGGTTTTTTGGTGCAGGGGCTTTGCCCCTGCACCCCACCAAGGGCCGAAGGCCCTTGGAACCCAAATAACCGGACTCAAGCCTGCGCGCTTAAAAACTTGAAAAGAGGTTGGGTTCCCAAAGGGGCCGAAGCCGAGCGCCGCCAGTGGCGGGTGAAGCGAGGCATAGGCCCGGTGAGCAAGGGAGCGCAGACCCAAAGGGGCTTGCACGACCTTCGCGAACTGTGGATTTTCCCCCTTTGGCGCGGTGCGGGGCGGAGCCCCGCATTAAAAATCGCTTTAAAAAATCAAAATACGGCAAAGCGCAGCAGCCTGTGTCCCGCAGAATGGGTTTCCAAAGGGGGTTTTCCCCTTTGGCGGGTGTTTGAGGGCGGAGCCCTCAATCGTTATCCAACAAGACGTTTCGCTCCCGACAGCCTCGGCGCGCCCTCCCACCCGCGCATTCGCCTTTTTTCGCGCGCGCACGTAACGATTCGCCCGCTGTCCGCATACAGTTTAGCGGGAGGCGGTGACCATGCGCCGAAAGCGGAGGCTTCTGATCGCGTTGTTTGCGGTCCTGTTGTTCTGTGTCCTGTCCTTCTGGTACATCAACGTCAACCTCATGCCGGTGCTCGTGGGCCTTGCCAGCGCGCGCGTGCAGTCGATTGCCGCGCGCGCGATGAACGACGCCATCCTCGAAAACCTCGCCTCCGGCGACGAATACGACTCGCTCATCGACATCTACGCCACGGACACGCGCGTCTACCTGCTGCAGGCAAACTCCGCCCGGCTCAACGCGCTGGCGGCGGACTGCGCCAATGCCGCGCAGGAGCGTATCCTCGATCTGGGCGATCAGGGCATCTCCGTGCCGCTCGGCACGATATCGGGCATCCCGCTGCTGGCCGGCAAGGGGCCGAAGGTCCAGCTCAAGTTCACGCCGGCCGGCGCGGTGAAGTCGTCGTTCGAGAGCGAGTTCCGCTCCGCGGGCATCAATCAGACGCTGCACCGCATCAAGCTTTGCCTGACCGCCACCGTGCGCGTGATACTGCCTGGACAGAGCCAGTCGCTGGTCGTGACGGCCGAGGCGCCGATTGCGGAGAATATCATCGTCGGCGACGTGCCGCAGGCGTACACGAACGTGGCAAACGAGGAGGATTTGCTCAACCTCGTGCCGAAATCTTGACGAAATATACCGTTTGCGGTTGCCACCCCGGGGAAGTTCTGCTATACTGAAACTGTATTTTTCGTGCGCAGGGGATTGCGCGGAAAGAGGCAGATCCAATGTACACCGGGGCGGGTATCATCAAGATTTTTTCCGGGAGCACCGGAAAGGGTTTCGCTCGAAAGATGTGCGCATACCTGGGGACGCAGCTCGGCGACGCAGAAACCATCCGATTCTCCGAAGGGAACATCTTCGTGCGCGTCAACGAGTCCATCCGCGATAAGGATGTCTATATTGTCCAGCCAATCGGCAGGCAGCCCAACGACGAGTTCGTTGAGCTTCTTTTTTGGATTGACGCGTTCAAGCGCGCCTCCGCCAACTCCGTCACCGCGATCATCCCGTATTTTAGCTACGCCAAGGGCGACAAAAAGGACGAGCCCCGCGTCTCGATCCGCGCGCGCGTGTGCGCGGACTGCATCGAGGTCGCCGGCGTGGACCGCATCATCACGATGGACCTGCACGCGCCGCAGGTGCAAGGCTTCTTCAAGAAACCCGTCGACCATCTCTACGCAAAATCCCTGCTGTGCGAATATGTCCGCCGCCAGGGCGTCGTCGACGACAACCTCGTCGTCGTGTCGCCGGACGCGGGCTCGGCCAAGCGTGCGCGCGAGTTTGCGACGGAGCTGAAGTGCCCCGTCGCCATCGGCGACAAGATGCGCTACGGCCACGACGAGGACGCCAAGGTGCTCGAGATCATCGGCAACGTCGAGGGCAAGAACTGCCTCGTCATCGACGATTTCTCCATCTCCGGCGGCACATTGGTCGACGTGGCCTACGGCCTTAAGGACAAGGGCGCCAACCACGTGTTCGCGGCGCTCTCGCACAACGTGCTCAACGAAACGGGCTTAAAACGCATAGAGGAGAGCCCGCTGGAGTTCATCGTCTCGACGGACACGCTGGAATGCCCGGACGCCGCCTGCTCGACGAAGCTGCGCTTTATCTCCGCCGCGCCGATGTTCGCGCAGGCTGTCAAAATTGTCCATGACCGCGCGCCGATGAGCACGATGTTCGACCAGCGCGTGAGCAAGCGCCTGCTCGAGATGAGCTTTTCGGAGCAGCAGAGCCTGCTGTAGCGCGCGATTCGGAAAGGAAAGCGCCGTTTATGGCGCTTTTTGTTTATATATTTTCAAACGTGCGCTTTTTCCGTTGACACATCCTATCAGGTATGGTATTATCATCGTTTCATTTGACAGATTCGTGGCAAATCGGCTATAATGATACTGTTTTGATGCGACCGGGCAGAGTGAGGATGTGTAAAGAACCGTGTTTTCCATTGGGGATCTGGTCTGCTATCCGATGCATGGCGTCGGCGTGGTGGAGGCCATTGAAGAACAGTCCGTGCTGGGCGAAACTGCCCAGTACTATGTGCTGCGCTTCGTGATGGGCCGCATGACCGCGATGGTCCCCGTCAGAAGCGCTGAGGCGGTCGGCCTAAGGCCCATCGTCGACGCGGACATCTGCGCGCGCGTCGTCGCGTTCCTCTGCGCCGAAAACTGCTCGTCGGAGAGCGACAACTGGAACCAGCGCTACCGCGACAACCTGGACAAGCTGCGCATGGGCGATATCTTCGCCGTCGCGGACGTCGTCAAGTGTCTGCTGCGCCGGGAGCGCGAGAAGGGGCTGTCCGCGGGCGAGCGCAAGATGTACCTGACCGCGCGGCAGGTGCTCGTCGCGGAGTTGGCCGCGTCGAGCGGAAAGGAGGAGAGCGATTTTCTGACCCTCGTGGGAGGATAGGATCGGGGGGAGCGCGCGGCTGAGGCGCGCGGATTTCACACTAAGAATTGGGAGGAACGGCTTGCCGTATGAGGAAGGTTCTACGGGTCTTCATCGCGCTGGTCGGGCTGGGCGCAGGCTGCGGGATTGTCGCCATCATTCTGTACTCCTTCAAATTCCCGGGCTACGACTATGTCATGCGCTACACGACCACATCCGCCGTCATGACCGCCCTGTATGTGATTGTCGGGCTTATATTCGGAATCATATTTTATATTTATTCCCCGAGAATCATCGACGGAGTCGGCGGATATTTCAGGCGCATCGACCGGCAGCTGACCGAGATGCCCGCGCTGGACATACTGTTTGGCGCGCTCGGCATCATCATCGGGCTGCTGCTCGCGTTTTTATTGAGCTTTTTGTTCAGCGCCATCGAGAGCGCGGCGCTTTCGACGTTTTTGACGCTGACGCTGTACGTGCTGTTTGCGTACTTCGGCTGCCGCATCGGCGTGAGCCGGCGCTCGGAGTTTACGGACGGCGGCGGGCACCGGAGGAGGACGGACGCCGCGGGCGGCCGCGCGTCCGGCTGTCCCAAGGTGCTCGACACGTCCGTCATCATCGACGGGCGCATACTGGACATCTGCAAGACCGGCTTTATCGAGGGCAGCCTCGTCGTGCCGGCGTTCGTGCTGAAGGAACTCCGTCACATCGCCGACAGCGCGGACCCGATGAAGCGCTCGCGCGGGCGGCGCGGCCTGGACATCCTGCGCGAGATGCAAAGTACGCTCAAGAACGAGGTCGTCGTCGAGAGCCGGGATTACGACGACGTTGACGAGGTGGACGTAAAGCTTTTGCGGCTGGCGATCGACCTTGGCGGCAAGCTCGTCACGAACGACTACAACCTCAACAAGGTCGCGGCCGTGCAGAACATGCCGGTGCTGAACATCAACGACCTGGCCAACGCCTTGCGCCCGATCCTGCTGCCCGGCGAGGAGCTTTCGCTCGGCATCGTGAAGGAGGGCAAGGAGCAGGGGCAGGGCGTGGGCTATCTCGACGACGGCACGATGGTGATCGTCGAGGGCGGCCGGCGCCGCATCGGCGAGACGGTCGAACTTACCGTCACGAGCAGCCTGCAGACGTCCGCGGGGCGCATGATATTTGCAAGGATTCGCGCCTGAGCCGCGCGGGCCGCGAAATTTGCTTGACAGCGTTTATTGCGCTCCACTATAATATCTAAAGTTGTCGCACTTTTTATGGTGGAGAATTTCGCGGGGCGGACGCGTCCGTCTCTGAGATAGGAAAAGAGAGGTGTTACGAGATGTTACGGACCTACCAGCCGAAAAAGCGCCAGCGCAGCAAGGTTCACGGCTTCCGCAAGCGCATGAAGACCGCGGACGGCCGCAACGTGCTGAAGCGCAGGCGCGCCAAGGGCCGCAAAAAGCTGAGCGCTTAACGGCCCGTTGTCGCTAAGGATGTTGTACGAGCGCTTGCGGCAGGCTTTTGCTTGCCGCGCGTTTGTTCTTGCCGGAACGGCCGCAGCCATGCGCCGGGATTCTTGCCGGATAACCGATTGAAACGCAGCGATTCACTGAAACGGAAGAAGGAATTCCGCCATACGTACCGCGTGGGCAAATCCGTCGGCGGGCGGCTGACGGCACTGGTCTATGCAAGGAACAGACGGCCGGAGACGCGCGTCGGTTTTTCCGTGAGCAAGAAGATCGGAAAGAGCGTCCAGCGAAACCGTGTCAAGCGCCGGATGCGCGCGGCGCTCTCGCCGTATTTTATGCGGATTCGGAAGGGTTACAACATCATCTTTATCGCGCGCGAACCGATCGCGGACGCGGCGTTTGCCGCCATCGCCGCCGCGATGCTCGAGCAGCTCAGGCGGGCGGACCTGATAGACGAGGTGTAGACGTTGAAGCGCGTTCTGCTGTTCCTGATCCGGGGCTATCAAAAACACATTTCTCCCGCGCTCCCCGGCTGCTGCCGGTTCCAGCCGAGCTGCTCGCAGTACGCCGCCGAGGCGGTCGAAAAGTACGGCGCGGCAAAGGGCGCGCTTCTGGCTCTGTGGCGCGTGCTGCGCTGCAACCCGCTGTTCCATGGCGGCTACGACCCCGTTCCGTAAAACAAGCTTTACCATCCAAACAGGGAGGACAATATCTTGCAAGGCGATTTCTTTTTGACGCAATGGGCGTTTCTGGGCATGCGCTGGCTGTACGAGACTCTGACCAACGAGAGCATCGTGCTCACGGTCATCATCGCCACGCTGATCATCCGCTGCCTGACGGTGTTCGGCGACATCAAATCCCGGAAATCCTCAATGGACATGCAGCGGATTCAGCCGCAGCTGGACCGGATCCGCAAAAAGTACGAGAACGATCCGCAGCGGCTGAACATCGAGCAGCGCAAGATCATGAAGGAGAACAACGTCTCCATGTTCGGCGGCTGCCTGCCGATGCTGTTTACGCTGCCGCTGTTCTTCGTGTTCATCGGCGCGTTCCGGCAGTGGGGCAACGAGATGATGGCCAAGCTCATCGTCACGATGGACGCCGACCCGGCGGCGGGGCTGGAGTTCTTCAAGCACTTCAAGTTCCTGTGGGTCAACAACATGTGGGCGGCGGACAACGGCTTTAAACCCGTGATCATGCAGGCGACGGAGTTCTTCTCCAAAGCCAACGCCAAGCTGCCGAATCTACTGTACTTTATCGAGAACCCGTCCGCGCTGGAGACGTTCGTGCGGCTCGGTTTCTTTACGCCTGTGCAGGGCGGCGGGTACGCGCTGGCGACTGCCACCGAGCAGCTGACCGCCAGGTACAACGAGCTGCTTGCGCCGTGCATCAACCTATACGCGGGCATGAACAACGGGTGGTTCATCTTCCCGCTGCTTGCCTGCGTGACGACGTTCCTCTCCTCGTGGATCATGATGCGCAAGCAGCCCAAGACCGACGCGGCCGGCGGCTCCAGCAAGATGATGCAGTACACGATGCCGCTGCTCTCGTTCTGGTTCTGCCTAACGTCGAACGCGGCGTTTGCGCTGTACTGGACGGCCAGCAACGTATTTTCGTTGATCACGACGATTCTGATCAACCGGCGCTTTGATCAAAAAGCCGCGGAAGCGGCCGTGGAGGTGCCAAGGAAATGAGAAGCATGGAGTTTTCCGGCAGGACCGTCGACGAAGCGATATTCCACGGCCTGACGGAAATGGGCGTGACGATCGACGAGGTCGACATTGAAACGCTCAAGAGCGAGAGCAAGGGATTGTTCGGCCTGGGCGCAAAGATGGCGGTCGTGCGCCTGACCGAGCGCGAGGTGCCGCTCTCGATGGAGTATGAGAAGCTCGCCAAGAAGGGCGAGCCGAGCCAGGACCGGCCCCCCCGCCCGCCGCGCGACCGGCAGCAGGGGCAGGGCCGCGGCGGCGAGCGTCGCGGCGGCGGCGAGCAGCGCCCGCGCCGGGACCAGCCGCGCGAGAAGACGCCCGCCGTAAACTACGATTACAGCGAGGCGCTGGCAAAGGAGATTCCGGCCGGCGTGTTCCTATCCGGGCTGCTCGCGAAGATGCGCATTCACGGCACGGCGGAGGCGGCGGACACCGCCGACGGGCTGCGGCTCAACATCCGTTCGGACGCGGACGGGCTGCTGATCGGCCGCCGCGGCGAGACGCTGGATTCGATTCAGTACCTTGTCTCTTTGTACATCAACAAGGACCGCAAAAGCGAGGAGTACCAGCGCGTTACGGTCGACACGGAAGGATACCGCGCGCGCCGCGAGGAGACGCTCAAAAAGCTGGCGCGCCGCAACGCCGCCGAGGTGCGCGCGACCGGCAGGCCGATCGCGATGGAGCCGATGAACCCGTACGAGCGCCGCATCCTGCACAGCGCGCTGTCGGACTTTTCCGGCATCTCCACGCACAGCGAGGGCGAGGAGCCGAACCGCCGCGTCGTCATTACGCCGGAGCGGTGAAACCGAACTTTTCCCGGCAGGATTGCCGGGCTTTTTTATTTAGATCATGAAAAACGACACGATTTTCGCGCCGTCGAGCGCGATCGGCGGCGCAATCGCCGTCCTGCGCGTCTCCGGGCCGGACGCGGCGCGCATAACCGCCTTGCTCGACTGCGACATTACAACGCCCCCCGCACGCGTGCGCCACGCGCGCCTGCTCGACGGCAAGACCGTCGTGGACGACTGCATGGCGGCGTTTTTCCGCGCGCCGCGCTCCTATACGGGCGAGGACATGGCCGAGCTGTACTGCCACGGCGGGCCGATGACCGTGCAGAAGGCGCTTGCGCTGCTCACCGGGTTGGGCTTCCGGCCCGCGGAGGCCGGGGAATTCACGCGCCGCGCATTCGAGAACGGCAAGCTGGACCTCACCCAGGCCGAGGCCGTGATGGACGTGATCAACGCCTCCGCCGAAAAAAGCCTGAAGGCCGCGATGCTGCAATTGACCGGCTCGGTCAGGAGCGAGATTACGGCGCTCGAGGAGCTGCTTCTCGACGCGCTCGCGGGCATCGACGCGGCCATCGACTACCCCGACGAAGCCGAGGCGGATGCGGTCGCATCGCTGCCGGAGACGCTCGCGCGCGCAAAAACGCGGCTTGCCGCGCTGATCGACGAGGGGCGGCGTGGGCGGGTGCTGCGCGACGGGCTGCGCGCCGTGATCCTCGGCCGGCCGAACGTAGGGAAATCGTCGCTGCTCAACGCGCTGCTCGGCACGGACCGCGCGATCGTGACGCCGCTGCCCGGCACGACGCGCGACGTGCTCGACGAGCGCACCGCTCTCGACGGCGTGCCCGTGCGCATGATCGACACCGCGGGCATCCGCGACGGCGCCGACGCGGCGGAGAGCATCGGCGTCGAGCGCGCCAGGCGCGAGCTGCGCACGGCGGACCTGATTCTGCTCGTTCTCGACAGCTCCGAACCGCTCACCCAAGCGGACCACGAGCTGCTCGGAGAAACCGAAAAATTACCGCGCGTCCTCGTGCTGAACAAGTCCGACCTTCCCCCCTTGCTCGACGAACGCGAATTACCCGACGGACCGCTTGTGCGCGTCAGCGCGGCGCTCGGCGACGGGATCGAGGCGCTCAAGCGCGAGATCCTGCGCCTTGCCGCGCCCGCGGCCGAGGAGGCCGTCTCGATCACGAACGAGCGGCACATCGCGCTGCTTGAGCGTGCGCTTGCCGCGCTGGCGGACATTTCGCCCTGCGCGGAGCTCGACTGCGTCGCGACCGACGTGCGCGAGGCGCTGTACCATCTCGGCGCCATCACCGGCAGGACCGTCGACGCGCACGTGATCGACCGCATATTCGAGCGGTTCTGCGTCGGGAAGTAGACATGGCGCTCGGCTGAAAAGGGGCGGGGAGCGGAGAACGGGGAACGGGGAGCGGGGAACGGGGGACGTTGAGGGCTCCCCACAGTTCGCAATGGTCGCGCACGCCCCTTTGGGCCTGCGCTCCTTTGCTCACTAGGCCTGCGCCTCGCTTCATCCGCCACAGGCGGCGCTCGGCTGCGGCCCTCTCAAACCACCGCCAAAGGGCGAGGGCCCTTTGGAAACCCTTTCTGCTGAACACGAAGCTCTCGTGCCTTTTTTCCCTGGGTTTCCAAAGGGGGGTTTCTTTGGCAGGGGTGCGGGGACGGAGTCCCCGCAAAAAAACACATAATAAAAGGGAGAGTGGCTTTGCCACTCTCCCTTTTCCTTCCAGTTCTTACTTATGCCCTCGAAAACCGTCTCTCCACAAACGCGGAATCGACGCTGTTCAGCACGCCGCCGTACGGCTCGGCGAGGCGGATGGCACGCGTCGTGAGCGTGGTGACGTCGTTCCACAGGAGCCGGCTGACGGCGTGGACCGTCGTCTCGTGCGGCAGTTCCTGCTCCGGCGTATACGAATCGCGCCCGAGCGCAAATCCCGCCTCCTTTGCCTCGCGCAGGAACGCGCTGGCCGCGAATATGGTCGGAAAGCGCAGGTGCAGGTTGATCCGCCGGTAGGCGGCGGTATCGTCGCCGCGCTGCCGCAGCTCGGCGATATAGGCCTCGTTCGCGGCGCTCTGTTTCTTCGCTTCGTCGGGCATCAGCAGGCGGTAATAGGTCTGCCGGTGCGGCTCGTCGGCCTTCGCGCAGGCGAGCGTAAGCCCCTTTTCGTTGCTGCACAGGTCGAAGATCGGCACGAGCAGGCGCGCGTCGCTGACGTAGAAATAGAGCCGGCGCTGCGGGCCGATATCGATCGCGCCGACGTACGCGCCGCTTTGGCCCAGTATCTCCATGCAGCGGGGCGCGACGGTCTCGAGCCGCGCGCGCTCACGCCGCGAGAATTCCGGCTGGGAGGGATCGACGGGCAGGCAGGTGACGTGGATGAGCGTGATAAAATCGCCCATCAGGTCGAACTTGCCGGCATAATCGAGGTCGACAAGAAACCTGGCGGTCTGCCCGTGCAATTCCCAGTTGTACCGGAAGAAGTTACTCATGTACCAACACCGCTTTGATACGGCGCACGCCCGCGGAGGACGCTTCCTCCTTTTTGATCTCAAACCGGCCGAGCTCGCCGGTGCGCCTGGCGTGCGGGCCGCCGCAGATCTCGCGGCTGACGTCGCCGATCGTGTACACCTTGACCTTCTCGCCGTACTTTGCGTCGAACAGGCCGATCGCGCCGGCCGCCTTGGCCTCGGATACGGTCATCTCGACGCAGTCGATTTCGATATCGCGCGCGATCGCGTCGTTGACCATTTTCTCGACGGCCTTAAGCTCCTCGGGCAGGAGCCTGCGCGGGAACGAGAAGTCGAAGCGCAGCCGCTCGGCGGTGATGTTCGAGCCCTTCTGCGCCACGCCGTCGTCGTCGAGCACCTTGCGCAGCGCGGCCTGCAACAGATGCGTCGCGGTATGCAGCTGCGCCGTGGCCTCGGTGTTGTCGGCAAGGCCGCCCTTAAAGCGCTGCTCCGCGCCGGCGTGCGAGGTCTCCTGATGCTGCCTAAACGCGTCGGCAAAGCCGTCGAGGTCGACCGAAATGCCGCGCTCGCGGGCGAGCTCCTCTGTAAACTCGATCGGGAAGCCGTACGTGTCGTACAGCCGGAACGCGGACGCGCCGTCGATGCGGTCGCCGGCGAGCTGCGCCGCGAGGCGGTCGAACTCCTTCATGCCCTTCTTGAGCGTGTTGGCGAAGCGCTGCTCCTCCTTGTCGAGCTCGGAGAGGATCTTCTCCCGGTTTTCAGCGAGCTCGGGGTAGAACGCGCCGTACTGGTCGACGACCGTTGCGGCGATGCCGGAGAGCGAGCCGTCCGGGATGCCGAGCTGCATTGCAAAGCGGATCGCGCGGCGGATCAGGCGGCGCAGGATATAACCCTGGTCGACGTTGGACGGCGTGACGCCGCGCTGGTCGCCGAGCATGAACGTCGCGCAGCGCAGATGGTCGGCAACGATCCGGAACGCGCGCGTAAACTCCGTATCGTTATGATAGGATTTCCCGCTGAGCGCTTCGATCTTGCCGATGATGCCGGTGAACGCGTCCGTGTCGAACACGCTCGGCACGCCCTGCAGCGTCGCGACCGTGCGGTCAAGGCCCATGCCGGTGTCGACGTTTTTCTGCGAGAGCGGCTCGAACACGCCGTCGGCGACCTTGTTGTACTCCATGAACACGTTGTTCCAGATCTCGAGGTACTTGCCGCAGTCGCAGCCCGGCCCGCAGTCCGCGCCGCAGGCGGGCGCGCCGGTGTCGTAGAATATTTCCGTATCCGGGCCGCAGGGACCCGTCTGTCCGGCGGGGCCCCACCAGTTATGTTTTTTCGGTAGGAACGCGATGTGCGACGGGTCCACGCCCATGGCGATCCAGGCGTTGGCGGCCTCAAGGTCGCGCGGCGCGTCATCGTCGCCCGCAAAGCACGTAAAGTACAGCTTGTCCTTCGGAATGCCGAGCCACTGCTCGCTGGTCAGGAATTCCCACGAGAACGCGATGGATTCCTTCTTAAAATAATCGCCGAGCGACCAGTTGCCGAGCATCTCGAAGAATGTGCAGTGCGACGCGTCGCCGACTTCGTCGATGTCGCCGGTGCGCACGCACTTCTGCACGTCGACGAGCCGCTTGCCCATCGGGTGCTTCTCGCCCATGAGGTAGGGCACGAGCGGATGCATGCCGGCCGTCGTGAACAGCACGGTCGGGTCGTTTTCCGGAATCAGCGACGCGGACGAGATGACCGCGTGGCCTTTTTTGGAAAAGAACTCGAGATATTTGGTTCGAAGCTCCTTGGACGTCAGCGCTTTCATACTGTTATTTGTTCCTCAATTTCCGGTAAATTTACGCATATAGAATACTTCAATCCCCAAGATTTTGTCAACGACGGACGGAGGTGATCGGATTCGCAAAAATATTTTCTATTTCCGTAAAAAAGCTGTTGACATTGCATAGGCACCTTGCTAAAATATAAAAGCTGCATCTTGAAGCGCAAGCGCCAAAAAGAAGCGGCGGTAAGCGCACCTTGAGAACTATATAGTGGAAGAAGAAGCATTGAGCGCTGCTGGGGCA
>CAZIRB010000009.1:0-40194 GCA_964541695.1 uncultured Oscillospiraceae bacterium
GGCATGGAAAAAAACTTGCATTGAACCCGCGATTCGTGTATGATACTGTTTGCGCCGGCAAATGGAGAGATGGCTGAGCTGGTCGAAGGCGCACGACTGGAAATCGTGTTTACCCCATAAAGGTAACGTGGGTTCGAATCCCACTCTCTCCGCCAAGCGGAAGGCCACCCATTTGGGTGGCCTTCCGCTTGGCCTTAGTTTAAGAGGGATTCGAAGCCGCGTCAGGAAAACGCCGCAGTGCGGCGTTTTTAGCGGCGGGGGAGCGCCGCCGCGAGGCTGCGCAGCGCGGAGTGCAAGCAGCCCGCGAGCGAAGCGGAGAATCCCACTCTCTCCGCCAAAAGTCCCCGAAATCAAGGGCTTTACATTCAGAAATGTAAAATGTTTCGTGGGGATCCGCGTTTAGTGAATCGTGCTAATGCTGAATTTCGTGGTATAGCGTTCAGGTTCGCTTGAATTATGATTTGGGGAATAAACCAATCTTGCCGTAGCATAGCGGCCTTTTTGTTACGAGGCTTGCCAAATACGATGCGGCAGTATAAAATATTTCTACTGTAGTTTCGAAATGGTTATGAACGTTCGCATTTGCGTTTTGCAGACCGTCCGAAGACGGAGCGGGAAGCAAAGCAACGGCGCAGCGGCGATGATACAATTCGTCGGCAGAAAGTATTTTTGTGACAGAGGAAATGAAATGAGGCAGACGGAAGAACGGAAGCGGCAGATTTTGAGTGAACTTCGGACGAACAACAGGGTGTATGTTGCCGATTTGAGCTCCAAGTTCGGCATCTCCGAGGTTACGATACGAAAGTACCTGGTTGATTTGGAAAAACGCGGCGAATTGAAGCGAACATATGGGGGCGCGAAACGCATTGAAAATGCGGCATTGGAGCCCGTCATGTCGATTTTGGAACGTACCAATACCGAAGCGAAGCGCGCAATCGCACGCCGGGCATTCGATATGATTGACGCAAACGACGCGGTCGTTCTGGACGGCTCCTCCACCTTGCTGGAACTTGCGCGTTGCATGAAAGCCGCGCCCGGCAAACCGTTGACCGTGATTACATCCTCCATTCTGCTTGCCTGCGAGCTGGCGAGCTGCAACCATATCGACTTAATCATGCTGGGCGGCCACGTACGGAGCAGCATCTTTACGGTGATGGGCCCCATAGCCATGGATACGCTCAAAAGCATCCATACGGACAAGGCGTTCATCGGCACAAACGGGATCGACCTGAAGCTGGGGTTTACAACGCACAATCTGTTTGAATGCGAAATGAAACGCGCTATGGTCGAATCGGCGACGCAATCCTTTGTGCTTGCCGACAAAAGCAAGATCAACTGCACGGCGCTCGGGCAAATCTGCCCGATTTCGCGGATTGATTACCTTGTGACGGATACCGGCTTCCCGGAGGATATGCGGCAGTCTATTGCGGAGATGGGGCCGGAGGTCATCATTGCGCCGCCGCTCAAAGAATAGGGAATCATATTTAGCAAGGATATTGCGCAGGGTGTCCCAGTTTGCCGGCGCCATCGAATTGAAACGGGAATATTGGGAAAGCCGCGGCCTTGGTGGTAAAACCTGCACAAAAAAGCAAAGCGGAAATTTCCGATGATATGCCTTAAAAGCCGGATTCGGCAACGGAAACTGCGCCATTCGCATATGACCATGGATGGCTGCGCCGCAATCCTGCGGGTTCCCTGAGCTCGAACGAATTTCCTGCATCTTCGGGACCCAGCGAAAAAACACGCGCGCGCATGAACAAATGATCGGATCAGTCGCTTTCCGGGGTTGTCCGGACCGGCAGATTTGCGGCGGGGATTTGGTCAAAGGCGGGCAGAACGAGCGTGATGGTCGTTCCTTCTCCCGGGCCGCTGACAAAGGATAAGCCGTACGCCGCGCCATAGGCAAGACGGATCCGCTCGTTGACGTTCGAGATGCCGATGTGGCCGGACTTTGAGTCGCTCTCCGTTTGCTGCAGACACGCGACGTATTCCTGCGTCTGCGCATCCATGCCGATTCCGTTGTCGCTGATTGTGATGTGAAGGTCGGCGCCACAAAGCTCCGACCGGAGACGGATGATGCCGTGACGCGAAATATCCTGGATGCCGTGGATAATCGCGTTCTCTACCAGCGGCTGGAGCGCAAATTTTAAAATCTGTTTGTTTTGCGTTTCCGGCGCTATTTCCACGATGAAATCAAATCTATTTGAGAAGCGCATCTGCATCAGAGCGCAATATGCGCTCACAAACGACACTTCCTCCTGCAGAGCGATATAGTCGCCTTTCAGCTCGAGATTGCGGCGAATAATCTGGCCGAGGCTCGATATCATGGCGGCGATGTCACGCTGGTCGCTTAGAACTGCAAGCATGCGGATATTCTCCAGCGTATTATACAGAAAATGAGGGTTGATCTGTTGTTCCAGCGCCTTGATTTCCGCTTCCTTCTGTTTTAGCTGCAGCATATAAACCTGCTGGATGAGTCGTCGTATCTCCTGCGTCATGTCGTTAAAACCGGTGATCAGCCGGGAGATTTCGTCGTGGTGCCGGTCCTCTATAACGATGTCCATGTCGCCATTTTTAAACCGGTTCATGTTGTCGAGAAAATTCCCCAGGCGAACCGACACGCGCCGCATAACCGCGGCGAGAAACAACATGCTGGCAACGGCCGTCAGGCCCGCCACGCCGATGATCATAAAAGACGCCTCGCTAAGTTCTTCGAGCAGCTGCCCCTTGTTGAGAAAATAAAACATTTCCCAATCGATATGGCCGAGCTTTTCGGAAAGGACCAGATAGGTTGTGCCTTTATATTGGACTTCCTGGGAGAACTCCTGTTTTGACAAGACGGCCTGGATAAATTCCGCGTCCATATTGTCGGTCTGTACCAGAACCCTGCCTTCGCCGGAAACCATAATAAAGGAGCCGCGTGCGTCGGTCTTCGGGCGGCGCACATATGGATTGTTGGCAAAGGACCCGGTGTATTTTGTGAAAGGGTCCTGAATGTCCACGTCCATAATCAGCATACCCAGTTCGTCGGTGCGCGTGCTGTTGCCGATCATGCGGCCGATGGTGATATAGCTGTTGTTGCTGGAGTAGCCGAAACTGTCCGTTCCGCCGACGTAGATGTCCAGCACCAGCGGCCTTCCTTCGGCGCTGCGCAGGCGCGACTGCCAGTCCGACATATGCTCCGCGTGATCCGTTGCGGTATAACGCCGCGTGGTACGATAGGTAAAAAAAGAATCGCGGTCGGCAACAAAATCGACGGCGAAGATATAGTCGTTGACGCTTAGCAAACTGAAAAAATACTTGTCCATGAGGTCGGTGTCCGCATCCTCCCCGCTTGTTTTGAGCAGGCGCTCAAGCAGGCGGGGGCTGTTGTAGACCATGGAGGTAAAGTTCAGCGCATTGCGTACGCGGGAATCCACGGCCTCGGTGAGCTGGGAAAGAAGGGCGGTCTGGCGCGAAAGTTCCTGCTGTATGACCATGCGGCTGAGCGCGCGATACAGAAACAGGCAGATAAGGCAAAACGAGAGCGCGAACAAAGCCAGGTAATAGATCAACAACCGCGTGCTCAGACGGTTAAAATGCAGGCGGCCGGTCAGACGGTAAAGCCGGAGTTTCATGGCGCGCCCCCATCCTTAGGGCGGCCGGTATTGCGGTATTCGGCGGGCGTTTTCCCCGTGTAGCGTTTGAACACCTGGCCGAAATAACGGACATCGTCGTAGCCGACGCGCCCGGCGATCTCGTAGGTTTTCAGCGTCGCATCGTCCAGCAGCATACGCGCCTTTTCCATGCGTATGGCCGTCAGCAAGTCCACAAAATTGACATCCAGTTCCCGCTTAAACAGCTGGCTGATGTAGTTGGGGCTGAGATGAAACCGGTCGCCCATGTATTGGAGCGAAATATCGGCCGCGAGATGCGTTTCGATATGCAGCAGCATCTCCTGCAGAATTTTTTTGTCGCTGCGCCGGTAGATTTCGCCGAGCATGTTGTGATAGGCCGCCGCAACAAAATTCGACTGATCGAGCGCCGCCTTGATTTGAGCGAGCATCGCGATCAGTTCCGCTTCGTTTACCGGCTTGAGAAGATAGTTGAAAACGCTCAACTGAATGGCGCGCCGCGCGTATTCAAACTCGCTGTAGCCGGAAAGGACGATGAATACGGGATGAAAGTCCAGCGCTTTGAGCCGCTCAATCAATTCCAATCCGCTCATACGCGGCATGGTAATGTCCGTAATCAACACATCCACGGGCAAGGATTGACAGCGCGCAAGCGCGGCGATGCCGCTGTCGGCCGGCTCCAGAAACAGGAACCCCTGTTTGGGCCAGTCGATCAGGCGCTGCATGCCCTGACGGATCATCGGCTCATCGTCAACCAGCAATACTTTATACACGGCAGGTGTCCTCCGATCGGGAACGGACCGCAGGCAAGAATTTTCTTCTATTCAGTATATATGAATCAATTGGGAAATGCAATTTGTCAAAGAAACATTTCAGTCGAAAAATAACATATAAGAAATCGAACATAAAACATTCTATTGTTTCGATCTTGTGATAATTATTAAAAACTGCTCCATTAACGAAAGGAACTAAAAATTTTCCACCAAAAAGTTATAATTTCTCGTTTAAAACGAAAGAGAAGTATATTATGATAGATATACTTCATATGGCATGGGCCCATTGCCATCATCGACGAATCCGCCATCTGTTCTCGGCAAAAAGCAAAAAGCAAACGTACTTCTTATTCCCGCAAATCAAACGAGGAGGAAAAATAATGAAAAGCAGACTCGCAACCATACTGACAGGGCTGCTCGTACTGGCCATGGTGCTGAGCGCCGGCTGCTCGGCCAAGCCCGCAGCGACCGAGGCGCCGGCCGCAGAAGCAACTGCCGCAGCTCCGGCCGCGACCGAAGCGCCCGCCGCGGAAGCGTTTACGACCCAAGGCAAGGTGATCGGCGTGACGCTGTGGGACATGCGTCAGCAGTACTTCCTCTCCATGGCGGAAGGCATCAAGGCGGCCGCGGAAGAATACGGCATCACGATCAACCTGCAGGACCAGGAGAACGACAGCGGGCGCCAGAACACGCAGATTGAGAACTTCATCACCATGGGCGTCGACGGCATGATCATCTGCGCAATCGACGGCGAGGCCGCGGACACACTGGTCAAGCAGGCCGCGGAACAAGGCATTCCGACGGTTGCCGAGGGGATCGAGATCAAGAGCGCGGCGACCTGGCAGAACTGGATCGAGTACGATTACGGCTACACCGTGGGCAAGATGGCCGCGGAGTGGATCAACAAGACCTATCCGAATGAGGAAAAAGTGATTTGCGGCGTGATCGGCGAGAGCTATTCGAAGCAGTTGATCGACCGTACGAACGGGATTAAGGACGGCCTGACGCAGAACAGCGATAAGGCGGTGATCGTGGATGTGCAGGACTCCTATAGCATGGAGGACGCGATCAAAATCACCGAAAACTGGATTCAGGAATATCCGGAAATGCGCGTGATCTGCGGCATCGACGACGACAACGGAGGCCTTGGCGCAAACGAAGCGCTGAACGCCGTCGTAGCCCCGGAAGACCGTGCGATGTATGGCGTTTTCGGCGCCGACGGCGTTGCCGAAGCGCGTGCCCGCATCAAGGAAGGCGGCTGCTACAAGGGTACCGTGGACATCGATCCTTACGGGCAGGGCTACAACTGCGTGGAACTGATGATCAAGCTCTGGAAAGGCGAGCCCGTCGACGCGTTTACGCTGGTGGATTCCAGCAAGACGATTACGACCGAGAACATCGACGATTATATCGATTAAGCGACCGCTGCAAAACGTCACCGGCAGGCTAAAACGGGCGGGACATCGGCTGCCCGCCCGTTTTGCTCCCCGCCCCGGTAAAAACGGCTTCGAAGCTACAAAAAAACGTGCCGCGAAAAATGCGAAAACACGGGAGGCGGACCTTTGAATAGCGAGAATATTCTGGAGATGCGGGGCATTTCAAAATATTTTGCGGGCGTGCGGGCGCTCAATCACGTGGACTTTTCGGTCCGCAAGGGTGAAGTGCACGCGCTTTTAGGGGAAAACGGCGCGGGGAAATCCACCCTGATCAAGGTGCTCTCCGGATCCATTCCGAAGGACGGGGGGGAAATCTGGTTTGACGGCGCGCTCCGACCGGCGTATAGTCCGCAGACGGCGATCGGAATGGGCATCAGCGTCATCTATCAGGAGTTGAATCTGATTCCCGGCATGACGGTCGAGGAGAATCTGTCCCTCGGAAAAGAAATTAAAAAAGGCGTCTTTCTCGACAAGACCGCGATGCTGATGCGCGGCAAAAAGATGATCGATCAGTTTCATATCGATATTGATATGAAAGCAAAGGTGGGAAGCTTAAGCGTCGCGTACCAGCAGATGGTTGAGATCATAAAAGCGATGCTGAACGATTCGAAACTGGTTGTCATGGACGAGCCGTCGGCAACATTGACAAATACGGAATTAAAAACCCTGTTTCGCACCATACACGAGCTGAAGAAAGAGGGAAAATCCGTCATCTATATATCGCATCGGCTGGAGGAGATCGAAACCATCGCGGACAGGGTCACGGTTCTGCGCGACGGGAATTTCATTGCGACACGGGACACGAAGGACGTGACGATGAAACAGCTGATTCAGGACATGGTCGGCCGGGAGGTTTCCAACGACTATCCGCAGCATGACGCGATACGCGACGAGGTGGTGCTGTCCGTTTCGAATTTGCATAACAACAAGGTCAAGGGCGTCAGCTTCGATGTCAGGAAGGGTGAGATTTTCGGGATTGCCGGCCTCGTGGGTGCGGGAAGGACGGAGATCGCCCGGTCGATATTCGGCGCGGATCCGTATGCCGGCGAGATCCGGGTAAAAGGAAAGCCCGTTAAAATGCGGCAGCCGCGGGACGGAATCCGGCAGCGGCTCGCTTTAATTCCGGAAGATCGAAAGACGCAGGGGGCGCTGCTGGACATGACGGTGGGGGAGAATATCACGATCTCCTGTCTCAATGCTCTGTCGAAATGTTCCATGATCAACGGAAAAGCCGAAAAAAGGCTTGTGGACGATAATATCAAAAAATTGAGCATCAAGGTTTCATCCCCGAAACAGAAAATGAAAAACCTTTCCGGTGGAAACCAGCAGAAGACCATTGTGACCAAGTGGCTTGCCACGCAAAGCGACGTTCTTTTATTCGACGAACCGACGCGCGGCATCGACGTCGGCGCAAAGCACGAAATCTACGAAATCATGGGTGCGATCGTGCAATCGGGGAAGAGCATCATCATGATCTCGTCGGAATTGCCCGAACTCATCGGCATGAGCGACCGGATTATGGTCATGTACGAAGGGGAACAGATGGGCATTTTGGACAAAAAGGTCCGCCGGATTACGCAGGAGGAGATTATGACGCTGGCGTCAGGCAAAAGGAGTATTGCGGATGAATAAAGGATTTACTTCGGGAAAGATCGTGGAGTTTGTCAAGCATAACGCCATTATTCTGGTATTGGTGCTGGAGTTTGTTGCGTTTTCGCTTTTGACGAAGAACTTTCTGTCCGGCTCCAATCTTTTCAATGTGTTGCGGCAGGTCTCCATGACGGGCATCGTATGCGTCGGCATGGCGTTTGTCATGATTACGGGCGGCATCGACCTTTCCGTCGGCGCCGAGGTCGGCCTTGCGGTTATCGTCTGCGCCGCGCTGATTGTCAACGGAGTCGGCGTGTTTCTCGCCTGCGCGATTGCGATTCTTTCCGCCATGGCCGTCGGACTGATCAACGGCTGGCTGATCGCAAACGTCGGCATACCGCCGCTGATTGCGACCCTCGGGACGCAAACGGCCGTGCGCGGCGCCGTATATATCGCGACAAATTGCCTGCCGATCTTCGGGTTTGACGATTCTTTCCGAACGCTTGGCCAGGGGTATATATTCGGCGTCGTGCCCATCCCGGTCGTCATTATGGTGACCGTTCTGGCCGTCGCGTGGCTGTATATCGGCAAGACAAAGATGGGGCGATACACGTACGCGTTGGGCGGCAACCAGGAGGTGGCCAGGCTTTCCGGCATCAACGTAAAAAGGATGCTGCACGTCACCTATACGATCAGCGGTTTTTGCGCGGGCCTTGCCGGCGTCATTCTGCTGTCCCGCCTGTTTTCCGGCCAGCCCCGTGCGGGCATCAACTATGAGATGGACGCGATCACCGCGGTCGTGCTCGGAGGCGTTTCCGTGTCCGGCGGCGAAGGCAAACTGTCCGGCGTCATCATCGGGTTTTTAATCATCGGCATCCTTTCCAACGGGTTTACGATGATGGGCGTTAACGAATACTGGCAGACGTTTTTAAAAGGCGTCATTCTGTTGACGGCCGTCGGATTGGACGTGCAGTCTTTGCGGCGGAAAAAGAAACTGGTGGTCATTGATTCGGCCAAGGCATAACCGGCCGCGCTTTGCGCCGGGTCATGAATATATGAGAGAGAGGTATTGAAGGCACATGGCTGAAAAAGAGAACAGCGTACACAGCGGCGCGATCGATCCGAATAAAAATTTCTATCCGGACGTACCCGCCGGCAAAACCAATTACCATATAAAGGGCATGGACAATATGGATTGGGGCATGAAGGACCGGCTGAGCCGTATCTTTAATCCCAGGAGCGGCCATACCCTGATGCTTGCGTTTGACCACGGCTATATCATGGGCGCGTCGACGGGTCTGGAGCGGTTGGATATTTTGATTCCGTCTTTGGTCGAGCATATCGACGTATTGATGGCGACCCGTGGCGCGCTTCGCGCCTGTGTACCGCCGATGTTCAACAAGGCGGTGGCGCTGAGATGCTCCGCCGGCAGCACGGTGCTGTCCGATGATGTGACGGACGAGACGATCGGCGTGGAAATTGACGACGTCATTCGGATGAACGCGTCCTGCATGGCGGTGCAGACCTTCCTGGGCAGCAAGGACGAAAAAACCTCCATAACAAATCTCGTGCGGACGATTGACGCCGGCATGCGCTACGGTATCCCGACGCTCGGCGTCGTCGCGGTCGGCAAGCAGATGGAGCGCACCCCGCAGTTCTTCTCAATGGCGACCCGTGTGGTCGCGGAGCTGGGCGCACAGCTTGTCAAGACGTACTATTGTGAGGACTTCGAAAAGGTTACGGCGGGCTGCCCCGTGCCGATCGTGATCGCGGGCGGCAAGCGGCTGCCGGCGGAAGAGGCGCTTACGATGGCCTACCGGGCGATCGACGAGGGCGCTTGCGGGGTGGACATGGGCAGGAATATTTTCCAGGCCGAGGACCCGCAGGCGATGGCTGCGGCGGTCGCCAAGGTCGTTCATGAAGGCTATACCGGGAAGCAGGCGTTCGAGTTCTATCGAGATACGCGCAATACCTAAGCGCGGCCGCGTACCGGCCCCGGCAAGAACCGAACGGCATACGGCAAGAAGGAAAGCAGGGTTGAAACAGATTCTGCTTTCCTTGCTGAAAAACCGGGAATCTACAAATAGACAACAAAACGAAACTAATATGATCAAAATATAATGAATATTGGCACGAATCGTTGACAATTCGAAATATAAATGATACGTTTTCGGTGAAACCAGCTATTGGTCGACAGGATGTTTCGGGCAGAGCGAGCGAAGGGCGATTCACAAACGGAGCGGGGATATGAGCAAGGAGTATATCATCACATACGATTTCGGGACGAGCAGCCTTAAGGCGGTGTTGCTGGACAACGCTTGCCGTATCGTCGGCGTATATTATGTGCCGTATCCCACCTATTCCGACGCCCCGGGCCACATGGAGCAAAAGGTCGAGGATTACTGGAACAGCTTTTGCACAGCGACAAAGGCGTTGACGGCGGAAGCGGGTATCGAGCCAGAACAAATTGCGGGCATGGCCATGAGCCAGACCACGTCGGCGGTCATACTGGTGGACGCGCAGGGCGCGCCGCTATGCGATTGTATCATCTGGATCGACGGCCGGGCCGATAAGCAGGCGGCGGAAATCAACGCGCGCGCGGGTTTTGCGGTGTTTCAGGGAAAGCATGTCCCGCCGAAAATGCGCTGGATGATGGAGAACAGGCCGGAGATCGTCAACAAGGCCGCCCGCCTGTTGGATGTGTCCGCCTACCTTTTTTTGCGGCTGACGGGGGAATACGCCTACGACCTTACGGGCGCGTACGGCAGCCAGATGCTTGAGGACGACACGTGGGCTTGGAGCGAGCAAAAGCTTGCCTGGGCCGGTATCCCCGGAAAGCTCCTGCCGGACCGCATCGTAGGCGCGACGGACTGCGTCGGACGGATATTGCCTGCCGCGGCGGCGGAGACCGGATTTGCGCCGGGCACACCGGTGTTCGGCGGCTGCTCCGACAACGCCAACGGACAGATCGGCACGGGCAGCATCCGCGCCGGGGACGTGCATCTGTACATCGGTTCCTCCAGTTGGTTCGAGATAACGACGGACGAACGGGACGAGTTTCGCGGGCCGTATCCTTCCGCGATGAAGGGCATGCGCTATCATTTCCGCTGCACCGACACGGCCTGCAGCGGCGTCGACGCCGTGCTTCGCATGCTGTACCCGGAGGAGTGGACGAAACCGGGCGGAGATGTTTACGGGCTGCTGGACGGCGAACTGGAAAAAGCGGCGCTGGTCCCGAAGGAGACGCTGTTTCTCCCGTTTTTGTTCGGGGAGCAGGACCCCGTGGCGGATATGGAGGTGCGCGGCACGCTTCTCAACGTGCAGCCGGATACGGCGCGTTGCCACATCCTGGCCGCGTTCGTCGAGGGAATCGCGTTCAATTTGCTGTGGATGAAGGAGCAGCAGGCGGAGCGGACGGGCCGCTGGACCAATAAACCGATCCGCACGTACGGCGGCGGCGCGCAGAGCGATATCGTAGTCCAGATCGTTGCGGACGTGCTCGGCGAGACGCTGGTGCGCCTCGAAAACCCGCGCACCATGGGGAACGTGGGGTTGGGCGTGTGCGTCGCCATTGGCCTCGGCTGGGCGCCCTCGTTCGAGGTGCTGGACGATATCGTGCGGGAGGAACGTACCTTTACTCCGGACCACGGGCGGCAAAAGGAATATGCGCGGAAATATGCGATTTACCGCGGGGCGTACGAGGCGCTCAAAGGCACCTATCGCGCGCTGAACGGCGGGTTGTAGGTCTCGGGCGCGGCGGTTTTATCACAAGAAAGCAGAAAGGATCGGAAGGAAATGGCGACGAATCAGTATTTGGACGGGTTTGACTACCCGGCGATTCACGCGAAGGCGAAGGAAGTGATCGACCACCCCAGGCGTTTAAAGAGGGAGTCCGTAAAAAAATATCTTGCGCATTTTGAAGAGAAATGCGCCACGTCCAAGGCGCGGCTTGAGGAGGCCAAAAAGGTGCTGCCGGGCGGCATCCAGCACAATCTGGCCAACAACTATCCCTTTGCGCTGGATATCGCCAGGTCGGACGGCGCCTATCTGTACGACGTGGACGGTAACCGCTATATCGATTTTTTGAACGCCGCAGGCGTCACGATACTCGGCAACAACTATCCGCCCATCCGCAGCGCCGTGATCGACACGCTGAACAACGTCGGGTATTTGATCGGCCTGCTGCATGATTCCGAATGGGAGCTTGCAAAGCTTGTGATGAAATATTTCCCGTCCGTGGAGCGGTTCCGGATGATGGGGAGCGGCACGGAGGCCTGCATCGTCGCCATCCGCCTTGCGCGCGCGTTCACCGGGAAAAAGTATATCGTAAAGCTGAAGGGCTGCTACCACGGCTGGAGCGACCAGTTTGTCTACGACATCAACGCCGTCGGCACAAAGGACGCGCAGGCGATCGGCATTCCGGCAGGCTGCCTGGAATATACGCAGGCCGTGATGGTAAACGACATCAACGCGCTCGAGCGGCAGTTCATCGAAAACGAGAAAAAGGGCGGCACCGCGGCGTTCATCGTGGAAGCCTGCGGCCAGGACAGCGGCGCGTTGCCCACGACGCGCGAATATCATAAGCAGGTGCGCGCGCTGTGCGATCGATACGGCGTGCTGCTCATCTACGACGAGGTCGTCACGGCGTTCCGCATCGGCATGACCGGCGCGCAGGGGTATTTCGGCACGAAACCGGACATCACGTGCTTCGGCAAAATCGTGGCGGGGGGCTTTGCGGGCGCGGGCGGCGTCGGCGGCCGGGCGGAGATCATGGATTTGCTTACGGCGGGCTTTTCCTACAAGAAAAACGTGAAGGTGCTCGTGGGCGGCACGCTGACCGCCAACCCTGTCAGCTGCATTGCGGGCATCACCGCCATCAACGAACTGGAGCGCACCGGGGCGCATGAAAAAATGGAGAAAGCCGCGAACGATTTTACGCGCGAACTCGTGGACATCTCCAACAAATACGAAGTGCCCGCGATCATCTATAACCAGCAGTCCATCCTGCATATCGACGTGTGCGGACTGCAGCATATTACGACCTTCCCGGAATACGACCCGGAGAAGACCACCGGAATGCGCGCGGCCGCCAATGACCTGCTGCACGAATACGCAATGGCGCTTGCCGCGGAGGGGTTAATGGTTGCGGGCGCGTGCAAAACCTACATCAATTTGCAGACGGTGGACGTTATGGACGACGCGCTTCGTATTTACGAGAGGGTGTTCAGCCAGTACGAGTAAGCCGCCGCGCCCGCGTTGGACATGTGCCGCACTCGGGACCGAAGGAGAATTTGGACATGGACTTTAAGCTGCCGAAAACCCATGTATTGATGCAGAACCTGTGCCGGCGCTTTGCGGAAACGGAGATTAAACCCATTGCGCGGGAGATGGACGAAGCGGAGACCTACTCCCGCGACCTGCTTAAGAAGATGCAGCGATGCGGGTTTTTCGGAATTCAGTATCCGAAGAAATATGGCGGCGGCGGCGCGGATACGCTTGCGTACGCGCTTTGCATAGAGGAGATGTCCAAGGTGGACGCAAGCACGGGCATTACGCTGTCCGTGCACGCGTCGCTGTGCTGCGCCTCTATCTACGAATACGGAAACGAGGAGCAGAAGGAAGCCTATCTGCGGCCGCTGATCGACGGGAGGAAGATCGGCTGCTTTTCCCTGACGGAGCCGAACGCCGGCTCCGACGCCGCGGGTCTGCAGACGAGCGCCGTTTTGGAAGGGGACCACTATGTCCTGAACGGTTCCAAGGTGTTTACGACGAATTCGGGCTTTGCCGACACGTTCGTGGTGTTTGCGGTGACGGACAAGGCAATGGGCACAAGCGGCATCTCCGCGTTCATCGTGGACGCAAAATCGCCGGGGCTATCCGTCAGCGCCAATATCCCGCGTATGGGCATCCGCGCGTCGTCCAATTGCGAGGTGTCCTTCGTCAACGTGCGGGTGCCGGAGAAGAATCTTTTGCGCAGGGAAGGCGACGGCTACGAGATCGCGATGCGCGCGCTCGACGGCGGACGGATCGGAATCGGGGCGCAGGCGGTGGGGATCGCGCAGGGAGCGCTGAACGAAGCGGTCCATTACGTAAAGGAACGCAAGCAATTTGACAGGCCGATTGCGGCGTTTCAAAATACCAAATTCAAAATCGCCGAGATGCAGACCAGAATCGACGCGGCGCGGCTGCTGGTGTGGCGCGCCGCGGCAAGTAAGGACGCTTGCGAGGAATACTCCGCGCAGGCGGCGATGTGCAAGCTGTTTGCGTCCGATGTGGCAAACGAGGTGACAAGGGGATGCGTGCAGCTGTTCGGCGGCTACGGCTATTCGCGGGAATACCCTGTGGAGCGCATGATGCGGGACGCCAAAATCACGGAGATCTACGAAGGAACGAGCGAGGTCATGAAAATGGTGATCGCCAATTCCATGAAGATACGATAGTGGCGCTGGGGAGCAGATAGGCATGAAGATTGTTGTATGCGTCAAGCAGGTGCCGGACACCAACGAGGTGCAGATCGATCCGGACACCCATACCCTGATCCGTACCGGGATTCCCGCAATCGTGAACCCGGACGATAAATCCGCGATTGAGGCGGCGCTTGCATTGAAGGACGCTGTCGGAGACGGCGCCGTCACGGTCGTGTCCATGGGACCGCCGCAGGCGGAAATGGCGCTCCGGGAAGCGCTGTCCATGGGCTGTGACGAAGCGTACCTGATATCGGGCCGCCAGTTCGGCGGGTCGGACACGCTGGCGACTTCCCGAATCCTCGCGGCGGCGTTGAAAAGGATCGGATACGATCTTGTGATTACGGGCCGGCAGGCGATCGACGGCGACACCGCGCAGGTTGGCCCGGAGCTTGCGGAACATCTGGGCATTCCGCAGGTGACCTATGCGGAGGAAGCCGCCTGGGACGGGCAGGCGCTGATCGTGATGCGGCAGTTTGAGGATCGCTATCATAGAATCCGCGTCAAACCTCCGTGCCTGCTCACCGCGATTGCGGGGCAGTCGGAACCGCGGTACATGACCGTATCCGGCATTGCGGCGGCGGGGGAAAAGCCGGTGCGGATACTGGATTACGAAGCGCTCGGCGATCTTCTGGATCCTTCGGAAATCGGCCTGAAAGGGTCGCCGACCAATGTGCTGACCTCCTATACGAAGGAGCCGAAGTCGCAGGGCGCTCTTTTGAAGGGGCTGACGGCCGACGAGGCGGTGGACGCCATTATGGCGCGGCTGCATGAAGGCCACGTGCTGTAAAGCGGGGGAACGTAAATGAGCCGGGATATTTTTGTCTTTGTGGAACAGCGCGACGGCGTGATCCAAAATGTCGGGTATGAACTGATCGGGGAAGCGTTTTCGCTTGCGCAGGACCTTGGACAAACGGTTGTTGCGGTGCTTATCGGGAGCAAAGTCATGGACAAGGCGCGGGAACTGATATCCTACGGCGCGGATACGGTGCTCGTTACAGAGGACGAGATGCTGCAAGAATACATGACCGAGCCATACGCCAAGGCCGTCACAGCGATCGTTTTGGAGCGGGAACCGGAAATTGTGCTGTTTGGCGCGACGTCCATCGGGCGCGACCTCGCGCCGCGGGTTGCCGCGCGTCTCGGCACCGGGCTGACCGCGGACTGCACCGCGCTGTGCATCGACCCGGAAACCAAACTGCTGCGGATGACGCGGCCGGCTTTCGGCGGGAATTTGATGGCTGTGATTCAATGCAAAAAGCACAGGCCGCAGATGGCGACCGTACGGCCCGGCGTCATGCAGCCCATCGAGCGGGACGAAAACAGGACGGGCAGCGTCGAGCGGTTCCCCGTTTCGTTTGCGATAGAGGACCGGAATGTGGAGATTCTGGAGGTGATCCGAAAAAAACGGACGGCCGCCGATATTACGCAGGCCAAATGCCTGGTCAGCGGCGGGCGAGGTGTCGGGAGCGCGGAGGGGTTCGCCCTGCTGCGCGAGCTGGCCGACACGCTTGGCGGGCAGGTAGCCGCTTCGCGAGCGGCGGTGGACGCGGGCTGGATTGAAAAGGACCGGCAGGTGGGGCAGACCGGAAAGACCGTGCGGCCGGCGCTGTACCTTGCCTGCGGCATCTCGGGCGCCATCCAGCATGTGGCCGGCATGGAGAACGCGGAATTGGTCATCGCGATCAATAAAAACGACACCGCGCCGATCTTCGGCGTTTCCGATCTCGGCATCGTCGGCGATCTGCACGAGATTCTGCCCAAGCTCAACAGGGCGATTCAGAAGGCGAAGGCGGAGGGCGTGGCATACGCGGCGCCTTCGGCGGAGCAATACGCCGGCATGGAGAACGTCCTGTACCATGTGCAGAACGGTATCGCGTACTTGACCGTCAACCGGCCCAAGGCGATGAACGCGCTCAACGAGAAGACGCTGAAAGAGATCGGCGCCCTGGCGGACAAGCTGCAAAACGACGCGTCGGTCAAGGTGTTGATTGTGCGCGGCGCGGGCGACAGGGCGTTTGCGGCCGGCGCGGATATTACGCAGATGCAAAACATGTCCCCGGATGAGAGCGCCGGTATTTCCGAATTGGCGCAAACGGTATTCGGAAAACTGAAACACCTTCCGCAGATCGTGATCGCCGCGGTCAACGGCTACGCGTTGGGCGGCGGGAACGAGCTGGCAATGGCCTGCGATATCAGGATTGCGAGCGCGCGCGCAAAGTTTGGACAGCCGGAAGTGAACCTTGGCTTAATTCCCGGTTTTACCGGCACACAGCGGCTCCCAAGACTTGTGGGAAAGGGCGCCGCGAAACAGCTGATCTTCACGGCCGACAGAATCGGCGCGGAGGAAGCGTATCGCATCGGGCTGGTCAGCCAGGTCGTCGCGCCGGAGGCGCTGATGCGTACCGCGCGGGATCTTGCGCTCAAGATCATGAAAAAAAGCCTGTTTGCCGTGCAACAGGCCAAAAAAGCGATCGACGAGGGCATGGAAGTAAGCTTCGACGATGGACTCAGGATTGAAAACGGACGCTGGGTCAACTGCTTTGCCGACGACGGCGAGGCAAGGGAAGGCATGGCGGCGTTTGCGGAAAAACGCAGGCCGAGCTTTAAAGACTTTTAACCGGAGGGAATCATATGGATTTTTTGAATTGCGTTCGCGGAAGAAGAAGCGTAAGGAGATTTATGGAGACGCCCGTCGCGCACGAGGTGCTGGAGCATATCGTGCGGACGGCGTCCTACGCGCCTTCCTGGAAGAACCTGCAGATCGTACGGTATATGGTGATCGAGAGCCCGGCGCAAAAGTCGCAGCTTGCCGAGCGGTGCGTGATGGGGTACAAACCCAATGCGGCCATTATTCAAAGCGCACCCGCCGTGGTTCTTGTCAACATGGTTACCGGCCGGGCCGGCTACGAACGGGACGGCTCCTTCTCGACCGGCAAGGGCGATCGATGGGAAATGTTTGACGCGGGCGTAGCGACGCAAACGTTTTGCCTTGCCGCATATGAAGCGGGTCTGGGCACGGTGATCATGGGGATCTTCGACGAGGCCGAAACGGCGAAAACCGCCGGTATTCCGGAGGGGCAGAAGGTGGCGGCGATCGTGGCGATCGGATATCCGGACGAAACACCCCCCATGCCGCGGCGAAAAACCGTGGAGGAATTGATCCTGTATCAATGAAGCTGTCGCCGAGGCAATGCTTGAGAAGGCCGCTCGGGCTCTCCTTCAACAGGAGCAATGGGGCGGGAGAGTAAATCCCGTCAACGCCCGCCGGACATGTTCGCGATGATGAGCCGGATCGCGCCCCAAACGGCGGGATTTGCTAGGTCCCTAGCCGGAGCGCGGGCGTTGCTTCTGTCCGGCCCGGCCGTTTTAAGGGATTCAAAGCCGCGGCCGCCACAAAAGCGCCGGATCGGGAGCAGGCGTTCCGCGCGCCGCGGCGTTCGATATCGTCGGGACCTGAGCGATATTCCGCAATGCGCTGTAAAAGTCCCGTCCGCAATGCGCCCCGCTGTTGCAGCCCCGCGCCGCCGGGCTTGCCGGCGGGCCTGAATTATGCGGGGCCGCCGGTTCCGTCCGCGCCGTGCGCCGGGGCCTGTTCCTTCCGGAGCTGCCCGGATAACCGCGCCCTGCGCCGCAGCAAAACAACCGAAAGGGCAACGCAGCACAGAACGGCAAGGCCGCCCGCGATGAGGAGTGCGAGCGAGGGCACGGTCTTTGCCGCCACGAGCGCAATCCTGTGTTCGCCGCCGCCCGCGTCCGTCACGGTGAGGAAGGCGATTTCGTCGCCCGCCGTCACGGTGGCCGGGATGCTCCCCGGCAGCGAGAGGGCGGCAAGGACCTCCGCTTTCGTCATGCCGTCGAGCAGGAGCTTCGCGTCCTCCGCGACGGCAACGGGCACGGAGGCCGCCGCGCCGCCCTCGACGGGCACGGAGCCGACCGACTCGCCCGCGTAAAACTGCGCGGGCGAGAGCGTGCGCGCCCAGTCGTAGAGCCGGAGCGTGGCCAGGAAGTCCCCGCGGTACGTCCGGTTGTCCGGCATGACCCGATCCTTGCCGAACATGCAAACCGAGTAGTAGACGAGGCCGTCCGCCTCCATGCAGCCCGCAAAGCAATAGCCCGCGGGCCCGGTCGTGCCGGTCTTGATGCCCACGACCTGATCGCGCCACTCGCGGAAATAAAGCTTCTTATCGCCCGGATAGCGGATTTTGTTGGTCGTGCTGTAGCCGAACCCATATGGACGCTTGTTGGACTTTTTCACAACGCCCTGATTCAGCGCGACGATCTCCCGAAATTTCTCAAACGTCATCGCGTACCGGCAGATTTTGACCATGTCCCGGCAGGTCGTGTAGTGCGTGCCGGAAGCAAGGCCGATCGGGTCGCGAAACCGCGTGTCCGCGCAGCCGAGCTCCGCGGCCTTTTCGTTCATCCGCTCCACGAAAGCGGCTACGCCGCCGGCCGTGTAGCAGGCCAGCGCGGTGCAGGCCTCGTTGCCCGAGGGCACCAGCATGTAGGCCATGCAGTCGTAAACGGAAATGACCTCGCCCGCATAGAGATGGTTCTCCTCCATGTCGGAGCAGACCATGGGGTCGACCGCCTCCTCGGCAACGGTCAGCTCGCCCTCGAGCGCCGGATTCTTCTCGAGCACGAGTATCGCGGTCATGATCTTCGTCATGCTCGCGGGAGCGAGGCGCTTGTCCGCGTTTTTTTCGAACAGCACCGTGTCCGTCCCGGCCTCGTAGAGGATCGCGGCGGTTACCTCGTCAAGCTCCTCGTCGAATTCCGCGTGCGCCCGTTTCGGCAGGAACAATATCGCCAGTATGACGGCCATACAGCCGGATAACAGCCTTTTTATAGCACCCATACGACGGCCGTCAGCACGTCGAGGTAATTTTCCGTAACCATGCGCACCCTGTTGTCGTCGATCCGCTCAAACCCCGGATAGAACGAGGCTCTCGCCGCCTTCGTGTGCTCCTTGAAGCAGATTTCGAATTCAAACCGCTCGGGCAGCGCGCACAGCGCGCCGGAAAGGTCCTGCTTCAGCGCGGCCTCGGCGCCCTCGCGGATGCGCGCGCAGGCCTCCTCCGGATGCAGACCCGTGGTAGAGCCGCCAAAGCCGAATTTGACCGGTACGCCCACGAGCTTCGGGTGCAGATTTAAGCTGTCGGCCACGAGCATACGGTCCCCGCAGAGAAGCACGCTCGGCGTGCCGGCCAGCGCGCAGGCCCAGGAATACAGGTGGAACTCGGAGCATTTTACGCCGTTGAGCTTGACAAATACGGTGGACGTGGTCTCCGTATGCGAGAGGGGATTCCCCGTGCGCCCGGCGGCACTGTGATAGCCGACGAACATCGCCGCGTCGAAGGAGCCGTCCTCCACGCCGTACACCATGCTCCAGGGGGAACCGCAGCTTGCGCGCGTAAGCTCCGCCTGCCGCGGCAGCAGCTCCGGCAATATGTTCGTCCCCGAGCCGTGGGCGTCCTTGACGCGGATGTAATCCGCCCCTGCGGCGATGGCGCCCTCGCAGGCCGCCCGCACCTCGAGCGACATCTGGCGGCACGCCGCCTCATAGCCGTAACCGCCCTTCGTCGCCTGCTCCCATAGGGTCGTGGTCGCGATTCCCTCGATGTCCGCGCTGATGAAAACTCGCATAATTCGCCTCTTTCTAGTCGCCGCGGCGGGTTTCCCCGCCGCGGCGCGCCTATTCCTTCTTACTTGATGTCGTTTAAGAACATGCCGTCCACAATGAAGTGGATGGCGCTGAGCTTCTCGTCGTAGATCTTGACGTAGCTGGTCGTGTACAGCGGGATCACGATCATCTGCTCCATCAGGTACTTCGACGCCTGCTCCACGAGCTCGAAGCGCTTGGCGTTGTCGGTCGTCGTCTCAACCTCCGTCACGATGGCGCGGAACTCGGTCTCGTCGAAGCCGTTGTGGTCCTTGAACATGTTGACGAGGAAGCGGCCGGGCTCGCTCCACCAGTAGCTGCATATCGTCAGGTCGTATTGGCCCGCTTTGGCCAGAGCGGTCGTGTCGTCGGTCGTGACGACGTTTACGTCGAAGCCGGCCTGCTGCAGCATGACCTGTATGGCCAGCGCCGCGGTCTCGTTCTTGCCGCCCGCGGTGTTGAAGGTCAGCGTGGGCATCTTCTTGCCGTTCTTGTCGAGGATCCCGTCGCCGTTGGAATCCGTCCAGCCGGCCGCGGCGAGCAATTCCTTGGCCTTTTCGACGTCGTTGCTGTAGGTGGCCTTATACCAGTCCTCGACGGCCTGCACCTGGTACATGACGCTGTCGGTGATGTATTCGTACTGCGCGGTGCACATCAGGTCCCCGCCGAACGCCGCCACGATCTGCGAGCGGTCGATCAGGTACGAAACCGCCATGCGCACGTTCTTATCGGAGAAGAACTCGCTGTTGGCGTTGAGCTGCACGTTGCGCACCATCGGCGGCAGGGAGGAGCTGACGACAACGCCGGCCTTATCCTTCAGCGCGTTGACGGAGTCCTCGGTCACGCCGATGAGCATATCCAGCTCGCCGGCGTCATACGCTGCGATCATGGCGAACTCGTCCAGATACCACTTGACGTTGATGGTTTTGATGTAGGACGCGCCCTTGTTCTCCACGGTGGGGTTGAGCGTCTTGTAGCCGTCGTTGCGGGTCAGCACGACGCCCGCGCCCTCGATGTACTCGGTGATGTAGTACGCGCCGTAGGGTGTGGCGCCCCAGAGCAGCTCCTCGTTAGACATGGTGTTCAGCTGCTCGGTGTCGATGACGCAGAAGAACGGGCTCACAAGCAGAATCAACAGCGCCGTGCTGTAGTTGGCGAGCGTGAGCGTAACGGTGTTGCCCTCGTAGGCGATATTGGTGATGATCGAGAACGTGTCGCTCATCGCGCCGCTGTCGATGCCGTGCTGCAGCGAGGCGGCCACGTCGTCCGCGCCCAGCGCCGCGCCGTTCGGGAACGTGCGTCCCTCGGGCACGACGAAGGTCATGGTTTTGCCGTCCTCGCTGAAGGTCGGGGCTTCGGCGAGGCAGCCCTGGAGCTCGCCCGTATCGTGGTTGTAGAGGAACAGCGGCTCCGCCATCATCATCTGCAGGTCATAGAAGGTGTCGCCCTGGATCAGGTCGGCGGCGACCCATTCCTCATCGTATTCGCCGATGTTCACGACCTCGAGACCGGCTTCTTCGGCAGCGGCGGGGGCGGTCGCGTCGCCGGTCGTCTCCTGGCTCGGGGCGGCGGGCTGGGCGGGGCCGCCGCTGGGGGTCGCGCAGCCCGCGAACATGGTCAAGACCATGCAGAGGGTCAGCAGTAGGGCAAGTACTTTTTTCATCATTGTTCTGCTCCTTTCGATTTGGTCATGTGCGCTCTATCGCCACGCCGCCGTCCGCAAAGAAACACGCGGCATAATGGCCGGGCGAAACCTCCCGCATGCCGGGGGACTGTTCGCGGCAGACATCCGCGGCAAACTTGCACCGCGGCGCAAAACGGCAGCCCGGCGCGAGGTTGATCAGGCTGCCGGGGTCGCCGGAAAGCCGCTCCGCGTTCTTTTCCCTGCGGTGCGGGTCGAGTATGGGCGAGGCCGCCATAAGCCCGCGCGTATACGGGTGTGCGGGCGCCTTGAGCACCTCGGCGGTCGAGCCGTATTCGACGATCTTGCCCAGGTACATCACGAACACGCGGTCACAGACATAGTTGATCACGTTCAGGTCGTGCGTGATGATGAGGTAGGTCAGGTGCATCTGTTCCTGCAGATCGAGCAGCAGGTTGAGCACCTGCGCCTGCACGGAGATGTCCAAGGCGCTCGTGGGCTCGTCGAGTATCATCACCTTGGGGTTCAGCACGAGCGCGCGCGCGATGGCGACGCGCTGCTGCTGCCCGCCCGAGAGCTGCGCGGGGTAGCTGTCCATATAGAGGGGGTCCATCTTGACGAGCTTGAGCGCCTGCAGCGCCTTTTCGTAGGCGTCCTTACGCGAAGTGCCGTGTATGATCAGCGGGCGCATAATGCTTCGTCCGACCGTGTGGCGCGGGTTGAGGTTCCCCTCGGGGTCCTGGAACACCACGGCCACCTCGCCGCGCATCTTCTTGGTTTCGCGCCGCGTGAGGCGGCTGACGTCCTTGCCGTTGATCTTGATGCAGCTCTCGGTGGGGCGGATCAGGTTGAGTATGAGCCGCGCGAGCGTGGTCTTGCCCGAGCCGGACTCGCCAACGAGCCCCACGATTTCGCCCTCCCCGACGACGAGGTCCACGTCGTCCACCGCGCGCACCTTCTGCGCGCCGAAGCCCAGCAGGCCCCTGGACACCTTGAAGTATTTCTTCAGGCCATGCAGCTCGATTACCGGCTCTCCCATGCGAGCGCCTCCTTCCCGAAATGGCAGCTGTAGGTGTGCGTGCCGCCGACGGAATTGATCGGCGGGTCGACTTTCCCGCAGATTTCCTTTGCGAGCGGGCAGCGGTTGGCGAAGCGGCAGCCGGCCGTGACGCCGATCAGGCGCGGGACGGAGCCATCTATCGTTTGCAGGCGGCCCGCGCTCTTGGGCTGGCGCGGCAGCGCCTTGAGGAGCATGCGCGTGTACGGGTGCGTGGGGGAATCGAACACCTCGAACACCGAGCCCTGCTCGACGAGCTGGCCCGCGTACATGACGGCGATGCGGTCCGCCGTCTCCGCGACGATGCCGAAGTTGTGCGTGATGAGCAAAATCGCCGTGTTATACTGCTTTTTCAGCCCCAGCAGGATATCCATGATCTGCGCCTCGATGGTCACGTCGAGCGCGGTCGTGGGCTCGTCCGCGATCAAAAGCTTCGGGTTGCGCGAGAGCATCATGGAGATCATGACCCGCTGGCGCATGCCGCCGGAAAGCTCGTGCGGGAAGCGCTGCATCTGCTTCTCCGCGTCGGGCATGCGCACCTCCGTAAACAGCCGCAGCGTTTCCCTGTAGGCCTCGCGCCTGGAGAGGTGGTCGAGGCGCAGCGCCTCGCCGACCTGGTCGCCCGCGCGGTAGACCGGATTGAGCGAGTCGAGCGGGTTCTGGAAGATGATGCCGATCTCCTTGCCGCGGACGGCGATCATCTGCTTGTCCGTGTATTGCGCAAGGTCCCTGCCCTCGAAGAGGATTTTCCCGCCGATGTGCTCGTTGTGCCGGGGCAGGAGCCGCATGATGGAATACGCGATGGTGGATTTGCCGCAGCCGGACTCGCCGACGATGGCGAGCACCTCCCCGCGGCTGACGGACAGGTTCACGTCGCGCACAGCCGAAAGGTATCCGTCCTTGACCCTGTAATCGACGCTGAGATGGTCGAGACGAAGCAGTTCTTCCATATAGTTGCGTCCTCCCTTAGTGCAGCTTGAGCCGCGGGTCGATGAGGTCGCGCAGCCCTTCGCCGAACAGGCTGAACGCGATGATCGTGTACATCAGCGCGAGGCAGGGGAAGATCGTGACCCAGGGCGCGCGGTAGATCACGCTTGCGCCGCGCGATATGGCCAGGCCCCAATCCGGCGAGGGCGGCTGCGCGCCCATGCCGAGGAAGGAGAGTGTCGTCGTCGAGCCGATAAAGCCCGGCATCGAGATCGAGGCCATGACCAGCATCGAGGGCAGTATGTTCGGGAAAATGTACAGGAACATCAGCGCGAACTTATTTTCGCCGAAGGCCACGCCCGTTTCGACGAAGGGCTGGGTTTTAAGGCTCATGGCCTTGGCGCGGACGATCCGCGTATAGCGGGGCCAGCCCGCGAGCGCGCAGGCGATGATGACGTTGTCGAGGCTTTTGCCGAGGAACATTACGATGGCCATGGCGATGATCACCGTGGGCAGGCTCCAGATCATGTCGCCGATGAACATGATGACCGAGTCGACCCATTTGCCGAAGAAGCCCGCGATGAGCCCGAGCGTTACGCCGATGGCGAGCTCGATGACCGCGCCGAGTATCGCCGCGCGCAAAGCAAGCTGCGTGCCGAATATCGTGCGGCTGTACACGTCGCGCCCCATCTCGTCCGTGCCGAAAAAGTGCGCGGCGGAGGGTTTCTCGTACCTTGCGGACATATCCGCGTCATTGAAGCCGGACGTGGCCAGATTACTGTCGAAGAGCATCACGCCCACGAGCAAAAGTATCATAACGAGGCCGATCGCGCAGCTCCGGTTCTGCCAGAACCTGCGCCAGCCCTCCATAAAACGTGCGCCCGCGCTTTTCATGCGGCACCTCCGGAGATCGATGCGCGGATGCGCGGGTCGAGTATGGCGGCCAGGATGTCGCCTATGAGGTTGGAGACCACGACGAGCACGGAGATGATCAAAAGGCAGGCCTGCACGACGGGGAAGTCCGTGGCGATGACCGCGTCCACCATCCAGGAGCCCATGCCCGGCATGGCGAATATCTTCTCCATGATGACCGCGCCCGCGACGATCCAAGGCAGGCTCATGAAGGTGGATACCGCCACGAGGATCAGGGCGTTCCGCAAAACGTGCTTATACATGACCTTCCGGTCGTTGAGGCCCTTGGCGTAGGCGGTGGCGACGTACTTCTCGCGGATGACGCCGAGCACCTCGCTCCGGGTCAGGCGGATGTTCGACGACACGCCGCCGAGTATCATCGCGGCGACGGGCAGCACGAAGTCCCTCACGCTGTGGTAGCCCGAGACGGGCAGCACTTTCAGCCACACCGCGAACAGGAGTATCAGCACCATGCCGATCCAAAACGTCGGGATCGCCGCCGTGACCATGGAGTAACCCATGATGAAGCGGTCGAACCAGCCGCCCTGCCGGTATGCCGCGACGAGCCCCAGCGGGACCGAGAGCAAAAGCTGGAACGCCATCGCCGCGCCGCAGAGCTTGACGCTGATGGGCATCCGCTGCTTGATGGACGCGGCTATGGGCAGGTTTGTATCAAGCGAATTGCCCAGGTCCCCCGTGATCACGCGGCCCAGCCACTTGGCGTACTGCACGATCCAGGGCTGATCGAGGCCCCACTTTTTACGCAGTTCCTCCTTCTTTACATCCGACACCTGCTCGGACGCGAGGCTGTCCATCGGGTCGCCGGGCATCAGATTGAGCAGCAGTGATACCATCATCGATACTGCCAGCACGAGCAAAATCCCCTGGAATATCCTTCGGACGACATAATTGAGCAATGCGATCTCCCCTTCCGACATGATGAATATGATATATATGGCGGATGGCACGACTGGTTCGGCGCTTGGGCAATCGGGCAATTCTGTGATGTGGTGATAGCTCTATTTTAGACCATCCAGAATAAAAGGCAACGTAAAAACGCGTCGCCGGTCTCATATGCGCTTGACAAACGCGCTTTTCGCTTCTAATATTAGAATAAATTATCACTTTGATAAATGTAACGGCGGGGGATTTCGTATGGAAAACATGGTCATCGAAAAGGACGCCGCCGCGAAGGACGAGCTGATTTTGGCGCTTCTCGAGCAGATTCCGGAGCCGGTGGTGCTGCTGCGCCAGGCGGACAAGCCGGTTTTGCTCAACCGGCGCTGCGAGCTGCTCATCGGTCTCAACGCAAGGCAACTGACCTATCTCAACAAGATCCGCCATCTCACATTGCGCCAATGGACCCAGCCCGACGCGAACAGGTACCACCTCATCGTCGGCAACAGCGCGGTGCACTATGCCGCGCGCCGCATCTCGTTTGCGCCGGAGGGCGAGCAGTGGAGCCTGTATTCCCTCGCGCCGCCTCCCGCCGGAAAGGACGCCGGGAAGCCGGAGCTGACGTTCGCGCAGCTTGTGGGCCGCTCGAAGGCGTTTCGGGACACGGTGGACGCGTGCCGCAGGGTCGAGTTTCTCGACCGGCCCGCGCTGCTGTGCGGGGAATCCGGCACGGGCAAGGAAACCCTCGCGCGCGCGATGCATCTGGAGGGCCCCTTTCCCCGGGAAAATTTCATCTGCATCCAGAACAACACGGAATTCACCCGTTTCGAGCAGGAGCAGCAGGCAAACCCCGCGTATTTGGGCGGCGCGCTGCACGGGCACACGCTGTATGTGGACGAGATCGCCAACTTCAACCACCACAATCAGGATCTTCTGTTTTTCCTCATCCGGCGCAGCCAGGGCGGGGAATTCAAGGTGATCTGCGCCACGAGCGCGGACCTTGCGCCCCTGATCGCGCGCGGCGAGTGGCACCGCAACCTGCACGATGTGCTGAGCGCCGGCCGCGTCGAGGTGCCGCCGCTGCGCCGCCGCCGCGAGGACATTCCGCTGCTGGCGCAGCATTTCCTCGCCGCCATCAACCGCCGGACGGGGCGCAACCTGCGCTTTGCGCAGGAAACGCTGTTTCAGATCCGGCGCTACGAGTGGCCGGGCAATCTTTATGAGCTCGAGAGCTTTCTCATGCGCGCCGTGCGCGGCCTGGACGAGGTGGACGCCGAAATCACGCCGCAGATGCTCGAAACAAGCCTGCATATCAGCCCCGAGCGGGGCACGGAGAGCGAATACAGCCTGCGTTACGCGGAAAAGGAGCTGATCCTCCGCGCGCTCAACGATTTTTCGGGCGACAAGTGCCCCAAGGAAGCGGCGGCGCGGGCGCTCGGCATCGGCATCGCCACGCTGTACCGCAAGCTCGCGGAATACGGCATCCACAGGAGCAATTTCTATGAGGTGTGAGGGCGGGGAGAGGCGTCAAAACCCGAATACGCCGCATTTGTAAAATATTTTCCCGACCGCAAAAATCCGGGCGCGTACCTTGGACGCGCCCGGATTTTTTTGTAAATGCCTATGGCAGGGGAGACCTCGCGTCAATCTTTTTTCAGAATCTTGGCGAAGGTCTCGGCGCACTCGTCAAGCGCCTCCTTGGTCGTGGCCTCGTCGGCCAGTATCTTGGAGGCCGCCAGCAGAATTGCGTCGACAATCTCCTGCTGTTCCGGGAATGTGGGTTTACTGATCAGCGATACCGAGGTGTCGCCGGTCTTGGGATTGATCGCCTCCAGATACCGCTGCGGGATGCCCCAGCCGGTTCCCGAATTCGGATCCCGGACGCCGATGACCTTCTTGCCGCCGGTCTTGAGGTACGCGGCCGTCGGGACATAAGGCCGTTCCTTGACCTCGGGCTCGTCGTACACGGCCGCGACGCCGCTCTGTCCGCCGGTGGCCATCTGCTCCTTCTGCGTGGCGTTGCCCATTGCCCACTGCATGAACAGCCAGGCCAGCTCGGGCTTCTTGGAATACTTCGGGATGTGGTAGTTCCAGCCCTCGATGCCGACGGCCTTGTCCTCTTTGATCGGGAGACCGGTGTAGGCAATCTTGCCCTTGACCATGGATTCGTCCGCGTTCTCAACGGCGCCCACCGCGTCGTCCCACTCCCAGCCCATGACCGTGATGCCCTGCTGCATGTGGGACTGCGAGGTATCCCAGTCGACGGACAGCAGGCCCGGCGGGCAGAACTTGGTGAGGCTCTTGTAGTAGTCCAGCGCCTCGATTGCCTTGGGGGAGTTGATGCCGATCTCGCCGTATTCATAGCCGTGGTCGGCGTAGATCTCACGCGCGCCGAATATGTACAGCACGTTCAGGATATCGTACCAGGTGGAGACATGGCGCTTGCCCATCAGCGAGATGCCGTAGATGTTGTCCTTCAATTCCTCGCCGCAGAGCATTTCGCCCTTCTCGCGGGTAAAGAATTCGGCCACATCGTAGACCTCCTGCGTGGTCACGGGCGGCGAGGGGAGGTCGTAGTTGTACTTGGCTTTGAAGGCGGCCTGCTCGATGGGATTCTCCAGTATGTCCCAACGATACCAGGTATACATCGCGATGAAGTGGAAGGGCAGGCCGTAGAGTTTCTCGTTGTACCAGGAGACCTCGTGCCACCAGGTATCGTCCAGCATCGCGCCGCCCTCGATATCGAAGCTGGGGTCATGGAGCTTTTCGTTGTTCAGGAAGTCCTCGAGGGGCAGCAGCCAATCGTTCTGCACATAGATGCCGAGCTGCCTGTGCGGGGCCAGAATCATGTCGTAGATCTGCGTCTTGCCGACGAAGTCGGCCATCGACTTCTCGTTCACTTCTTCCTGGCCGTACTGCTCAATCACCACGTTGACGCCGGTGATCTCCTCAAACTCACCCTTGACCCGGTCCAGCGCCTCAAGCGGCGGGAGAGCTTCGCCGATGAATCTTAACGTTTCCCCTTTCCATGGAGCCGCCGCCTCGGCAAGCGTCCACTCGTCTTCGAACTTGATTTGGTCAACCTTCGAGGTTTGCGCGGGCGCGGCGGTCGAGCATGCGGTGCCCAAGAGCATGATCAGGCAAAGCAGGGTGCACAGGATCCTCTTAGTCATGGTTTTTCCTCCTTTATTGTAATACGTCACACCAGTGACAATTTCGTTTCCGGATCAAAAGCATACAGGTTCTTGCTGTTCCACCTGAGCCAAATCTTTTGTCCGTTGGCAACATGGTTCCCATAGAAGTATTCCGACTCGGAGACAATCACGGTATTGCCCTTCTTTGCGGTGATGCTGATCTTCTCACCGTTGATCTGGAAGAAATCGACGGTAAACTCGTCGAACCCTTCCTCCTTTTCGTACCTCACCTCCATATCTGTAGGACGAATGCCAAGGTCGATTCGGCCGGCAAAGCCCTTTTGCCGGATCAGACCCTCGACAGTGCCGCCGGCGGCCAGTTTGATGTCGTCGTTGCAGGCGTAGAGTTTGCCGTTCTCCTCGGCGAAGGCGACTGGGATGATATTCATCTTGGGCTCGCCGATCATTTTTGCGACGAACTCGTTCCTGGGGTGGAAGTACAGCTCCTCCGACGAGCCCTCCTGTTCCAGGCGGCCCGCGTTCAGCACGAAGATGCGGTCGGCCATCGCCACGGCCTCGCCCTGGTCCGGGCTTGTGCAGATGATCGGGATGCCGAGCCCCTGCTGCAATCGCTTCAGCTCCCCGCGCATCTGGTGGCGCAGCTTGGCGTCCAGGTGCGCGATGGGCTCGTCCAGCAGATAGACGGACGGCCTGCGGATGAGTGTGCGCCCCAGGGCGACGCGCTGCCTCTGGCCGCCGGACAGCTCGCGCGGGAATCGATCCAGCAAGTCCTCAATCTGGAGGAGCCGCGCGATCTCATGAACGCGCTCGTCCTTTTGCTTGGCCGTGAGCTCCTTTTTGCGGGTCGGGGCGTCGAGCGGGAACTTGATGTTGCCGCGGACCGTTTTATTCGGATAGAGGGCGTAGGATTCGAACGCGATCGCCACGTTCCGATCCTGCGGCTTTAGGTAATTGACCAGTTTGCCGTCGATATAGATGTTGCCGTCGTACAGCGGCAAAATGCCGGCGATCAGGCCGAGGAGCGTGGTTTTGCCGGCGCCCGAGGGGCCCAGCAGGAAGGAAAACTCCCCCTCGCGGGTGGCGAGCGAAATATCGTGGATCACTTCCGTCTCGCCGTAGCTGTGCACGATGTTCTCTAGTCTAACACTTCCCATAATCCACTCCTAATCCACTCCTAAGAGATTGTACTCGGTCTCAAGGTCAAAGTAATTGCACTTGTCGTACCGGAACGCGAGATAGATGCTGTCTCCGATATGCAGCGACTTGTCCATCGCGCACGTCACCAGCAGGTTTTGCTTCCCGATCGTGACGGTCAGCAGCATCTCCTCGTTGCGCGGCTCGATGAAAAACACCGTTCCCTCCGCGTACCCTTCCCGCTGCGTCCTTGAGATGTTGACGTAGGAGTGGCGCACGCCCAGAATCAACCCCGTCTTGCCCGTCCTAGCGATGGCGTCCGCCGCCTCGCCGGTAAAGGGGATCGACGCGCCGTCGAACTCCAGCGTGGACGCGGCTTTGTTGAACGCGCAGCGGATGAACGTCATGGGCGGCTCGCCGATAAAGCCGCCGACGAACACGTTTGTCGGGTTCCGGTAGACGTTCTCCGGCGTGTCCACCTGCTGGAGCTCGCCGTTGTTCATGATGGCGATCCGGTCGCCCATGACCATCGCCTCGATCTGGTCGTGGGTCACGTACAGCGTCGTCACCTTGAGCATGCGCTGGATTTGTAATAGCTCCTCGCGCATCCGCGCCTTGAGCTCCTCCTCCAGGTGGCTGATGGGCTCGTCCAGTATCAGCACCTTGGGGCTGCAGACGAGCGCCCTTGCCACGCCGACCCGCTGCTGAACGCCGCCCGAAAGCCCCTTGACCGACTGGTCGAGCATTTTTTCGATGCCCAAGAGCGCCGCGACATCCTTGACCTTTTTGTCGATCTCCGCCTTGGGAAGCTTGCGGATTTCCAGCGGGAACGAGATGTTCCCGTAGACGGTCATGTTGGGATAGAGCGCGTAGTTCTCAAACGCCATCGCGATATCCCGTTCGCCGGGCGAAAGCCGATTGACCAGCCGGTCGCCGATGTACATCTCGCCCGACGTGATCTCCTCCAGGCCGGCGACCATTCGCATCGTTGTGGATTTGCCGCAGCCGGACGGCCCGAGCAGGCACATGAACTCGCCGTCCTTGATATGCAGGTTCATATGCTTGACGGCTTCGACGCCGCCGCGGTAAATTTTCCCTACGTCCTTAATTGTTACGCTTGCCATTGAGGTATTTCTCCTTTACGATCTGATACCGGCATCCGGCGCATTGCTTTGGCACAGTTTCTCGAAACGCGCGCGTCTTTGCTTAAAGTACTGCTTCCAGATCCCGTACGCCACCAGGAGCCATACGATAAGCGAGAACTCGACGTGGATTCCGAGCCATTTTTCGATCGTAAACAACCAGATCAGTCCGATCATGACGAGCGTGAAGACCGTGTAGAAAATGCAGTCCCCGAGCTCAACCTCGCTGCCCCACACGAACTTCCACATTGCCTTCCCGAATTTCGACTTGCTTTTTTTCATGCCGTCCTCCTTTTATCCCTTGACGGAGCCGAGCGACAGGCCCTGGATCAGGTACTTCTGAAGGAATATGGCCAGTATGATGACGGGCAGGGTGACCACGCCGGACGCGGCGCACAGCTGGCCCCAGAACGTTCCGTGCGGCGTGATCAGGCCGCTGAAGGACGCAGGCAAAGTCTTGGCCGCCTGTCCGCCCAGGATCAGACCGAACAGCATCTCGTTCCAGGAGAAGATGAACGCCAAGAGCGCGGTCGAGGCGACGCCGGGCTTCACAATCGGAAGAATGGCGTGCCAGAACGTTCCGAACTCCCCGTAGCCGTCGACCAGCGCCGCGTCGTCCAGCTCCATGGGAATGTCGTCGAAGAAGGACCGCATCACGTAGATGACGAAGGCGACGATGAACGTGCAGTGCGCGAGCGTGAGGCCGAACGTCGTGCCCAGGAGGCTGAGCTTGCTGAACATGATATACAGCGGGAGCGCCTCGGCGACGCCGGGGCACATGCGCGTCGTCAGAAAGTAGAAGTACAGGTGCTTTTTCCCGAAGATATGGAACCGGCTGAACGCGTAGGCGCAGGGCACGCCGACCAACAGGCTGAGCCCCACCGTCAGAACGGCCGTCAGCACTGAGTTTCTCAGATATTGCATAAAGCCGTTCTTGATGAAAACCTCCGGGAAGTTTTCCAGCGTCGGCGTGAAAAACAATTTCGGCGTGGTCGAAAGAATATCCGTCCTCTGCTTAAAGCCCGACAGGAACGTCCACAGGTAGGGGACCAGCGTGATCAGGCAGGCTATGACAATGAGGATAATGGAGAGATTGCTTACAAGCTGTGCCGCGGCGCTGCGTCTTTGCAACATATGTCGATTCTCCTCTTCCTAGAATTTAGCTTTTGCTCAGGCTTGACGACCGTGTGGAAAAAGATGAGGCAGGCGATGTAGCTGATCAGGAAGATGACGAATACCACCGCGCTGCCGTAACCCGTATGCCAGTACAGGAAATTCACGCGGTACCCGAACAACGACAGCGTCTCCGTCGCAAGACCTGGGCCGCCGACGGTGGTGATCCAGATGGTGTCGAATATCTTGTACAGGTCGGTGAACCGCAGCAGGAACCCGACGATCATGATGGGCCTTAACGCGGGCATGATGATACGCCAGAACGTCTGCCAGCCGGAGGCGTTGTTGACCGCCGCGGCCTCCAGCGGCTCTCTGGGCAGCCCGCACAATCCCGCTAAAAAGAGCAGGAACATAAACGGCGTCCACTGCCACACGTCGATCATCGTAATGGCCGCAAGCGCCGTTTTGATGTTGGACAAAAGACCGTCCGGAGACAGGCCGGCCTCGCGCAGCCAGATGCCCACCGGGCCGAACACCGGGTTCAGGTTCAGGTTCCAGATCAGGCCGACGACGCTGGGGGAGATGATCATCGGAATGATCAGGATCGGCACGACGAATTTGCGCATCTTCAGATGCTTCCAAACGATCAGCGCCAGCACAAGGCCGATGATGAACTCGAGCGGCAGCGCGACGAGCATGATCTTGGCCGTGTTCCACAGGCTGATGATGAAGGAGGAGTCCGAAAACGCCTCGCGGTAGTTGTCCAGACCTACGAAGGAGCCGCTCGACACGTTGGAGTAGCTCGTGTCGAAGAAGCTGTTGTAGATCATGATGCACCACGGTATCAGGGAGATCACGCAGGTCAAAGCGAAAGCCGGAATCGTCCAGGCATTCCAACCTTGCCATTTGCTTTTTCTTATCATAATTACCTACCCTTCTGGATTCTGAGACCTTTTCCGTATCCCAGCGTTTCTCCCTGGTCGATGATGACCGCGGAGCCCTTCATGGCGGAGGCGTCGTCGCTGGCCAGGAAAAGAACGAGGTTGGCGATCTCCTGCGGCTGCGAAATCTGCCCCATGCTGTCCAGCGTCGCCTCGGGGTCCGGCTCCAGGCTGAGCTGGCGCTCCAGCAGCGGGGTCATCATGTTCCCGGGGCAGACCACGTTGATCCGGATGTTATCCTTCGCGTGGTCCAGGGCCAAAGCTCTTGCAAAGGCCACGACCGCGCCCTTGCTGGCGGCGTAGCTGGTGAAGCCCGGATCGCACACGTACGCCCAGTTGGAGCCGGTGAACACGATCGTTCCGCCGTCCTGCCGGAGCATCTGCGTCACCGCGCCCTTTGCGGCCAGGAACATGCCGTCCAGGTTGATGCTGATGACCCGCTTCCACTGCTCGAAGGTCATCTCGTTGATCGTCCGCGGCACGTCGATGATGCCGGCGTTGGCATGCAGCACGTCCACGCGGTCAAACCGCCGGATCACCTCGTCGTAAGCGGCCTGGACCTGAGCGGGGTCGGTCAGGTCGCAGGGCAGGAATATCGCTTTGCCGCCTTCGCGCTCAATTTCCGCCGCCGCCTCCGGCCCCTTTCTGGCGTCCACGTCGAAGATCGCCACCGTGGCGCCTTCCCGGGCGAAGGACCTGGCGCTTGCGTAGCCCAGCCCCGACGCGCCGCCCGTGACAACGACAATTTTGTCCTTAAATCGCATTGGTCTCCTCCTCGCTCGCTTTGATGAATTTTTTTCGGGATTTAGACGCGCGCGCCGGTCCGAAAACCGGAGTTTTGTTCCGAAACAGGGCCCACGCGCGCTCCCCCCGCCTGAGAATCGTTACACTTTACATCCGCAGGCCGTATAACGCCTTGACCGGTGACCGGTCATTCCGCCGACAGCTCAAATATGGGGCAGAGGGCGGTATAGAGCTGCTTATACTGGTCGAACAGCTTCCGGTATATCTCGTGATTCTTCATGTCGGGCTCGTACTTGCGCTTCAGCGAGACCATCCCGTTGACGGCCTTCTCGAGGTCGTTGAACAGGCCGACCGAAACGCCGCTGACGATCGCGACGCCGAGGCAAGCGGCGTCCGAATACGCCGTCTCCCAGATCACCTTGCCGGTAATGTCCGCCTTGATCTGGTTCCAGACCGGGCTCTTGGAGCCGCCGCCGAGCACCCGGATCTCGTTGACCGGTATGCCCATGGCCTCGATCACCTCGATGTTGCGCCGGACGATGAAGCCGACCGACTCCATCAGCGCGCGGATAAAATGCGCCTTGGTGTGCTTCATGGTGATGCCGAAGTACACGCCCTTCGCGTTCGGGTTGGCTTCGGGCGCCATGGCGCCCTGCAGATGCGGCAGCATGATCAGCCCGTCGGACCCGGCGGGGACGGTCTGGACCTCTTTATCCATGATGTAATAGGAGTCCATGTCGGTCTTTTCCGAAAGCAGGATCTCAAGGTCGCAGAACGCGTCGCGGAACCATTTCAGCGCCATGCCGCCCGTGGTGAACGTGTGCGCCATGTACAGGTCCTTGATCCCGTGATAATGGCAGGGCATCTGGAACGACGGGTCCTGAAACACGTTGTTGACCGTGGCGCAGATGGCCAGCGCCGCCCCCGTATTCTCGGAGAACATGCCGGGTTTGATGTTTCCCACGCCCAGGGCGCCCGCGGCCTGGTCCAGCACGCCGGAGCACACGATGAGGCCGTTTGACACGCCGAGCTCCTTGGCCGCGGCCTGCGTGATTTGGCCCACGATATCGCCCGGCTCGTAGATCTCCGGCAACTGGCTCTGGCTGACGCCCAGGTACTCCAGCATCTCGGGCCACCACTTCTTCGTGTTGATATTCCAGTAGAGCGTGGAGCAGATGAGGGACCCTTCGCAGGAGAACTTGCCCGTCATGCGGTAGATGAAGTAATCCTCGATCAGCAAAATCTTGAATATCTTCTTGAAGACTTCCGGCTCGTTGCGCTTGACCCACAGGAGCTTGCTGGCGGGCCAGGTGGGCACGATGCTGACCTGGCCGGTGATGGGGTAGACGACCTCGGGCGGGAATTTGGCGTTCAGCTCCTCGGCCTCTTTCAGCGCCCGGTTGTCCATCCAAACGATGGCGTTGCGCAGCGGCTTGCCGCTCTCGTCGATCAAAATCAGCGTCTCGCCCTGCGCGGAGATGCCCATGCAGGCTAGGCTTTCCCCGGAAACGCCGCTTTTTGCGAGCGCGTCGGCTAGGCCCCTTTTAAACGCCTCCCAATACGTTTCCACCGGCAGCTCGACGGAGAGCGTGTCCGGCGTCAGCAGTTTGTACTCCTGCGTGGACGTGGCCAGAAACTTTCCGTTTAAGTCGACAATCGCCACCTTGATGGCGGTCGTTCCAAGATCCAGGCTTAAAATGTGCTTTTCCATATTTCGTTCCCCCAATGCGTTGTCCGTTTTTTTGCCGAATCGCCCGGCTCAGTCGCTCGGCGCTTTGCTCCAGCTGATGACGGCGTCCTCGCTGCCGATGTTGATCAGCGTGTGCGGCACCGTCTCCGGCATGATGATGGCGTCCTCCTCGAACAGCTCATAGTGCATTCCCGTGCTCTCGACATAGAGAAGCACGTGGCCCTTGACCACAAAGAACACCTCGTGGGAGTTGGGGTGTCCCCTGTCGATGTCGCCCCGCTGGCCGGGCTTTAGGGTGGACGTGCCGAACGTGATCTTCGGCGTCACGAAATATTCCCGGCATACCTCGGGACCTTCCAGGAAGACTCTTGTTTCCCGCTTTCGAACAATGGTCACTTCCATAGCTGCAATCTCCTTATATTTTTTTGTACGGTTCGTACCGTGTTCAAGATGAATTTCGGGCTTTTCGTCCGTCTGATCCGCCGATGTTCGGGGCCTTTTTGCGGAAGGGTCGTCTTTGCCGGTTTTTTGTTGAGCGGCGCCGGTTTGGTCGGGAGTGACTAAAAACGGATGGTTGTATAAGTCTAAAAATTGATATCTATGATAGAAACATTAAATACGGAATAGAGAGTTTTGTTTGGCAGGATGCGCTTATTGCAGGCTGTCCATGTATTCAATGACGGCCTCGAGGTTTTTCCGGAAATTCTCTCCGGGGGCGAAGTTCCCCGTAAAAATCGCCGAACCGATCGTAAACGCCCAGGGGTTGATGCGGTTGATAAACGCGATCCTCTCGTTGCTGCTGATGCTCCCCGCGACGACCACCGGTTTTTTGATTCTGCGGCAGTATTCTTCGGCGAGCCCGGCGCCTTCCTTGTGGCGGAACGCCAGAATGTCGATGCCGTAGACGCCCTTATCGAGCAGGTTTTCGGCGTCCGCAATGATCTCGTCGATCGTGCCCTCCAGCACGCTGGGGCTCCCGTGCACCTTCCCGCAGAACGGCATGAACTTCGTATCCTGCGTCAAAATATAATCAAAAACGGATTGGTGGAAAACGGTGCCGAGAAGATAGTCAAAGCCAAGTTCGACCGCAGTTTTCGCGCCCTCCATACATTCTTCCTCGGTATAAGATACCACTTCGAGGAATGTCTCTTTGCCGGCATTTTTCATCGCTTCGACCAGTTTGCCCATTTCAGGTTTTTTCAGGCCCACGTTCTTAAACCCCCAGAACTGAACGGGTAAATCCTTACACGACTCAAACACTTCGAGTGCATCCGTTACCGTGATATCGTTGTGGGTGAGCATAATAATCACTTTTGATTCCATTTTTCTTTTTCTCCTGTTTTTTATCGATTTGTTGAAACAATGAATTGACGGGCTGACGACACACCTCCTTCGAAACCTCGTAATGACCGACTTGACGACCTTTGCCGCATCGGGAACAACAATAGCTTATGCGTTCCAGGGCGCTTACCTTGTTTTAAGCAACGGGTATCAATGTTTGTCGTTTATCGTGTTCTGCGATTCGTTCGATTGCACCGGATGCTGTCCACTAATACGTTTCGTTCAGTTCCCCGGGAAGGGGTTGCCGCTTTGTTTTGAGAACTATTGAATCCACTTTGATGATTTTGGTGCATTATGAAGACTTTGCTGTTTGAATAAATGATACACCCTTCGTATTCTTGTGTCAACCCATATATCCGTCGCTTTCCCGAATCGTTTTATGACGGCATGCTCGTCCGCTATCGCTGGTTCCGATTATGAAAGACGGCGCGATTATTCCAAATTGTATCATTTTATCTCAGCGTAGCGCTTCCCAGCCCCATAATCGCTATTAACGCGAGAGGGCGCGTATATGGTTTTGCTCTGAAATTCCCCGTTTTTTGGTTCACAGAATAGAAAATCATCGGATTTTTGCCCCGTGCGCCCGGGAAGACTTAGTTTTAGCTTCAGTTTTTTGCAAAATATTTCATATGGAGGTCATTCCATGTCTTGCGCAAGGCAAAAGGAGTATTTATAATATTGCGTATGGTGGGAACGGTTGTTGTGTTTCGTCTGTCCTGCCGATTGAATCGCATCATTCCCAATTCCCCGGGGCGAAATCATCCATACGCATATCCTGACACGGACGATCCTGCCGTATGCCTCAGCATCTTCTCACGTGCCACGTTTTATATGCTAATTTGAAAGGAAGAAAACAAATGCTCAAGGAGCAGCGTATCGGCATAATACTTGAGGAACTGTCCCTCAGCGGCGTGATTGCGATCGAGGACCTCGCAAAAAAAATGAATGTTTCGCATTCGACGATTCGCAGAGATATTGAGGAACTGGAGAACCAGGCTATCCTGCGGCGCGTTCGCGGCGGCGCGGCCGCGTGCAAGGCGATCACGTCCTTTGAACCTCCCTTCTCGGTCAGGCAGGATATGTTCTATGAAGAAAAATGCAGGATTGCGCAAGCCGCCCGGTCCCTGGTTAACGCGAACGAAACGCTTTTTCTCAGCGGCGGCACCACCATACATGAGCTGTCGAAGACCCTCCATGATATATCGCCGCTTTACATCGCCACGAACGATCTTATGAGCGCCGTCGAGCTGTCCAACTTCAACAATATCGAGCTCATGGTGCTTGGCGGGAGCCTGCGCAAGAACCACTTCTCGCTCGACGGGTATTTCACGGAGAACATGATAAGCCAGCTCCACGCGGACAAGGCTTTCATCGGCGTCGACGCGGTGGATATGGACGCGGGATTCATGCACTTCTCGGTTCAGGAGATCGCGACCAACAAGCAGATGATCAAGGCTTCCCGCGAGGTCATCGTGCTGTGCGACCATTCGAAGTTTAATAAGGTTGCGTTCGTACACATGTGCAGCTTCGAGGATGTGGATTTGCTGATAACCGACGACGGAATAAGCCCAGGCACGCTGGACCAGCTCAAGGAGCTCGGCGTCAAGGTTATGACGGTTTAGCCCGGCGGCGGTTGATGGCGGATATATGCCGAGCGGTTGTTTTTCTTGGAAATTTTGAGCATCCCGTTCAGGTAACGCAGGTTTACATCGCATACTCCCTGCCCCAAAGAAGGCCGCCCATTCGGGCGGCCTTCTTTGTGATCGTTGTCTGCGCTATTGTTTTTTCGGCCATCTGCCCTTTAAAAAACAGAGCAGGAGCATCAGCCCGCCGAAGATCGTGATCGACAGGAGCTTGCAGGTGAAAAAGGCGTGTATGCCGGAGTGGTTTGTGAGCACGCAGTACCAGAGAAAGGGGTAAAGCGTAACGAGAGCGAGCGGAAACAGGTCCCGAAAGGGAGTTCGCTTTGTTTCGTGTCCCCGGCGCGCAAGCAGAAAGCCGGCGCCGAACGCCGCGGCGACGCCCAGCGCCGCTCCGGCAAAGGCAAGGAAGCTGAAAGGGAAGGAGGGGAACAGGCTTTTGATGTTTTTCAGGATGACCGGCAGACGGTCAAAATGTTTGCCGGGGTCGGTGTATTCCGGCACGTTCAGGCGCATCAGGGCGGCCGAAACCGCGTCGGAAAGCACGTCCGCCTTCAGAACCAGTCCGCCGATGAGCCATTTGGACGCCCAAAATAGACCGTAGCCCAAGGCCCAGAATACGGACAGCTGCAATGTGCTGCCGAGCGCGGATTTCCCCGCGGGCAGCTCATGGAACAGCCGCAGCCCCAAAAGCGCAATGAGCGGGAGGCCCAGCGTCAGAAGGGGCACCGTCAAAAGATCGAAGAAGCTCGTCAGGATCCCGACGAGGAAGAACAGCAGAATCAGTTTCTCTTGCGAGAGCCGTTCCCCATAATGCAGGATCAGCAGCATGAACAGGAACGTCAAATAAAACACCGCCGCATATTGCAGCGACATGGGTACGAGGAAAAACCATACGGCAAGGAGCGAGACGGCAAAGGCAAGGGCCGCAAAAAAGTCGATTTTGCGCGCCGTCTCGTAAAACACGCTGCAGAACAGCAGCATCAGAAGGATCATGTGGATATAGCGCACAAGCTCGATGCTGCCAAGGCACAGGAGCGGCCTTAAAAACAGCAGGTAGCCGTGCCAGTAGCGGGCGTAATCGCGCACATACAGGGCGTTATGCAGGGCCGATTCCGATTCGTCCGCGAGGCAGGTTTCCACCATCAGATTGTTGGTATAGTTGTCGATGGTCAGCGGCTGGGGGTTTGAGTGAAAATAATTGGGGTAATAGATGCCCTCGACAGACCGGATATAGTAAAGGCTCAGCGTCGCATTTTCCTGGAGGGCGTCATTGGGCAGGCAGAATACCGCGGTCAAAAGCAGCACCGCCGCGGCGATGGAGCAAAGCAGAATGATGACAAGCCGCCGGATTAAAGGAAGATGGTGCAAGCCGGGACCTCCTTTCGGGATGAAGACCATAAATCAGACGCATCATACCATCATTCGCTGAAATTGACAATCTCCCGCCCGTGGATTTCCGGCGAAATCCGGCCCCTGCGGCATTTTGTAGAGGCAGGGTGTAGGCTCTTTGCGCTCTGTCTTTATTAACAAAAATAGGTTGTGATTGTTACTTGATATATGAGTTTTACTTTATTTGCTCGGTACGTTAATTTAAAACCACCATTTAGTAAAACATTCCAAACATCCGGGACCGAGGGGATAAAACTGCGAACCACCTATCTGTACAGCTAAAAAAGTCCGTGCATCGGCGAAGCGATCAATGGAATACAAAGGTTGGGTTTGCGGCCGGAGGAAGGCTGCAATGGAAATTTCTATGGGGGAAAGGAGGATGCTTGGAAACCCAGGGAGTGACCAGGACGATATTCGTAAATGGACGGAAAATTACAATTGGTATGCTCTGGAGGAGGAGACTTATGAATCGCAAAAAAGGAACTGTGGGGATCGGCGGCATCTTTTTCGCGGCTGCACTGCTCGCGCTTGCCCTGTGTTTTGCGGCGTCTGGGTGCCGCGCTGCAATGGCGGAGGACGCGGAGACCAACAAAACCATAGACGACACAAAGGCTGCCCGATCGGAGACGCAGTATGCGCTCTACTATGCAAACAAGGAATTGCGGGAGCTGACGTACCTGGACGCCGAATATGCCGGGCTGAACGACGTATACGATCAGGCGGCGCGGGCCTGGTACAAGGGGCAGTATTACATGGACCTCGTCACATGCGGCGAGATTACGCAGGAGAGCGAAATCCAGCAATATCTCAATCAGGCCGTGCAATACTTCAACGAAGCAAAAACCGGCGCCCAATCGGTTTTTGAGTCCCTGCAGCACTAGGCCGCAGGCGGAATAATCATCATTTGGCCCCTATATAAAGCATA
>CAZIRB010000010.1:0-37712 GCA_964541695.1 uncultured Oscillospiraceae bacterium
TTTCCAAAGGGCCTTCGGCCCTTTGGCGGAGGTTTGGAGGCGGAGCCTCCAACGTGCCCTTTGCAGGGCAGGGGTGCTGCCCCGTGCCCCTGCCAAAGGGGGAAACAGTTCACAGTTTGCAATGGCCGCGCACGCCCCTCACTGGACCTGCGCTTCGCTTCATCCGCCACAGGCGGCGCTCAGCTTCGGCCCCCTTTGGAAACCCAAATAGTTCGTCGAACCCTACTGCGGGTTTCCAAAGGGCCTTCGGCCCTTTAGCGGAGGTTTGGAGGCGGAGCCTCCAACGTGCCCTTTCCACTCGTTCGCTCCTCCGCCTGTAGCGGAGCCTCAATGCCCCTCTCCCGCTCTTACGCGTCCCCCTCCGGCCGGTCGATGCCCCAGACGACCATGCCGAACGCGCGGTCGCGCTGTTTCATCCCGGCAAAGCCGTCGTAGACGCGCACCGCTCCGCCGTCGTCGTCGTTATAGGCCGTCAAAGTTTTCCCGTCCGCGTCAAAGCGCGCGGCGGCGTAGTGTGCGCCCAGCCCGCGGCGTTCAAAATAGAAATACATCGCGATGTACGCGCCGTGCGTTGCCGGCACAGCGGAAATGTTCCGGTATTTTTGCACGCGCCAGCCCTTCTTGGCAAAATAGCGTGCGATCGTGCGCGCGTTCATGCCAAACAGGCCGCCCGCGTTCGTGGTCCTTGCCGATTGGGCGTTGAGCGCGCGGTACGTGTCCGCAAACGGCGTATTGTCGCCGAGCAGTTGGTTGACGTTGTGGATGGCGATAAAGCCGCACGACATCTGCGCAAGGTTGCCGAATCGGCCGAACGTGCCGGGATTGCGCGGGTATCGGGACTGGTGGTTGATGATGGACGCGTCCCACGTAACATCGTGGCCGCCGGGAGCAGGCTCCGTCCGCCGGGGCGCGCGCGATTTTTTGTCCGCCACGAATGGCATTCCTCCGATCGATTGAATGGCGCTGACCGCAGCACCATCATAGCATGGATTATGCGCGCGGCCAAGCGCCGGGGCCGCTGCCGGGGACGTTTTTTTGCGGGCGCACCGAACAAAAACCGCCGCAAAGCGCGGCCAGTGCCGCTTGCTTTTTCCCGCGCGCGTGGTATACTGGAGCGGTATGATAAAGACGCAGGGGTCCGGCGCGGCAAACGCGCGGACGGACCCGGAAAGGAGCGCTTGCATGCCGGAGATTTACGGGGTGGCCGGAGCCTAAAACCGCATAGCCCGGCGTATCCGGTCCGCGCCGCAAAAGGCGGCGGCGGCGAGCGGGGGGGACCCCCTCCGTGTTGGGATGCGCCGATTGGAGCAACCTTTCGGGAACACTGCGATTTTTTGCGGGCGCATCGAACGGGTGCGCCCGTTTTGTATTGTACATCGATGAAACGGCCGCCCCACGGCGCCGCGGCGAGCAGCGAAGAACGGCTGCCGCCGCGGTTTTTTTTGTGCCGCACCATAAAAGCGCAGGGCGCAAACGGCGCCGACAGGATGAACTGATTTGGGAGGAACGATCATGAATCTGGTCGATTACGGCTATTTGCCCGCCATGGCGGCGGAGGAAACGGCGCACTGCGAGGGGACGGAGGTCGCGCGCGTGCTGGCCGTGTTTCCGGACAAATATGAGATCGTCACGAATCGCGGCGAGGGGTTCGCGATTCTCAAGCCGGGCGCGTATTACGGGAATGCCGACAAGCCGCGGCCCACGACGGGCGATTTTGTGCGCGTATTATACAACGATTCCGGCGACAGCCGCATCGTCGCCACGCTGCCGCGCAAATCGTATTTTTCGCGCCGCAACCCCACGCTCGGGCAGGGCGAGCAGGCGGTCGCGGCGAACTTCGACTACGTATTCGTTCTGCAGTCGCTGAACCAGGACTTTAATCCGAGAAGGCTCGAGCGGTACCTCGCGCAGGCCTGGCGATCCGGCGCGCTGCCGGTCGTCGTGCTGACCAAGGCCGACCTTGTCGAGGACTGCTCCGAACAGCTTCGCGAGGCAAAGCGCATTGCCGCGAACGTCGACGTGTGCTGCGTCAGCGCAAAGACCGGGTTTGGGATGGACGCGCTTTTCCACTACCTGCAGCCGCGCGCGACGATCGTGCTGCTCGGCTCATCCGGCGTCGGCAAGTCCAGCCTGATCAACGCCGTCGCGGGGGAGGAGCGCATGGCGGTCGGCGAGATTCGCGAGGATGACGGCCGGGGCCGGCACACGACGACGACCCGGCAGCTGATCCGCCTAAGCAGCGGCGTGCTGGTCATCGACACGCCGGGCATGCGCGAGCTCGGCGTGTGGGATGCGGAGGGCGGCGGCGTCGGCTTCGCGTTCCCCGACGTGGAGCGGTACCTCGGCCTGTGCCGGTTCTCGGACTGCCGCCACGAGACGGAGCCCGGCTGCGCGGTCCGCGCGGCGATTCTATCCGGCGAGCTTGCGGCCGAGCGTTGGGAAAGCTACCAGAAACTGCGGCGCGACGCGCGGATCTCCGCGGACCAGGCGGGGTATCTGGCCGAAAAGAACGAGCGCTTCAAAAAGATCGCGAAGGCGACCAAGCAGCTGGGCAAACGGCGTTACGGCGAGGAATAGGAGACCGAGAAGGACGGGGGGCGCGGAAGCGTCCCCGTCCGGTGCTTGGATGTTGGCGGGTTAGTGGCGTGGCAGAGGGGCGCGTGAGCGTAGCGGCGAGGGCGGATGGGAGAGCGAAAAACGTGGCGGCAGGCGGGACCGGGCAACGAGAACGCGGTCGGAGCGCACCGCCGGGACCGGTTGAGCCTGTGAACCTGTGTTTTATTGGGAGTGGGGACATACCGGCGAAGCACCGGCTCACGATCGGTCGGTGACAGACGGAGCCAAACGCCGGTCCGCGGCTCAGGCAGAAGAACTGCCGGGGAACCGGCTGTCGACGGCGGCCCTGTCTTTCTGCGGGTACGGCCCGCGGCGCCGGCAAAGCACCGGCCTGCGCGCCGGTGAATGTCGGGCGAAGCCGGACGCCGGTCCGCGGCTCAGACGGGCGCGTCCGCTATTTCAAGCCCGCGAGGCCCGCGACGTGGCTGACGGGCAGCGCGAACGCGACGGCGCGCGCGTCGTGCTCGAGGCCGTGGCGCTCGACGACGGCGGACAGGATTCCGGCACAATCCTCCGCGGGCGCGAGGATCATGAGCAGGTCCGCTATTTCAAGCCCGCGAGGCCCGCGACGTGGCTGACGGGCAGCGCGAACGCGACGGCGCGCGCGTCGTGCTCGAGGCCGTGGCGCTCGACGACGGCGGACAGGATTCCGGCACAATCCTCCGCGGGCGCGAGGATCATGAGCAGGTCCTTGTCTGGCTGGAGCGTGATGCCCAGAAACTTCTCGGCCTGCTTCCAGCCCGCGCCGTGCGCTTTGAGCACCGTCCCGCCGGGCGCGCCCGCGTCGCGCGCCGTGTCCATGACGTCGTCCGCGTAGCCGTGGTTCATAATCGCGATGATGAGCTGGTGCGTGGGGGTTTCCATGGGCGGTTCCTCCTGTTTTGCGTCTTCCTGCGGCGAAACGCGCGCGGCGTGGCCCGCGAGCGCATGGATGGGGACGGCGAACGCGATCCCGGTCCCCGCGCTTTTTAAACGGAGCATGGATGCGACGGCGTCCGTCAGTTCCTTTGCGTTTTTCGAGGCGACGACGGTCAAAAGCAGGTCCTTCTCGGACTCGCCGAGGCCGAGGTAGGAGAGCAGCTTTTTGCCCGCAGTGCCGCGTCCGCGCAAAACGGTCGGGCAGAGCGCCCGACAGTCTGCGAGCGCGGCGGCCAGCCGTTCGCCGCGGCCGCGCTCCACGACGACGGTCAGCAGCGAAAACGCGTACGGCTGCGTGTTCATGGTGACGCCTCCTCTTTTTGATCGAAACGGGTATTCGCGCCGCACGGCTTTTCCGGCATTGCAGCGGGTTCCATTGTTGCGGCGGCCGCTTGCTGCTCCGGTTCCGGCTGTTCATCGTGCTCCGGCGCGGCGGAATCGGTGTCCGCAGCAGGTTCCGCGGCCGGGGGATCGACGCCGTCGACGCGCGCCGCGGCCGGGAAGGGCTCCGGCAAAGCCGTGTCCGCCGCGGCCGTATCTGCCGGGATGGTCGGTGCGTCGGGGGGCGGCGCCTCGGACAGCGTGAGACGCTCCGGCTCCGTTGTCACGGCCTCCGGCGGCGTTGCCTTCTGCTCGTCCGCGCCGCGGACGGGCGGGCCGTCCCACGCGCCCCTCTCCGGGATCGCGCCGTATTCGGCCACGAACGCGTCGATGTCGAGGCCGCTCTCCGCAATCGCGTCGAGGACCTCGTCGTCCGGGACCGCGTCGCCCGCCTGCGCCCTCGCGCGGCTTAGGCGGATGCGGTAGGCGACGCCGAGCAGCTGCATCGAGATCAGCGGCAGCATCGCGACCATGGCGATGACGCCGAACGCTTCGGTTATGACGTTGCCGCCCGCGGCCTCGCAGATACCGACCGAAAACGGCAGCAGGAACGCGGCGGTCATGGTCCCCGCCGAAACGCCGCCCGAGTCGAACGCGACGGCCGAAAATATCCTGGGCGTAAAGAACGTCAGAACGAGCGCGGCCGCGTAGCCGGGCAGCAGAAAATACCAGATGCTGATGTGGTTGAGGATGCGCAGAATCGACAGCGCGAGCGCCGCGCCGACGCCGAGCGCGATGCCCGTCATCATGGTCCCTTGCGGAATCGCGCCGCCCGTCATCTCCTCGACCTGCCGGTTGAGCACGTGCACGGCGGGCTCGGCGTACACGACGAAGAAGCCGAGCACCGCGCCGAGCGGAACGAGCGCGCCGCGGTACGGGGACAGCGCGAGCGCTTTGCCGAGGACGGTGCCCGCCGGCAGAAAGCCGAGCTGGATGCCGGAGAGGAATATCGTAAGCCCCGCGAGCGTGTACAGGACGCCGACGCCGATGCGCACGAGCTGTCCGCGCGGCAGGCGGCGGCGGACCAATTGCAGCATGCCGAATATCGCCACGACCGGCAGCAGCACGAGCGCGACCTCGGCAAGCGACGCGGCGAGCTGGCGCGCGTACGCGCGGGCAAGGCCGCCCGCGGACGCGACGGCGCCGGGTGGGGTATAGGCGTAGCCCGTCGCGCCCGCGTCGAAAAACAGCTCGAGCAGCATGACGGCCAGCACCGGCCCGATCGAGCAGAGCGCGCACATGCCGAAGCTGTCCTGCTCGGCAGATCGGCTGCCGCGCACGCCGGATATGCCCGCGCCGAGCGCGAGTATGAACGGCACCGTGATCGGCCCCGTCGTCACGCCGCCCGCGTCGAAGCCGACGGCGAGGAAGTTCGGCGTGGCGAGCGCCGCCAAAAGGAACACCGCCGCGTAAGAGATCCAGAGCAGCAGCGAAAACGAAATCTGGAACAGAATGCGCAGCAGCGCCAGCACGAGGAACAGCCCCACGCCGCCGGCCACGGCGAGCATCAGCACGAGGTCCGGCACGGACGGCACCTGGCGCGCCAGCACCTGCAGGTCCGGTTCCGCGATCGTCACGACGACGCCGAGCAAAAAACCGAACAGCACAATGATCGGAAGGCTGCGCGTCTTGGTCAGCTCCGCGCCGATCGTTTCGCCCATCGGCTCGATCGCCATGTCCGCGCCGGTCGTGAACAGCGCCATGCCCAGCATCAGCAGCAGCGAGCCGACTAAAAACGAGGCGAACGTCCATGCCGGCAGCGGCACGAGCAGCGCGTGCAGCAGGCACACGGTCGCGAAAATCGGCAGCACGGAGCGCGTGGATTGCCACAGTTTATCCAGCAGCTGTTTCGGCATGCAACACCTCGTTTCCGTTGTTATTTATGCGGAGGATCGGGTCGGGCCGGGCGAACGCGGCCCGGCCCCGGCCCGTTGGCCGCGTTTTTTTTACTGTACCATAAATTATGCGGGGGAATCAAATCGGAGGGGCGGGTGGCGGAACGGCATGAAATAGGGCCGCGGCATTTGCCGCGGCCTTAGCTTTTTGATGCAGGGGCGTTGCCCTTTTCCACAGTTCGCAATGGTCGCACATGCCCATTTGGGCCTGTGCTCCTTTGCTCACTGGGCTTTCGCTTCGCTTCACCCGCCACAGGCTTCGCTCAGCTTCAGCCCCCCACCAAAGGGGGAAACCCCCTTTGGAAACCCAACGAAAAACGGGCCATCTTCCTGCTCGTTTGCTTCTTTTCTTCAAGAAAAGAAGCGGGAGCATGAGGGCGGAGCCCTCGACGTATCCCTGTGCGGTCAGCGGAGGTGGGCGCATGAAATAGGGCCGCGGCATTTGCCGCGGCCTTAGCTTTTTGATGCAGGGGCGTTGCCCTTTTCCACAGTTCGCAATGGTCGCACATGCCCATTTGGGCCTGTGCTCCTTTGCTCACTGGGCTTTCGCTTCGCTTCACCCGCCACAGGCTTCGCTCAGCTTCAGCCCCCCCAAAGGGGGAAACCCCCTTTGGAAACCCGACGAAAAACGGGTCATCTTCCTGCTCTTTTGCTTCTTTTCTTCAAGAAAAGAAGCGGGAGCATGAGGGCGGGGCCCTCAACGTTCTCCCGTATACCTCCCGCGCGCTACCGTTCCCTCTGCCTCAAATACTCGTTCGCCTGCTCGAAACAATAGTACATCGAGGTGGCGCCGGGGTCCTGCGAGCCTTTGCTGCTCTCGCCCTGGTAGGACGCGCGGCCCTTCTTGGCGACCATATCCTTCGTGCTCTCCATGCCCGCCTTGGCGGCGCGCTCGGCGGCGGCTATGCAGGCGGCAAGGCCCGCGCCGTTCTCCAGCTCGCGCTGGAAGGCGGCGTTGGCGGGGAATATGGTGTCGATCATGGTTTTGTCGCCGGGCTGCGCGCCGCCGCGGCGCATCATGCCGTCGAGCGCGCAGCGGATCATGGCGCCGACGGCCGCGGCGTCGAGCGAAGTGCGCTGCGCGGCGGCTTTCGAGGCCTCGAGGAAGGCCGTGCCGTACAGAGCGCCGGCGGAGCCGCCGGTCTTGCTCATGATGGTCTTGCCCGCGGCGAGCAGAATCGCGCCGGGGAGGAGGCCGGAAAGCGGGGTCAGCTCGGCTTTGAGCGCGGAGAAGCCCTTCTTCATGTTGATGCCGTGCTCCGCGTCGCCGTTTACGGCGTCGAGCTCGGAGAGGTAGTCCGCCTGCTCGATCATGCGGTCCGCGATCCGGTCGAGGATCTCGACAATGTCCGTGCCGTTCAGCATGCGTATGCCCTCCTCATACGGTCAGCGCGGGCGTATCCGCGGCCGCGTGCAGCAGGCGCTTCGTGTCCGCGTCGAGCTTGAGGATCGAGATCGAGCAGCCCGCCATCTCGAGCGCCGTCATGTAGTTGCCGACGAAGGTCTTGCCGATGACAACCGACTTTTCGCCAAGCTGGCGGTGCAGCTCGCGGTTGACGATCAAAAGCTCCATCAGCGGCGTCGCGCCGAGGCCGTTGACGATCGCGGCGACCTCGTCGCCCGCGGATAGATTCAACTCGTCGAGGATGGGGGTAAGCAGCGCCGAGACCGTCTCGGCGGCGTTCAGCACGCGCTGCCGCTTGACGCCGGCCTCGCCGTGGATGCCCATGCCGAGCTCCATCTCGTCGTCGGCGAGCGTAAAGCTCGGCGCGCCGGCCTCCGGCACGATGCACGGGGTCAGCGCCATGCCCATCGAGCGCGTATTCTGGATCACGCGCTCGGCCATCGCCTTGACATCGGCAAGCGGCGCGCCTTCTTCAGCCAAAGCGCCGGCAATTTTGTGCACGAATATCGTGCCGACGATGCCGCGCCGGCCCGCGTTCTGCTGCTGTTTTGAGATCGACACGTCGTCGTCGACGACCACGTAGTCCGCGGTCACGCCGTCCATCTCGGCAAGCTCGGCGGCCATCGTGAAATTCATCACGTCGCCGGAGTAGTTCTTGATGACGAGCAGCACGCCCTTGCCTGCGTCGGCGGCCGCGATGGCGGCCTGGATCTGGTCCGGCGCGGGGGAGGCGAACACGTTGCCGGCCACGGCCGCGTCGAGCATCCCTTTGCCGACAAAGCCCGCGTGCGCCGGTTCGTGGCCGCTGCCGCCGCCCGAGATCAGCGCGACCTTGCCGCATTTTTTCTCCTTGCGCAGGATCACCTTCGGCTCGGCAAGAAGCTCGAGCCGGTCGGGATAGGCGGCAACGAGGCCCTGCAGCATTTCGTCCACGACGTTACCGGGGTTGTTGATGATCTTTTTCATAGACCGGCCTCCTTCGGTTTAGTTTTGCAAAAAAGCGCCGCGATTGATTGCAACAGCGGCGCTCGTTGGGACTCGTTTGTTACGCCTTTTTCTGGAAGCCCATGGAGACGCCCCACGGGAACACCATGTCCACCCACATATGCTCGCGGTTGATGTAGACGAGCAGCTCGTCGGTAAGCTCGACGAACTCCTTGTGCGTGTGAATCGACGGGAAACAGTCGATGTAGTCGCGCATGATCTCGGTGCTCTCCGTCAGGCCGACAAAATCGAAGAACTCCATCTTGTAGGTTAAAATGCTCTTGGCGAACTTGAGCAGCGTGACAAGGTCCGTGCTCTCGTCGGTCGCCGTGCTGCGCAGGTGCCAGAGCACCTCGTCGCTCATCGTGCGCATCTCGCCCTCGGCGAACATCAGCACGGTGAAGTACTGGTTATATACGCTCGTGCCGCGCGGGATGTCGCCCACGGAGATGCGCTTGATCTCGTCGGGCATGTCAAACCAGACCGCCTCGCGGCGCGCGATGATCTTCTTCTTTACTTCTTTCCAGTCCATTGTTGGTCTCCTCCTCAAATATGCTCAGTTTCCGTTAGTCCACGACTTTTGTGACGGTCAGGCGGCTGCCCTGCTTCATCCAGTTGCGCATGCCGATGATCTCGACGCGGTCCAGCCCCTCCACGATGCGCCCGATGTGGCTGATCGGCAGCGGCTCGTCCGTGCCTACGCCGTACAGAAAGCACAGCTGGTTGCGCGGGTTATAGAAGGCGACGTCGCCGTGCTTGAGCGCGCCGCCGGGGCATTTATTTTCAAACGGCGTCGTGAAGGGCAGCGTCGCAAAGAACAGCTGGCCGTTCAGCTTGGCGTGCTGCACGGTTCCCTCGACAGGCAGATTATCGAGAATCAAGTTGCAGATCAACGGCGCCTTGTCCACGTACAGCTCGACGACAATGCGTTCGTTGTCGATCATGATTTCCACCTTTTTGTTGCTCATAGTGTTTGTACTCCTTCTTACTGTCGGTTTTATTTTTTCCCCGGGACCGCCGCCCCGGAGAGAAAAGCGATACCAAGGCGCAGCGCCGGACGGGCCGTTTCTGCGCGGGTTTTATTCCGTTTTTGCGGCTCAGTACATCTTGCCGATGCCGATCCTCTTATCCAGGAAGTAGATCAGCGCGAACGTGAGCACGATAAACAGCGTGGCCAGCGCCGACACGAGCGGCGTGAACGACTGCGTAATGTACGAATACAGCCGCAGCGGGTACGTGATCGTGCGCGCGTTTCGAATGAACATAACGATGACCGACTCGTCGAACGCCACGATGAACGCGAAGATCGCGCCTACCGATATGCCGCTGCGGATGCAGGGAAGCGTCACGCGAAACAGCGTCTTGAGCGGCCGCGCGCCGAGCACGAGCGACGCCTCCTCAAAGCTTGCGTCCAGCGTGCTGAGGCTCGCGGTGACGGAGCGGATGATGTACGGGATCTCGATCACGATGTAGGCGAGCGCGAGCTTCCAGAACGTGTCGATGAAGCTGAACGCGGAGAAATAGATCAAGAACGCGACCGCGCTGATGACGGTGGGCACGATGATCGGCGCGGTGAAGATCGACTCGAACACCGCCCTGCCCCGGCCCTCGCTCTTCCAGAAATACAGGCTGACCATGACGCCGAGAACCGTGGCGATGGCGACGCTGACGACGGAGAGCTTGAGCGTGATCCACAGCGAGTCCCGGAACTGCGCGTTGCCGAGCGCCTCGGTAAACCAGCGCGTTGTAAAGCCCTTCGGCGGGAACGTGACGTGTTCGGTCGTGCCGAACGCGCTCAGTATCACGACGACGAGCGGCAGCAGCAAAAACAGGTATACGAGCGCCATTAGGCAGTTGCTGAACAGATTGTCCCGTTTCAATGCGTATCCACCTCCGGTTCGGCGATGACGGCGGGGCGCCGCTTCTTCTCACGGCCGATCGCGCTGCCGATGTTTGTGATGACGAGCGCCACGAACATGAATACCATCGAGAGCGCGGCGGCAAAGCCCCAGTCGTAGTTGTAGGTCGCGCGGTTAAAGATGAGGTTCGTCATCACGACGACCTTGCCGTTGCCGAGCATGATCGGCACGACGAACGCGGCCGTGTTGAGCGCGAACACGACGGTCGCGCCGGATATGGCCGCCTTGGCCGTCATCGGGACCACGACGGTGAAGAACGTCTTGGTTTTTCCCGCGCCGAACACGTACGACGCCTCCTCGATGCTCGGGTGGATGTTCTCGAGCGGGCCGGTCATGATCATGATGAAGTAGGGCAGGCCGCAGTAGATCAGGCCGATCAGCACGGCCGTGTTCGTGCCCATCAGCACGAGACCTTTCTCGGAAAACAGGAGCGCGATCCTGTTGATGAGGCCGTTCGTCGACATCAGGTTCATCCAGCCGAACAGGCGCACGGTGATCGCAACCCAGAGCGGCAGCATGGTCAGCGCGTTGAACAGGTGCCGCGCGTTCCCGTGCATGCGCGAGAGCCGGTAGGCCACCGGGTAGCCGAACACCATGCAAAACAGCGTCGACACGAGGCCGAAGTACAGCGTCAGGCCCAGTATTTTCCAGTAATATTTCGATGCGAAGAATTTCGCGTAGTAGTCGAGCGTAAAGCCGCCGTGCGGTTTGCCGACGCCCATAAACTCGGTGAAGCTCATATAGAGCATGCGGAGCATGGGCAGAGCGAACAGGATCAGCACCACAACAAGCGGAATGGTCAGGTACCAGAGGTTTACGTAGCTCATCGAGTCGCCGCGGTCAGTTTTTTTGCGCATTTCGCGTCACCGCCGTTTCAAAAGGGAGTTTTGTGTGTGCCGGATGGAGTTTGGGCCTCCCCGCGGGCGGACCGCCCGCGGGGAGGCGCTGTGGGGTTGGGCGGGGTCCATACCCCGAGGAAAGCCGGTAAGGTTAGTTCTTGAACTCCTGCTCCCAGCGCTCGATGAGGTCGTTCTTGACCGGCTCCAGCGTGGCGGTGTCGAGGTAGATCAGCTTGGCGACCTGGTCCGCGCCGTAGGGCATGAAGGCCTTGAGCTCGTCGGAGATCTGCGTCTTGGAGTTGGACGGCGCGTAGAAGTTGTTCTCCGCGTACGCCTGCTGCACTTCGGGGCTGAGCAGGATGTTGACGAAGATGTACGCCAGCTCCTTGTTCTGCGAGCCGCTCGTGATGCCGGTGAACGACGTCATGGCGGGCACGCCCTCCTCGGGCATCGCGTATGCGACCGGCACGCCGGAGTTCTTGAGACGGATGGCCTGGCCGTTCGTCCAGGTGGTCGCGATCAGGTCGCCGTTGGTCATCTGCGTGGCGGCCTCCTCGTTCGAGTTGAAAAACAGGCCGATGCTGGGCTTGAGCGTGTCGAGCTTAGTAAAGAGGTTGTCCCAGTTGGCGGTGTTGTCGAGCGTGGTGCCGTCGATGCGGGAAAGCATGTCGAGCGTCTCGAAGCCGCCGCCCATCGTGTAGTCGTAGAAGCCGAGCTTGCCGCCCGCGTATTCCTCGCTCCACAGGTCGTTCCACGACTTCGGCGCGGTCTTGACGAGGTCCGTGCGGTAGCAGATGCCGTAGGTACCCCAGTTCGTGACGACGGCGGTGTCATACTTGAACGCCTGCTCGTACAGGTCGGCCGCGTTCGGGATCTTGGTTAGGTCGAGCGTCTCGAAGATGCCCATGGGTTCGCCGGTGACGATCTCGGCATCGTCGAGATGCAGCACGTCGACGGACGCGTTGGCGCCCTCCGTGGCGAGCTGGGCGATCGGGGCCGCGCCGGTCAAAACTTCGACGGTCGCGCCGGTCTGCTCCTCAAACATGGGGATCGCGTAGTTGCGCAGCGTTTCCTCGTACGTGCCGCCCCAGACCTGCACGACGATCTTCTGGCCGGAGTAGTCGGGGGTGGCTTCCGTTGCCGCGTCGGGGGCCGCGGTGGCCTCGGCGGCCGGCGCGGCCGTGGCTTCGGCCGGCTCCGCCGGCGCGCTCGGCGCGCAGCCGATCAGTGAAAGAACAAGCGCCAGAGCCAACATGAGAATTGCGGTTTTTTTCATTGGTGTTCTCCTCCTGGTTAGTTTTTCGGTATTATTAGGAACCGAAGCCTTATGAATCGAGCAGGATGGCCTTCTCGGCCGGGAAGCTGACGAACACGTTCGCGCCGCTTGGAAGCAGCGGGTCGTCGGGATGCGCCTGCACGACGATCGTCCTGTGATTGCCGAGCGAAACCTCGTAGCGGACCGTGTTGCCTAAAAAGCTGCTCTGCACGACGGCCGCGGGGAAGCAGTTGTCCAGAGTGGTGCGCTCTGCGGTGATGCGGACGCTCTCCGGCCGCACGAGCGCGCAGCGCTTCCCTTGGGCGGTCACGCCCGGCTCCGGCGTGCAAAGTATCTTCGTGCCGTCCTCGAGCTTGAGCAGCGTTTGCCGCCCCGATGGTTCGGCCGCGCCCTCGAACAGGTTGGCCTGGCCGATGAAATCCGCGACGAACCGGCTCTTGGGCGAGCGGTAGAGCTCGGCGGGCAGCGAGATTTGCTCGATCTTGCCGCGGTGCATAACGGCGATGCGGTCCGAGATCGTCAGCGCCTCCTCCTGGTCGTGCGTGACGTACACGGCGGTCACGCCGAGCATCTTCAGGAGGCTCCGGATCTCCGTGCGCGTCTGCACGCGCAGCTTTGCGTCGAGGTTGGACAGCGGTTCGTCGAACAGCATGACCTGCGGCTGAACCACGAGCGCGCGGGCCAGCGACACGCGCTGCTGCTGTCCGCCGGAGAGCTGGCGCGGATACTTCGTCTCCTGGCCCGCGAGCTGCACGATGCGCAGCACCTCGGCGGCCTTTGCATCAAGCGTGGCCTTGTCGCGGATCTTGCGGTTTCTCAGACCGTACACGATGTTTTCGTAAACCGTCATGTGCGGAAACAAAGCGTAGTTCTGGAACACCATCGACACGTCGCGCTTGTACGGCGGCAGCGCGGTCACGTCCTTCCCGTTGATCAAAACGCTGCCCTCGGTGGGCGCGATCAGCCCGGCGATCATGCGCAGCGTCGTGGTCTTTCCGCAGCCGCTCGCGCCGAGCAGCGACACGATCTCGCCCTTCTCGATCTCGAGATTGATGTGGTCGACGGCGCGGAACGTCTTAAAGTCCTTTGCGATGTTTTTCAGTTCCACCTGAAAGCTCATGGATGTTACCCCTCATTCGCTGTGCCGGCCGGTTGCGCCGGTGGGCGGGGCGCAGCATGGCGCGCCGGCACGATTCCGATCACTATATCATAAGTTTGTCCGGGATATCCGTTTTTGCGATGACCCTTTGCCTGTCGGTCCGGTTCCGGCCGGGGAGGGATTGCCGTGGGACGGCTGCGCCGGAACCGGAGCGGCGGCCTTGCGATTTCTTGACAGATCGATTCTGTTGGCTATACTATGGTGTACGTCAAGATTTTTTTTAGCGGAAATCTGTATAGACCAAAAAGGTGCGTTCAGGTTTGTAAAATTCCGGCCGCTCCGAAAACAAAACTGAAAGCTAGGTATCGGTTTTTATCCCCTTCATTGCCGGAGGACTTTTAAGATGCGGATCAGCGAACTGGCCAAAAAGTCGAACCTGCCGCTGTCCACGATACGCTATTACATCAAGCAGGGGCTGCTCCTGCCCAAGAAGGTGAACGGGCAGCACCGCTTCGACGACGGCGACGTGCAGGAGCTGTACTATATCAACATGTGGAAGAACATGGGGTTCTCGATCCAGGAGATCGAGCATTTAACGTCGCTCAAGCGCCTGTCGAACTGGGTCGCCATCGAGGACTACATGCACTATTACAACATCCTCGAGGTGCGGCGGCAGTCGTTTTATTCCGACATTAAGCGCATCAACATGCAGCTGAAGATGCTCGACGACGAGATGCTTTCGCTGCGTCAGAACGAGCTGTACAACTGGGAGAAGGCCAAGCACGAGTCGCACGGATTCCCGATCTCGTGCCTCGGCCTGCTCGAGTGCCCGCATTGCCACAAGCCGCTGTACCTAAAGGACGCGCAGATGGACTACCAGTATATCGACAACTGCACGCTCGCGTGCGAGTGCGGCTATCACGCCGCGGTCGAGAACGGCATATTGGTCTGCGAAGGGAACCCGTTCGACAACCACGAGAAGCCGGACACGCTGCGCGCCAAGTACAAGATGCTCTCGCAGGAGCTCAGCGTGCTGTTCCAGCGCACGTCCAACTGGCTGTTCTCGTTCTTGATGCAGGGCGCGGGCGCGCGCGTGATACTGGAGACGCAGCTCAACTCGTTCTTCTTCCTGTATCCGTACCTAAAGTCGCTGCACAAAGAGGACACGCTGATCCTCGTCGACCGCTTCCCGGAGCTGCTGAATATGTACAAGCGCAACATCGAGCGCATGGACCTCGACCTGACGATCGTCTACATGGTCAACGGGAGCGGCGACCTGCCGCTGCGCCACGGCACGGTCGACTTTTTGATCGATTACCTCAGCACAAACTGCCACAACCTGTTCTCCAACACGCCCTACCTGCCTCGGTTCCGGCCGTTTCTGAAGAGGGGCGGCGCCGTGCTCGGCGCGTATTATTATCTCGAGAACGCGCCGCACTCGCTGCGCGCGCTTCGTAACGCCTACCCGTACAACCACCCTGAGAATTTTAACGCGGGCTTCTACAAAAAGAGCGCGGCGGGCTTTGCGGTGACGCAGACGAACCGCATGGGCTGCGTGCACGACTGCGGCGGCTGCCTCTCGTTCGACTTCCATCAGACCGGCGAGAAGCTCTGCGTCGATTGCTACGTGCTCGCGCCGAAGGACGCGCAGGGTTAAACGCACGCGCGCCGGCGCGCGCGCTCCGCGGCAACGCTTGCCGAGCCTTCGGCGGATGCGGCCGCGCGGGCAAAAACCGGCCGGGCGGATAAAACCCCGTTCTTGACGGCGCTTTTTCACGTAAGTATCATTTGCATTGCATATTGTTTCCATCGTGCGATCGGAGCGGCTCGGATTCCGACTATTTTCCGGCATGGAGGGATTCTGTATGGACACGATCGACCGGGAGCCTTTCGCCCCCGCCAATGCCGGCGCGCGGGTGCTCGACTTTATCCGGGCGGGCATCGGGGACGGAACCTGGAAAAGCGGCGACCGCATCCCCACGGAGCAGCAGCTCTGCCGGATGCTCGGCGTCGGCCGCGGTTCCGTGCGCGCGGCCATCCACCAGCTTAGCAGTTTCGGGATTTTAAGGAGCGTGCGCGGCAGCGGCACGTACGTGTGCGACGGCGCTTTCGGCGGGCCGCCCGAGGCGGTATTCCCAGCGCTGTCGCTGGACCGGAACGACCTTGTCAGCATGCTGGAGTTCCGCAAAATTTTCGAGGTGGAGACGGCGGGCCTGGCTGCGCAGGGCATCGACATGGACGAGGTAAACAATCTCTTCCGCCTCGCGGAAGCGATGGAGGGCGCGTCGGCCCAGGGGGAGATTGCGCGCTGCGATGTGGCGTTCCACGCGCAGATTTCGCGGGCGACCCGCAACTTTGCGATCATCAAGACGTTTGAGGTGCTGAGCGAGACGTACCTTCGGATGATCGAGTATCACGTCGCGCTGTTCGGCGCGAAAGGAATCGCGACGCACAAGCAGCTCGCCGCGGCCATCGCGACGCGCAACGCGGCGCTGGCCAGGCGGTATATGGCCGAGCACCTCAATATATCGGCGGAGCAGTACGCGCGGGCGGAGGGCTCCGATTAGGGGCATTAACCCGAGGAGCGGACGGACGGCCGCGGCGGCGCGATACAAACGATCGGGAGGATGGGTGGCGTATGGGGCTTCGCGAGGACGCCGAACGGATCGTCCGGGCCGCGATCGACAGCGCGCTGCCGGACGCGGCGGTCAAAAACGCGCTGTCCGGGACACGTCTGCCGGAGCGCGTCCATGTCGTCGCCGTGGGCAAGGCGGCCTGGGGCATGGCCAGAGCGGCGGCCGGCGCGCTGGGCGAGCGGATCGCCGGCGGCGTCGCGATCACAAAATACGGACACGGCAAGGGCGAAATCGAGCGGTTTACGGTATTTGAGGCGGGGCACCCGTCGCCGGACGAGAACTCGTTTTTGGCCACCAGGCACGCGATCGCGCTCGTGACCGGCCTTTCGGCGGACGACGCGGTCGTGTTTTTATTGTCGGGCGGCGGCTCCGCTTTGTTCGAGGCGCCGCTGATCGACGCCGCGGAGCTGGCGGACGTTACGCGGCAGCTCCTGGCGAGCGGCGCGGACATTGTGGAAATCAACACGGTGCGCAAGCGGCTCTCCGCGGTCAAGGGCGGACGGTTCGCGCAGCTTTGCGCTCCGGCGCGCGTGGTTTCGATCATTTTGTCGGACATCGTCGGCGACCCGGCGGACATGATCGCCTCGGGGCCCGCGTGCGCGGACCGTTCGACATCGGCCGAGGCGCTCGCGGTCGTCGAAAAATACCGGCTGCGGCTGAGCGGCGCCGCTCTCGAATTGCTGCAAAAGGAGACGCCGAAACGGCTCGACAACGTCGAGACGCTTGTTATCGGCAGCGTGCGGCAGCTCTGCGCCTCCGCGGCAAGCGAGGCCGGGAAGCTCGGCTACCGCGCCGCGGTGCTGACGGACAGCCTGACCTGTCAAGCGCGCGAGGCGGGCAGCTTTCTTGCCGCGATCGCGCGGTATCACGCGGACGCGAAAGAATCCCTGGCGTTTGTCGTGGGCGGGGAGACGGTCGTGCGCGTGACCGGCCCCGGCCTCGGCGGCCGGAACCAGGAGCTTGCGCTCGCCGCCGCCCGGGGAATTGCGGGGCTTGCCGGTACGGCGGTCATCTCCGTCGGCTCCGACGGGACCGACGGCCCGACGGACGCCGCGGGCGGCTATGTCGACGGGGACACCGACCGCGCGCTGAGCCAGCAGGGCGTCGACGTGTGCGGCGCTCTGGAGCGGAACGACGCCTATCGCGCGCTCGCGCGCTGCGGCGGGCTGGTCGTGACCGGCCCGACCGGGACGAACGTCAACGACGTGGCGGTGCTGCTGATCCGGCGGTAACGGGCGGGATGCGGTTGCGCGCGGGACGCGGGCGGCGGGGGCATGAACGGGAAGGAACGCCGTCGGCGCGCATACGGCGGCCGGTTTCGAAAGGTTTGCGGCGGGCGGGCTGCGACAATTGCGCCCGCGACGGATTTTGCCGCGTGCCGTTCAGGGTTAAGAGTTAAGGAAGGGCATGACCGGCCAATGCCGGAAGGAGTTCAGCGTTAGGAGTGAAAGGCTGCTGTCGGCAAACGCGCTGAGGGCGGAGGGGCATGACCGGCAAATGCCGGAAGGAGGATGCGCGTTGATCGTGCGAAGGGCGCGGGAGGACGACTGCGAGAGGATCGCGCGGGTCAAGCGCGCGGTCTGGGAGACGACGTACCGCGGCGTCTATCCGGACGAAAAGCTGGACGGTTTCGACATTCCGGCGCAGGCGGAGAGATTCCGGGCACTGCTTGCCGACCGAAACGCTCAACTGTACGTGGCGGTCGAGCGCGGAGAGATCGTCGGATACATGAGCTGCGGCGGGCGGGCGCGGGAGCCGTTTTCCGGCATGCAGGAGATCGGGCTTTTATACGTGCTGCGGGAGCACCAGGGGCTGGGCGTCGGGAAGGCGCTGTTTGAGACGGCGCGCGACGCCATGCGCGAGGCCGGGCACACGGAGTTTATCGTGGCCTGCAACAAATATAACGCCGCCGCCCAAGGCTTCTATTTGGCCATGGGCGGCGCGGTCGTTTCGACGGACGCGGACGCGGAGGACCGGTCCGTGCCGCAGGTCTATTTTCGGTTTACCGCGGGCTAAGCCGCAAGCCGGTCAGGATTTTTTATTCGATCCCGCCATACAGCAGCGCGAGGTGCTTGCCGGTGTGCGCGCCGGGGCGCCCGGCGTAGGGGCCGGCGTGCTCGCGCCCGGTCAGGCCTCCCGCCCGATGCCGCTATACAGCAGCGCGAGGTGCTTGCCGATGTGCGCGTCGAGGCGCTCGGCATAGAGGCCGGCGTGTTCGCGCCAGAGCCTGTAAAGGCGCTCCGAGAACAGCGGCGCGCCGGACGCGTCCTTCGCGCCGAGTATCTGCCCGTAGGTGATGTGGATGAGCTGGCGCGCGTCGTTTAGCTCAAACAGCCGCGGCAGCTCCGCGTCGGCGAGCGTGCCGAGCGGCGGAATGTTGGCGAGGTTCGTTGTGACGTGGTAGTACTTCGTCGCTTGGGGGAACGCGGACAGCGCGAACGCGTGCACCTCCCGGTACAGCGCGGGGTCCGCCGCCGCGGCGACGCGCATGGCCTCGAGCCAGTTCGTGCCTGCGGTCTTTATGTGGAAGCGGCCGCGCGTGTGCTTGCCGATCAGCGCAAACACGGAGAACTTGTCCGAACCGGAGTGGATCGAGAGCTTGTAGTTAAAGTGCCGCGCGATCGCCGCGTGCACGGCAAGCTCCGCCTCAAATTGCGCGAGGTCGCCGATGTAATCGACGCCCTTTTGAAACTCGCCGCAAAAGCGCGGCGCGATCGTCGCAAACCTGACGTTGCGGCGCACGAGCTCGCTCGCCACGAAGTAGTGCTGCGCGGGCGTGGTCGGCGTCATGGTCTCGTCGATGGACAGCTCGAAGTCCGCGGCGCTGCTCTTGATCAACGTTTCGTAGATGTGCGCGGCGTGGCCGAGCGCAGCCTGATAGATCAACACCGCCCTGCGGAACGTCTCCTCGTCGAATTCGATTCGCTTGCTCTCGACGCAAAACGTCCTGCCGCAGTACAGCGCCTCGAGCTCCGGGTCGGGACGGTAGGCCGCGTCGACCTCGGCGCGCGTCATCGCGGCAACGTCGTTGCGGATCTTCTCGCTGCAGTCGAGCGTGACCATCGTGTAGCCCGCGTCGAGCGCGGTTTGGACCTCCGCGTCCGTCTTGAGGTGGTCGCCGTCCGCGCCGAACGGCCTGGTAAAATCCTCGCGGAACACCGCAAACGTCGCCGCGTCGAGCACGTCGGAAAACGTGCGGTTTGTCAGCGTCAGCTCGCGGACGGATTGCTGCGCGAGCACGGGCGAAGCGTCAAAGCGCCCGAACACGCGGATGTGCCCAGGCCCCGCGATGCCGAGCCGGTCGCCCACGCCCACGCTGCGGTCGTTGCCGAGCATGGGCTTTGGCGCGGTGAACGGGAATAGCTTGCGCAGAAGCGCCGCGTTCTCGTGGACGAGCGGCGCGAGGAACGCGCCGTCGCGATCTTCGCCGATAAAGCCGGGGTTTTCGCCCTCGACGAGCAGGAAGTCGGCCGATTCTCCGCGGACCATGGACACGGTTGCGCCGCTCAGCTGGTGCGGGGATTTTTCGTAAACTTGCATAACTAGCTCCTTGCCGCGTTCCAAAACGCACATTTCAAAGTGAGCGGCGGCCATGGATGCACCGCGCCGTCGCGCAAAACATAAAACCGCTTAAATCCCGAAGAACGCCTTGACGTTGCGGTAGCAGACGTTTTCGATGATGTTCCGGAGAGCCGCCTCGTCCGAGAAGTACTCGCCGCGCTCGATCAGCTTGCCGAAGTAATTGCACAAAAGCCGCCGGTACAGCTCGTGCCGCGGGTAGCTTAGAAAGCTGCGGCTGTCGGTCAGCATGCCCACGGAGAGCGCGATCGGGTAGAGATTTGCGACGGCCTCAAACTGCCGCTCGATGCCGTAGACCTGGTCGTTGAACCACCACGGCGCGCCGAGCTGCACGTGCCCGCGCGCCGGCCCCTTGCAAAAGCCCGCGGCGAGCACCGCGTAGGCTTCGATATCGATGCCGTTGAGCGGGTAGAGGATCGTTTTCGGAAGACGGCCCTCGCTGTTCAGCGCGTCAAGCAGGAGGGAGAGGCTCTCGATGTCCGAGCCGCTGCGCGTGCAGTCGTAGCCGGTGTCCGGCCCGAGCGCGCGGAACATGGCGGCGTTGGCGTTTTTCAGCGTGCCCACGTGCAGCTGCATCACAAAGCCGTTGCGCTCATACATGCGCGCAAGCTCGAGCAGAAACGCCGTGCGGTATTGGTCGATTTCGGCGGCGGAGAGGGGCTCGCCCGCGCGCGCCTTAGCTAGGATGCCGTCGACGTCCCGCTCCGTGTAATCGCGCCAATGGAAATACTCGAGCCCGCAGTCGCTGACCGCGGAGCCGATCGCGGCAAACGCCATAAGCCGCTTCTCAAGCGCCGCGATCAGGTCCCGGAAGCGCCCGATCCTCATGCCCGCCGCGGCCTCGAGCTGCGGCAGATAGGCGGGGAAGGAAGCCTTCTCGCAGTACATGGCCTTGTCCGGGCGGAACGCCGACACGACCTTGACAGCAAAATCCTTTTCATCGCGCAGCAGGACATGGTACCGCAGGTCGTCGACCGGGTCCTCGGTCGTGCTGACGAACTCCACGTTCGAGGCCTCCATAAAATAGCGCGGGCCCATGCGCTTTTCTTGGATCAGCTTGCCCGCGCGGCGGTAGACGGACCCGGCGTTTTCGGGGGACAGCGGCTCGTCGATGCCGAAATAGCGGGAAAGCTCGAGCGTGCACCAGACGTACAGCGGGTTTCCGATCAATTCCGGGAATATGCCGGCGAACGCGAGAAACTTGTCGCGGTAGCTTGCGGAACCCGTAATCAGCCGCTCGTCGATGCCGAACGCGCGCATCGCGCGCCACTTGTAGTGGTCGTGCGCGAGCCACATCTCGCCCAGGTCCTCAAACTGTTTGTTTTCGTAGATTTCCTGCGGCAGCAGGTGGCAGTGGTAGTCTATGATGGGCAGGCGCTCGGCATAGGTGTGGAACAGGCGCCGGCCCGTTTCGTTGGTTAAAAACAGCTCCTCGTCAAATCGGTTGTTCATGTCAAGCGGTCCTTTCTGGTCTGGGGAAAAGCGCGCCGTTTTTGCGCGGGTCGTGCTTCGTATTCGCACCGGCCCACGCGGCGCGTCGGCTGCGCCGCCGAAAAGCCAGCGCGGCGTGCTGCCGCTTGCGGCGCCGCTTTGTCGGTCGGCCTTAATGATACAGGATCAGCGCGATGAATTCGAGCGGCTCCGCGCCCGTGTTGCGCAGGCAGTGGCCCTCGCCGTCGGCCGTGAACGTCACGTCGCCGGCGGACACGTGCCGCAGCGTGCCGTTGTCGTTGAACTCGCCCTCGCCGCTGTAAATATAGTAGGTCTCGGACTCGCCGCTGTGCACGTGGTAGCCGATGCCTGCGCCCGGCAGGATCGTCGTGTGCGCGAATACGCGGCCCTTGCCGTACAGTTCGTCCGGGCCGTTGAGCAGGCTGCGGATGAGGATCGTGCCCTCGCCGCCGAGGTGGTTCGTTTTCGTCTGGACAAGCTTTTCTTCGCTGGTTCGGATCATCGTTTCGCCCTCCCAATCCATTCCGTTATGAAATCGGTTGCAACCGATACCTATTGTACAAACCGCGCTCCGCGTTGTCAAGGCGGCGGCCGCCGGCATTCAGCGGGATTTTACGCACAGGCGGGCGAACTTGCGCCGGCCGGACCGAACGGCCGGTTGCGGTTGCGGCGGGAGACGCGGCGCGCCGCGGCCAAATTGCCGCAGGCAGGGTCGGTTTCGATTGCAAAAACTTGACACGGGTTTGCAACTATACTAAGATAAATTGCAGAAAACGCTGCGGCACAGGGGGCAGACGAAACGGGAATGGGGAAAAGAAACGGGATGACGATCTATGATATTGCGTCCGCGCTGGGCGTATCGGCGAGCACGGTTTCCCGCGTGATCAACAACAAGAGCGGCGTGCATCGGGAGACGCGCAAGAAGGTGCTGCGCTACCTCAACGAGCACCATTTTTCGCCGAACGAGACCGCGCGCGGCCTCGTCAACCAGGCTTCCGGCATCATCGGCATATTGGTTTCGGACATGCGCATCACGCACCACACCGAGGGCGTGTATTATATGGAGCGGGAGTTCGTCAAGCTCGGCTACTGCTGCATCATCATGAACACCGGCCCCGCGGAGGAGGAGAAGGCCGCCTACGTCCGCATCCTCAGCCAGCGCCGCGTGGAGGCGGCCGTGCTGATCGGCTCCACGTTCCAGTCGGACCTGGTCAAGCGCGCGATTCAGGAGTACCTGCCGGCCACGCCGATCATCATCGCCAACGGCTGCCTCGACCTGCCGAACGTGTACGGCATCATCGCCGACGAGCAGAACGGCGTGAGCAACTGCGTCAAGCTCCTCGCCGACAGGGGCAAGCGGAAGCTTGCGTTCGTCGTGGACCGCTATACGCCGAGCAACTCGCTCAAGCAGCTCGGCTTTGAGACCGGCGCGCGGCAGTGGTGCCCCGGCGCGGAATTCGTCATCTGGCCGAGCGAGAGCGGCCAGCAGGGCGCCTGCGACGCGACGAAGGCGCTGATGAGCGCGCATCCGGACGTCGACGGCATCGTATACGCGGTCGACCTTCTTGCCATCGGCGGGCTGCGCGCGCTGCGCGAGCTGCACATCGACGTGCCTGGCCGCGTCGCGGTGATCGGCGTCGACAACTCCGTCTACGCCGAGACGAGCGTGCCGCCGCTGACCTCGCTCGACAACAAACTCCTCGACCTGAGCGTCATCGCCGCGCGCAACCTCATCGACGTCATCCAAAATAAGCCCATCACGAAGAATATCATGATCATCTCGAGCATCGTCGAGCGCGAGACCACGTAACGCGCGGGCGCGCTGTCCGAACACACGGAGATTCGAAAGTGCGCCGCGGCGCGGCCGTTGTTCGCCTCGTTTGCTTTGTTGGGGAACGATTGCAGAAATAGACTGATTCTTTCCGGCGAGTTTTAGCGTTTGCGCTGGGCCCGGGCCATTTGCCCGGGCCTTTTCCCGTAATTCTTCATAAAATCGGGCAAATATGATTGACATGCGCTTGCTTGCATGCTATCATTTGTTTCGCAATCGATTTCAATCGACAGGGGTCCAAACTGTCGGCTCGGGGGTACGCGTGAGGATATTCGTATTGAGCGCAGCGGGCGGCCGCGGCGTACCGGTACCCTGTTGCAGCTTTATCGCGGAGCGAATCCGCGCGGCGGAGAACCGCGCACAACGAAAAGGGGATGCCTGATGAGTGCTGAAAAACTGGGAAACCTGCGCGTGATCGACCTGTCCAAGCCGCTCGACCCGGCGACGGAGGCGCGCCGATGCCATCTGTTCCGCTTCAACACGGGCGGGCGGATACCGGACTTCCACACGATCATCGACATCACGAGCCACCTCGGCACGCATGTCGAATGCCCGTACCACCACCGCGACGAATGGCCGGACGCCTCCGCGCTGCCGCTGACCACGTTTTTAGGCCGCGGCCTCTACGTCAGCTTTGACGACGCCGCGCCCAGCGCGTACATCACGGCCGCGATGCTCGAGAAAGCCTGCGGGCATAGGATGCGCGCGGGCGACGCGGTGATACTGGATTCGCCGTATAAGCTCGAGCCGTTCACGGACAAAACGAACGGCCCGGAGGATAAAAGGCTGCTCATCAACGGCGAGACTGCGGCCTGGCTGCGCGACCGCGGCGCAAAGTGCGTTGGCTTTGGCGACGGCGTCTCCATCGAGAACCGCAACGAGGACGTCTGCCCGTTCCACGACATCCTGCTCGCCGAAAACATCGTGTTCCTCGAGGTGCTCAAAAACCTGGAGGAGCTGAGCCGAGACACGTTCTTTCTGTCCTACGCGCCGCTGCCCATCAAGGGGCTGGACTCCTGCCCGGTGCGCGTGTACGCCGTCGAGGGACTGGCGGAGTTCTCATAAACGAAAAGAGGCGCCGGGCCTGCCGGCGTGCCGCGAGCTGTTCCCGGACATTAAATCAGAGCTACGGCAGGCCGACGCTGACCGCGCGCGACCTGTTCCCGCTCGACTGCCGGCCCGTGACGATGCGCTGTGTGATGAAAGCGTCCGTGCCCGGCATGCGCGGGAGCGGCAGGCAAGCTTTGGGGACCAGAGCGGCGTCCGCCAGAACGGCCGGCATCCCATGGGCGTGTACGGCCGGAGCGGCACGCCGTTCTTCCGGCCGCAGGAGCGGCTGAATTTTTAGGCGAAGTTCACGGGCGGACCGGCGGCCAGGATCCGGGCGGGTCCGCTGAAGAAAGAGATATAAACGGAAAGCGGGGGAACTTGAATGGCGATTCGGATGGCCAGCGGCAACGAGGCGGTAGCCTACGCCGCTCTGCATGCCGGGGCGAAGGTGATCACGGGCTACCCGGGCACGCCGTCTTCGGAGGTGATCGGGAGCCTGCTGAAAATGAAGGACACCGCGGGCACGCACATCGAGTGGAGCGTCAACGAGAAGGTCGCCGTCGAGATTGCGGCCACGAACGCGTGGGCGGGCAAGCGGTCGCTGTGCACGATGAAGATGTCCGGCCTCAACGTGGCGTACGACTCCATGGTCGGCATCGCGCACTCGGGCGTGATCGGCGGCATGGTCGTCTACGTCTGCGACGACCCCGGCGTTACGACCGGCATGTGCGAGCAGGACACGCGCGGCTATGCGCTGATGACGGATATGGTCATGCTCGAGCCCGGCAGCGTGCAGGACAGCTACGATATGATCGTGTACGCGTTCGAGCTGTCCGAGAAGATCCAGGCGCCCGTGTTTGTGCGCTCGGTCACGAACGTCGCGCAGTCGCACGCGGCGGTGGACATCGGCCCGCGCGTTCTGCCGGACGAGACGGCGCCCGTGGTCAAAAAGGATATCGAGAAATACGCCAAGGCGGGCGCGAAGATGTGCATGGCGCAGCATAGGGACTGCATCCGCGCTTTGGCGAAGGCCGCGGAGCTTATCCATGCGGACGGATTGCACAAGCTGACCCTTTCGGGCGAACCGGGCGGGCTCGGCGTCGTGACGGCGGGCGTGATGAAGCAGTACGTCGACGAGGCGCTCTCCCTTGCCGAACGATACGGCTGGAAGCGGCGGCCGGTGTCCGTGCTTCGCACCGCGTGCTCCGTGCCGTACCCGCGCGAGGAGCTCGACGAACTGCTCAACCACTGCGGCACGGTCGTCGCGGCCGAGGAACTCGAGCCGTATCTTGAGCGCGAGCTCTGCGTGCGCGCACACCAGTTCAAAAAGGACGTGCGCGTCGTCGGCAAGCTCGACGGCACGCTCGACAAGGTCGGCTCGCTGAACGCGCTGCACGTGGCCAAGGCGATCCTGGCCGCGGACGGCGTGGCTTTCCCGGAGGAAGCGTTCGCGGCGGGTGCCGCGGAGGCCGAGCAGGCGCTGCCGCGGCCGATCACGTGCTGCGCGGGCTGCCCGCACCGCGGTACCTATATGGCGATCAACAGCGCTTTGCGCAAGGCGGGCTATAAAAAGGACGAGGTGATCGTGACCGGCGACATCGGCTGCACGATACTCGGCATGAACCCGCCGTTCGACACGATCTGGATGGAGATCTCGATGGGCGCGTCGATCCCGTGCGCGCAGGGCTTCGTGTACAGCGGCGTCGATAAGCCCGTCATCGCGACGATCGGCGACTCGACGCTGTTCCACAACGGCCTGCCGGGCCTTGTCAACGCCATCCAGCACAACATCGACGTGACCGTGATCGTGATGGACAACGGCTGGACGGCCATGACGGGTATGCAGGTCAACCCGAACACGGCGCAGGAGTTTCAAAATGGCGAGTGGCAAAACGTCGACCTCGTCGAGCTACTGCGCGGCACGGGCGTTTCGCAGATCTATGTGACCGACCCCTTTGACCAAATCGATATGACGCGCGTGCTCGGCGCGTGCCTTGCGCAAAAGGGCGTCAAGATCGTTGTGGCGCGGCGCGAGTGCGCGATCCAGTCGAACCGGCGCGGCGTAATTTACGCGAGGATGCGCGTCGATCCGGCTAAGTGCATCGATTGCAGGGCCTGCATCCGCATCACGGGCTGCCCGGCGCTTTCCGCCGCGGAGGGCCATGTCGAGATCGACCAAAGCGTGTGCAACGGCTGCGGGCTGTGTTCCACGGTCTGCCCCAAGGGCGCGATCGGCAAGGAGGCGTAAGCGGATGGAGACAAGGTTTGATCTGTACATCGTCGGCCTCGGCGGCCAGGGCGTTTTGACCATCGGCGACCTGCTGGCGCACGCCGCGCTCGAGAAGGGCATACCGGTGAATTTCTACCCCACAAAGGGCATGAGCCAGCGCGGCGGCTTCGTGCAGGGGCAGCTGCGCTTCGGCGCGGCGCATATCGGCCCGAGCCTGCCGCCGGGGGGCGCGGACCTCGCCGTGGCTATGGAGCGCTCCGAGGCGCTCAAGGGCGTGCGCTTTATTAAAAAGGGCGGCGACTTCCTGCTCTACGACGACGTCTGGCCCACGGCGGCCATGCTGACCGGCAAGGCGGCGTATCCGCCAATCGACGCGGTTGCGGAAGCGGTGCGGCGCGCGGGCGCGCGACTGATCCGGCTGAACAGGGACGCGCTGCCCGCCGTCGGCGGCAAACCCGTGCGCGCGAACATGTTTATCCTCGGCGCGCTCGTGAAAAACACCGGCCTTGCCGGGCTGTTTAAGCCCGACGAGCTGCTCGCGGCCGCCAAAACGTTCTTCCCGAAGGGCGCGGAGGCAAACGCCGCGGCGATCCGTGCGGGCTGCGAGGCCAAGGTCGAGGTGTGACATGAGCTTCGACGCGTTGTTCCGGCCGCGCGCGGTCGCGGTGTTCGGGTCGGTGTCGCCGGGCAAGCTCGGCGGCATCCTGATCGACCAGCTGCTTGCCGGCGGGTTTTCCCGCGTCTATGCGATCAATCCCAAGGCGCAGTCCGCCGAGGGCGTATCCGCGTACGCGTCCATATTCGACGCGCCGAACGACGTCGATCTCGCGGTCGTCGCCACGCCTGCCGATACGGTGGCGGCCATACTCGAAAACTGCGGCAAGCGCCGCATCCGCGCGGCGGTCGTGATCAGCTCGGGTTTTTCCGAGGCGGGCAACGCCGCGGGCGAGGCGGAGTTGGTCGATATTGCGCGCCGCTACGGCATCCGCTTCATCGGCCCGAACTGCGCGGGGTTGTCCAACACGCACCACGCTTTGCAGGCGACGATTCAGGCGCAGGCCCCCAAGGGCGGCACGGCGATCGTGTCCCAGAGCGGCGCGGTCGGCGGCGCGATATTGGAATTGGCCAACTTACACGGGCTCGGCGTCTCGAAATTCGTTAGCTACGGCAACGGCGCGGACCTCAACCAGACGGAGTTTTTGCGCTATCTGGCCGACGATCCCGAGACGGCGAACGTCGTGATCTACATCGAGAACGTGCAGGACGGCGCGGCCTTCCGTGCGGCGCTTTCGCAGCTTGCCGCAAAAAAAACCGTCGTCGTGCTCAAGGCGGGCCGCACCATGAGCGGGCAGCGCGCCGCGCTGTCGCACACCGGCTCGCTCGCGGGCAGCGACCGAGTGTTCGACGCGGTGTTCGCCGAGTGCGGCGCGGTCCGCGTCGACTCGCTCGACGACGTGCTCGACCTGTGCAAGGGCTTCTCGTATCTGCCGCCTGTGAACGGGAAAAAGATCGCGATCGTGACGAACTCCGGCGGCCCCGGCGTGATGACCGCGGACCTCGGCGAGTCGCTCGGCATGGACGTGTGCGCGCCGGACGCGGCGGCGCTTGAAAAGCTCAAGAGCTTCCTGCCCGCGTGGGCGGGGTACAGCAACCCCTTCGACCTGACCGTAGAGGGCACCGGCGAGAAGTACCGCATGGCGCTCGAGACCGTGCTGCGTTCCTACGACGCGGCCCTGTGCATCTTTTTTGGGCCCCCGTATCTGGATACGCGCCCCGTCGCCGAGGGCATTCTCGCGGCGTTCAAAAACAGCGGCAAGCCGATCGCCTGCGCGATGGAGACGGGACTTAACGCGGCAAGCAGCGCAAGGTTTTTGCAGGAGAACGGCCTGCCGAACTTCCCGTCGACGGAGCGCGCGATGCGCGTGCTGTGGCGCATGGCGCGCGACGAAAAGCGCCGGATGCGGCCGCGCGCGGAGAAGATCGCGCTCCCGAAGACGGAGCCGATATTCCCGGGCGCAAAGCGGCTGCTCGAGCCCGCCGCCATGGAGCTGCTGGCAAAAAACGGCGTCGCGTCGCCGCCGTTCCGGTTCATTGCGGACGCGGCGGACGCCGGAGCCGCCTGCGCGGCGCTGGGCTTCCCCGTCGCGATGAAGGTCGTCTCGCCGAAGGTGCTGCACAAGTCCGACCGCGGCGGCGTGCGGCTGAACGTAGGCGGCGAGGCCGAGGCGCGGCGCGTATTCTGCGACATGGCCGAACAATTCGCGGGCGACGATTTCCGCGGCGTGATCGCGTATCCGATGCTATCCGGCGGGCACGAGGTCATGATCGGCGTCACGCGCGACAAGCAGTTCGGGCCGATCGTCGCGTTCGGACTCGGCGGCATCTACACCGAGGTGCTGCGCGACGTCGTGCTGCACACCGCGCCCGTCACCGTGAGCGAGGCGGAGGGGATGATCCGCGGCATCCGCGCGTTTCCGATCCTCGACGGCGCGCGCGGACAGAAAAAGGCGGACATCGGCGCGCTCGCGCGCATGATCGCCGCCGTGTCGCTGCTGCCGCTGCGCTACCCCGACCTCGCCGAGGCGGATTTTAACCCCGTGTTCGTGTTCCCCGAAGGGCAGGGCGCGGTGGTTGCGGACGTGAGGCTGCTGTAGGGCGGGGGACGGAGGAACGGACGGGAATTTGGGTGGGATGGATTTGCGGGGGCGGGGCCCCCGCTTTTTTGTGGAGGTTGCGGGGTGTGCTTTCTTTTTACGGGGACTCTGCCCCTGCACCTCGCCAAAGGGGGAGACCCCCTTTGGAAACCCAAACAGGGGAGAGTTTTTATTCTTGCATCCTGCAGAAAGGGATTCTCAAGGGACTTGTCCCTTGAGCGGGTGCGCCCGGCGTCCCCTTACAGGTCCTCCTCCGTTCCGTGATTGCTGCGGGCAATCTCTTTTTTACGCAGCCTGCGAACGGCGAGGAGAACCAGGGCGACGCAGACGGCGAGTCCTACGGCTGCGGGTGCGAGCACCGCGCGTCCAGACGCGCCGCCGAACGCCGCGCTCCAAAGGACCTTGGCCACCGCGATCAGCACGAGCACGGCGATGCCGAGATACAGGCTGCGCTTCCAGAACGCCGCGGCCAGCGCGGCGAGCGAGCCGGGGACCAGGCAGGCCGTCAGTATCTTTGCCGAATTCCAGCCGCCGGTGAGATAGTCCCGCTCCATTTTCAAAAATGCCTGCACCCCGGCGCTGACGGACGCCGGCTTTGGGAAGAAGAACATGCTGGCCAGCAGCAAAAACAGCGTGCCGCCGATACCGGCAAAGCTGTGCCGGTAGGCGAAATAGCAGAATGGAATCAAAAACAGCGGCCGGATATACCAGCTGAACTGGTTTTGATGGCGCGCAAACGCCCAATCGAAAAAGGCGCGGTTTGCCGCCATCAGAGCGATCAGCGCCGCGATGGCGACAAAAAAGAGAAGCGCAAGCAGGCGGTCGATGCGTTTATGATTCATGACGATTCCTTCTTTGCATTCTGTATGCCGAGCCCGTTTTGCAGCATGTCCACGTACAGGTCCAGATCGGCGAGCAGCCGCTGCTGCTGCGGCTCGTGCTCCGCCGCAAAAACCTCCTCAAAACCGGAAAACAGGTAATTCAGCGCCCGAACCAGAAACGCACGCGGAAAGCCGCCGCGCATCTCGTTCCTCGCGAGGGCTTCGTCGACCATTTCGGCAAGCAGCCCGGCCGTGTCCGTGCCGAACCGCTGCCTGACCGCGCAAAGGATCTGCGAATCCTGCTCGCGCAGCAGCATTCGGCTCAGGGCCTGATACTGCGGATGCAGGACCGCAAACTCCGTCGCGTAGGCTGCCTGAAGCCGGAACTTTGCAAATATATCTCCGTGCGCGAAGATTTCGCGGTCCTTTTCCGCCCGTTGTCGAATATAAACCCATTTGGCGTTAAACGCATGTTCCAGCACAAAGAGGTACAGCGCCTGTTTGTCAGCAAAATGGTGGTAAAACACCCCTTTACTGATGCGGGCTTCCTCCAAAATTGCGTTCAGCGATGCGGCCTTATAGCTGGCCCGGCAGAATTCCGTAAGCGCAGCTTGCATCAGTTCCGCCTCGCGCGAAAAGCGCTTTTTGGTTCTCACAGATGCTCCTTAACTAGACCATACGGTCTAATTATCATTGTAGCGGGATTGCTATACTTTGTCAACGGGACGTACGGAGAGATACGACCGCATCTTTTGCTGGCTGAATCCGCCGCAGCGATTGCCGCAGCCCGCCGCGCTATGGTATGATGGAAAAAACCGGTTTGGGAGGGGCGCAATATGCCGTTTCAGCTTCCGGGCGGTTTCGCGCTGGGCGTTGCGTCTGCGGCGACGCAGATCGAGGGCGGGGACCGGAACAACAGCTGGTACGACTGGTATCAAAAGGGGCGCATCAAGGACGGCCTGGACCCGTCGGTCGCGACGGAGCACTACGCGCGCTACGAGGCCGACGCCGCGCTGATGGCTAAGCTTGGCATCCGGCATTACCGGCTGGGCATCGAGTGGTCGAGGCTGGAGCCGGAGCGCGGCGTGTACGATCAGGCGGCGTTTGCGCACTACCGCGACGAGCTGGCGCTGCTGCGGTCCCTGGGCATAGAGCCGCTTTTGACGTTGCATCATTTTACGAACCCGCTGTGGTTTGAACGCATGGGCGCGTTCCTGCACCCGGAGAGCGCGGAGATTTTCCTGCGCTTTGTTGAAAAGGTCGTCGCCGAGCTGGGCGGCCTCGTCGGCGAGTACATCACGATCAACGAGCCGAACGTCTACGCGACCCTCGGCTACTTCTTCGGCGAGTGGCCGCCGGGGAGGAAATCGCTGACCGAGACGCTGCGCGTGATGAACCGCCTGTGCGAATGCCACGTGCGCGCCTATCGGCTGATCCACCGCCTGCGCGAAGCGCGCGGCTATACGGACACGAAGGTCGGCTACGCGCACCACATGCGCGCGTTCGTGCCGATGAACAAAAAGAGCGCGGCCGACCGGCTCTGCACGCCCATTTTAAACCGCTTATTCCAATCCGCTATCTCCAAGTCGTTTTTAACGGGCAGGGCCTGCTTCCCGCTTGCGCGCGTACGCGGCGCGGGAAAAGGGCCGTTCTGCGACTTCCACGCGGTCAACTACTACAGCCGCACGGCGGTGTCGGGCTTTAACACGGGCTTTTTGCCGAACGTCCCGGTCAATGACCTCGGCTGGGAGATCTATCCCGCGGGCATCGCGCTCTGCGCCAAAGAACTGCACGCGCTTTGCGAGCTGCCGATCTACATCACCGAGAACGGCGCCTGCGACAATACCGACGCGTTCCGCAGCCGCTACATCGCGGAGCACCTGCATGCGCTGGTTGAAAGCGGCCTGCCGGTTGTGCGCTATTACCACTGGTGCTTTACCGATAACTTCGAGTGGCTCGAGGGCGGCAGCGCGCGCTTCGGGCTCGTGCACGTCGACTACGCCACGCAGGCGCGCACGGTCAAGTCGAGCGGCCGCTTCTACGCCGAACTGATCGAAAACGGCGGCGTGACGGAGCAGATGGAGCGCGCGTACTGCCAAACGGAGTACCCGACGAACGCACAATCATAATCTTTACATCGCGCGTCACGGCGCCGCGCGGCCGCTTTCTAATCAACGCGTGCTGCGGCGATACCATATAAAGGCGTACCATAAAAACGGCAGGGGGGACAGCCATGCGCTCGCAGGAAACGAAAAACAAGTATTTCTTCGGTCTCGGCACGGTCGGCCGCGACATGTTCTACTCGATGCAGAGCCTGTTTTTGATGGTGTTTTTGACGGACGTGCTGCAGCTTCCGGACAAGACGCTGGCGCTGGTCGGCGGGATTCTGACCGTCATGCGCATATTCGACGCGTTCAACGACCCGTTCATGGGGCTGATCGTCGACAACACGAATTCGCGCTACGGCAAATACAAGCCGTGGATGCTGATCGGCGCGGTCACGGGCGCCGTGTTCTTCGTGCTGCTGTTTACGGACCTGGGCCTGTCCAAAACGCAGCCGGGCCTGTACGCGGTCCTATTCGCGGCAAGCTACCTGTGCTGGGACATCACCTACGGCTTAAACGACATCGCCTACTGGTCGATGCTGCCCGCGCTGTCGCTGGACCAGAAGGAGCGCGAGAGGATCGGCTCGGTCGCGCGGGTCTGCGCCGACATCGGGCTGTTCTCCGTCGCGGTCGCGTTCACGCCGCTCGTCGACGCGGCGGGCGCTGCGATGGGAAGCGACGAGCGCGCGTGGCTGGCATTTGCCGTCGCCATCTCGGCCCTGATGATCGGCTTCCAGCTCTTTACGGTGTTCGGGGTCAAGGAGCGGCGCGGCGAGTTTAAGCAGGAGGAGAAGACCACGCTTCGCGGCATGGCGGAGGCGCTCGTCAAGAACGACCAGCTGCTGTTCGTGGTCATCGCGATGGCGCTGTTTGCGATCGGCTACAACACGACGACGAATCTCGGGTGGTATTTTATCACGTACGGGCTGGGCGACGAAAACATGTACCCGATATTCGCGGGAATCCTCGGCGTCTCGCAGCTTTCGGCGCTTTCCGTGTTCCCGCTGTTCAGCAAAAAGTATACGCGCAAGCAGCTCTATTTTGCCGCCACGGTGCTCGTGCTGCTCGGCTACGCGGTGTTCTTCTTTGCGCCGCTTTCCATCGTGCCGGTCGGGATTGCGGGCGTGCTGCTGTTTGTCGGCGAGGCGTTTATTCAGATTCTGATGCTGATGTTTTTATCGGACACGATCGAGTACGGCCAGTGGAAGTTCAATAAAAGGAATCAGGCGGTCACGCTGTCCGTGCAGCCGTTCATCAACAAGATCGGCGGCGCGATCGCGACCGGCGCCATGACGCTTACGCTGATCCTCTCCGGCATCAACGAGGCCAAGTCCGCCGCGGACGTGACGAGTCAGGGCATCACCATTCTAAAAGCCGCGATGTTCGTGTTTCCGCTGATCTGCATTCTCGCGGGCTATTTTGTGTACCGCGCCAAGTTTAAGATCGACAGGGCGTTTTACGAGAGGATCGTGACCGATCTCGTCGCGCGCGGCGACATCCGGGAGGGCGCGGGGGAATAGGGGCCGGTTTACCCCTGCCGCCGGACGACGTACAGGTTGGAGCCAAAGTCGCCGAGCAGGCGCGTCTGTTCGTTGTAATAGGACCCGACAAACTGGCTGTTGAGCAGCAGGCCGTGGTTGAGCAGATCGCCGCGGCCTGCGTATGTTTCCACGCAGTCGGCCAGCTTATAGAAGCGGTTGAGCAGCCGGAAGAAAAAGCCGTTCGGGTTGAGCGAGACGGGCAGCAGATGTTTGACAAGGCCGCCGAACTGAGAAAGATACAGCGGCTGCGGCCGCGTTTCGACCGTGTAATGCGCCGCGGGATCGAAGCCGGCGAGCGGCAGCAGGTCGCAGCCCTCGGCCGCCTCGGACTGCCCCTGGAAGAAACCCGCGACAGCCTCCGCGCCGTCCGCGGACGAGCACAGGACATGCGTCTTGTTGCTTTTTGTCGCGTCGAAGCGCCGGAAGCGCCCGTATTGGAACGTGCGCCGGTGCGCCTTGTAGAACGCGATCTCCCTGCGCACCTCCTTTCGCTCGGACTTTGTTAGATGCCGGAAGTCCATCTCGTAGCCAAGGCAGCCAAAGCACGCGGCGTTGAAGCGCGTGTTCAGCGCCGTGCGCCTGAGCGTCTGCTGGTGCGGCGCTTCGGACACGTGCGCGCCCATCGACGAGAGCGGGTAGAGGTACGACAGCCCGCCCTGGATCTTGAGCCGCTCGACGGGGTCGGTGTCGTCGGACGCCCAGACCTGCGGCGAGAAGCACAGCATCCCAAGGTCGAAGCGGTTGCCGCCGCTGGCGCAGCTCTCGAGCAGGATGTGCGGCCGCGCGGAGAAGACGCGGTTCAGCACGTCGTACAGCCCGAGGATATAGCGGTGGAAGAACTCGCCCTGGTTGGAGAGAAGCGGCGAAAACGCGTCGCTGATGTGGCGGTTCATGTCCCACTTGACGTAGGAGACGTTCGCCCCGTCGAGGATGTTCGACACGGACGCGACGATGTAGTCGCGCACCTCGGGGTTGCACAGGTCGAGCGCGAGCTGGTTGCGGCCGAGCGCGGGCGCTTTGCCCGGCACGCGCACGGCGTACTCCGGGTGCGCGCGGAACAGCTCGCTATTTGGGTTGACCATCTCGGGCTCAAACCACAGCCCGAACGCGAGGCCGAGGCGGCCAATGTCCCTGGCCAGGCCCGCGACGCCGCCGGGCAGCTTCTTTTTGTTGACCGAATAATCGCCGAGCGACGAGGTGTCGTCGTCGCGCTTGCCGAACCAACCGTCGTCGAGCACGAACAGCTCGCAGCCAAGTGACTTAGCCTGCCGCGCAAGGCGCAGTAGCTTTCGGCGGTTAAAGTTAAAAAAACAGGACTCCCAACTGTTTGCGAGCACGGGCCGCTCGCTTTCGCGCCAGTTCCCGCGCACGATGTGGCGGTTGACAAAGTCGTGGAAGTGCGCGGAGAGGCCGTTAAAGCCGCCCGCGCTGAACGTCATGATTGCTTCGGGCGTCTCGAACCGTCCGCCTTGTTCCAGCGTCCACTCGAAACAGTGCGGGCTGACGCCGAGCTGCGCGCGCACGAGCTCCTGGCTCGAGCGCTCGACCGCGCCGTAGTGGTTGCCGCTGTAGACGAGGTTGAAGCCGTAGACGCGGCCCGCCTGCTCCGACGCGTGTTCCTCCGCGAGCAGAAAGCCCGGGTTGTGGCGGTTGCTGCTGTTGCCGGTCGTGGACTCGTTGACGAAGCGACCGTATTCGAGCGCGCGCTCGTGCTTGTGCGCCTCGCGGATCCAGCCGCCGTCGAACGTGACGAAGCGGAAGTTCCGGTTCGGCAGGTCGACCATCAGGCTCATGAGGCGCCGGATGACGAGCGGCTTTTCGCTGCGGTTTGTTAGAACCGCGCGCCGCGCAATCACGTCGGTTTCAGGGTAGACCGTGTAGTAGAGCAAAAGCTCTGCCCCGTTGGATTCGTCGCGCAGCGCGATCTCGAGCGTGTCGCAGTCCGCTTCCTGCCCATAGGCCGACGGCAGCGTTTCCATCGGCACGGGGCCGGGAACGATGCGGAACGAGCGGAACACAAAATCGCTCGTATAGCTCCCGTCCGGGAGCTTAAGCTCCGCGGGCGCGTGGCGGTAGTCGCCCTTGCCGATGCCCGACCACTCGAGGCAGAGCGTGTCGAGGCAGTACAGACCGTCGGACGCGTCGTATGTTACGCATGTGCCCGGCAGCGACGTGGTTTTGACCGCGAGCGGCTCGGGGTCCTGCTCGGCGAGGCGCTCGCCGTAGTGCAGGTGCTCAAGGTGCCCAAACTTCGTCGTGCGGAACCAATAGCTCGTGTTGTTCGTCGAGAGGTAGAATACGCCGTCCTTTTCGATGATCATGCCTTTGCCCCCGTTTCGAGCACGACCACTTCATAGGGCGCGAGCGCGCTGTCGTACGCGGTCCTTGCGTAGTTGGACAGTACGAGATTGCCCGCGGCCGTGTACCGCCGCGGGCGCTTCGAGAAGTTCAGAATCACGCGCAGCCGCGCGTCCCCGAGCGCGCGCTCGTAGACGAACAGGCCGCGCGCGGTGCGGATGGGCGTAAAGTCCCCGTATTTGAGCGTTTCGCTGCCCGCACGGAGCCGGATGAGCCGCTTATAGAAGTTTAGTATCGAGTCCGGGTCGCCCTCCTGCGCGGCGGCGTTGATGCGGTCAAAGTTTGGGTTGACACGAAGCCACGGGTCGCCGTCCGTAAAGCCCGCGTGTTTTTCGGCCGTCCACTGCATGGGCGTACGCGCGTTGTCGCGCGACGTGCGCCGGATCATGCGCATGCGCAGGCCGGAAGGGAAGCAAAGCCGCTTTGCGAGGCGGTCGATGCTGATCGACTCGATATCGCGCACCTCGTCCATACCCGCAAACGGATAGTTCGTCATGCCGATCTCCTGCCCCTGGTAGACAAACGGCGTGCCGCGCAGCGTAAACAGCAGAACGGCGAGGAGCTTGGCCGACGCGGCCCAGTGTTCGCCGTCGTCGGCAAAGCGGGAGACCGCGCGCGGCTGGTCATGGTTTTCGAGGTAGTTTGCGTTCCAGTCGAGCGCGTTTTGCCACTTGACGATCGTCCGGCTAAAGCGGGCGGGCGAAAAGCGGCGCTTGAACCACTTGACGAAATACTGGTCCGTCTCCATGTGCTCGAACGAGAAGATCATGTCAAGTTCGCCGCGGCGCGCGTCGCACAGCTCGCGGCCCATATCCGGCGTGACGAACACCGTCTCGCCGACGGTGAAGCAGTCGTAGCGCGAGAGCACGTCGCGCCGCAGCTTCTTTAGTATTTCGTGCGTGCCGGGCTGCGACGTGTAGTATTCCGCGCCCCTGACGATCAGCCTGCGGCTGTTTTCAAGCGACGATTTACAGATCACGTTGATCACGTCGCAGCGGAAGCCCGACACGCCCTTGTCGAGCCAGAAGCGCATGATGTCCTCGATCTCGCCGAGCACCTTGGGGTTGTGATAGTTGAGGTCGGGCTGCTTTTTGGCAAACAGGTGCAGGTAATACTCGCCGCTTGTTTCATCGAGCGTCCACGCGCTGCCGCCGAACAGGCTGATCCAGTTGTTCGGCGGGCGGCCGCCTTTTCCCGCGCGCCAGATGTAATAGTCGCGGTACGGGCTGTTTTTGTCGCGGCTTTCGATAAACCACGGGTGCTCGTCCGACGTGTGGTTGATCACGAGGTCCATCACGATCTTGATATCGAGCTTTTTCGCCTCGGCGAGCAGCCTCTCCATGTCCGCCATCGTGCCGAACTTGGGGTCGATGTCGCAATAGTCGCTGATGTCGTAGCCGTTGTCCGCGTCGGGCGAGCGGTAGACCGGACTGAGCCAGACGATGCCGACGCCGAGTTTCGCCAGGTACGGGAGTTTTTGAATGACGCCGGCAAGGTCGCCGATTCCGTCGCCGTCCGTGTCGAGAAAGCTGCGCGGATAGATCTGATATACGGTCCGTTCCTGCCAGAACTGCGCCATGCGATGCCTCCCGTCGATATGCCGGATGATCTTTTCCAAGTGTAATATACTTTGCCGGATCGCGCAACAGCGCGGGGCGAAAACGCGGGCGCGGGTCGATAAGCGGGAAAATATATCCGTTCGACAGGAATTTACCCGTTTCGCGCGCCCTCAAATATATGGTATACTGGTAAAAATCCGGTGCGCGGCGCGCATAAAACGGACTTATAATGAATTAAGGAGGTATCATTGTATGTGCCAGCCGAAATTTTTCCGTTGTCTGATCTGTGGGAACCTCGTGGGCATGATTCATGAGAGCGGCATGCCGATCATCTGCTGCGGGCAGCCCATGACGGAGCTCGTCCCGAACACGGTCGACGCAAGCCTGGAGAAGCATGTGCCGGTCGTCACGATATCCGGCAGCAGCGTGCACGTGGCCGTCGGCTCCGTCGATCACCCGATGACCGAGGAGCATTACATCCAGTGGATCTATCTTTCCACCGAGCAGGGCGGCCAGCGCAAGTGCTTAAAGCCCGGCGACAAGCCCGCGGCGGACTTCGCCCTT
>CAZIRB010000011.1:0-31709 GCA_964541695.1 uncultured Oscillospiraceae bacterium
AGTGAGCAAGGGAGCACAGGCCCATAGGGGCGTGTGCGACCATTGCGAACTGTGGAAAGGGGCAAAGCCTGCGCAATCCCCCCCTGTACCAACCCGCGGCCGGTCACTGTTTTCGGCCGTTTTTATTTTCCAACAATTCCCCGTCCGGCCCGCCGCGCTCCAAAACGCCTCGTTTCGCGCCGGGTTCCGGCAAAGCCGGGCGCGCGGTCGCGCCGCGCTGCATATTTGGAATTTGACTTTTCTGTGAAGAAGGTATATATTTTTCATACTTATTTGTACTTGTTGTACAGCATTATTCAGACTGGGATGGTATAACGAAGGATGGAAAGCGCAGTAAAACGCAGGCGCGGCGACCGGCGGGACGCCACGCTTGTACGGAACCTGGACTCGATGCATATGTTCATGCCGTTCATGCTGCCAAACCGCGCGGACAACGAGGCGTTCCTCCAGGAGCTGGTCGATTTAACGAGCGTCGAGGCCTATCTGGAACAAAAGAACGCGGCAAATCCGCAGCACAAGTACACGATGTTCCACGTCATCCTCGCCGCGCTCGCGCGCACGATCCAGATGCGGCCGCTGCTGAACCGCTTCATCATCGGCGGGCGCTACTACGACCGCAGGCATATCTCGTTTTCGTTCATTGCCAAGAAGGCCTTCTCCGACACGGGCGACGAATCCATCGTAATATTGAAATACGACCCCGAGAGCGAAAAAAGCAGCATCGACATGATTCACGACAAGCTGTGCGATTTCGTCTATTCGCTGCGCGTGCACGACAAGAAGGACAATACGACCGACATCCTCGACACATTGGCCAAGGCGCCGCTGCCGATCCGCCGGCTGCTCGTCCACACGCTGCGCGTGCTCAACGCGCACGGCAAAATGCCCAGGGACCTCGAGGCCGAGGATCCGTACAACAGCACGGTGTTCATCTCGAACCTCGGCTCCATCAAGCTCAACGCCGGCTATCACCACCTGACGAACTGGGGCACGAACTCCGTGTTCGTCGTTGTCGGCGAGAAGCATCCGCACCCGTACTACGACGCCGAGGGCAATGTGACGATGCGCTCCTCGCTGTCGCTCGGCATCACGCTCGACGAGCGCATTGCCGACGGGTACTATTTCTCGCGCACGATCCAACTGCTCCGGCATCTGCTGCAGCATCCCGAGCTGCTTGACACAAAAGCAAAGGAGGCTCTTGACATTGCATACTGAACCGATCAAAGCGCCGTGGCTGAAGTTTTACGGCGAGGTGCCGCATTCCCTGACCTATCCGGACGGGTCGATGTTCGACCTGATCGAGCGCCAGGTTGAAAAATACCCGAACTATACGGCGTTCATGTTCATGGGCAAGCGCACGAGCTACCGCGCGATGGCCGCGGCCGTGCGCAAAACGGCGAAGGCGTTCTCCGCGCTCGGCGTAAAGGAGAACGACCGCGTGATGCTCTGCATGCCGAACTGCCCGCAGATCGTGCTGTGCTTCTACGCGCTCAACCTCATCGGCGCGGTGGCCGTGATGGTGCATCCGCTCTCGAGCGTCGGCGAGATGGCGTTCTTCCTCAAGGATTCGGGCAGCCGCGTCGTCGTCACGCTCGACCAGTTCTGCGAGAAATTCGAGCAGGTGCGGCAGGACGCGCCGATCGACAAGCTTGTTTTGACCAGCGTCGCGGACGGACTTTCGGCGGTCAAATCCGTGCTGTACCGGCTGACCCAGGGCCGCAAGATCCCGGCCGCGCCGAAGCTAGGCCACATCGTGCACTGGAAGGCGTTCATCAAGGGCGCCGACGGCGTCAAAACCGACCCCTGCGTCTCGCGCAAGGGGTCCGATCCCGCCGCGATCCTGTTCTCCGGCGGCACGACGGGCGTGACGAAGGGCATTTTGCTCTCCAACCTGAACTTCAACGCGCTGGCGCTGCAGACCGCGGCGATGGGCAACTGCGTCCTGACCGGCAAGCGCATGCTCGCCGCGATGCCGATGTTCCACGGCTTCGGCCTCGGCGTGTGCATCCACACGATGCTCTCGCAGGCGGGCACGGCGATCCTCGTGCCGCGCGTCTCCGTCGAAAGCTACGCCAAGCTCCTCAAGAAGGAGAAGCCGAACTACATCGCGGGCGTGCCGACGCTGTTTGAGGGCATCACGCGCAATCCGTTCATACAGGGCGTGGACCTCTCGTGCCTGCTCGGCGTGTTCTCCGGCGGCGACTCGCTCTCGATCGAGCTGAAAAAGAAGTTCGACCGCTTCCTCAAGGAGCACAACGCGTCCGTGCAGATCCGCGAGGGCTACGGCACGACCGAGTGCGTGACCGCAAGCTGCCTCACCCCGTACGACATGTACCGCGAGGGCAGCATCGGCCTGCCGTTCCCGGACACGTTCTACAAGATCGTCAAGGTCGGCACGGCCGACGAGGTCCCCTACGGCGAGGAGGGCGAGATCGCGCTCACCGGCCCGTCCGTCATGCTCGAGTACATCAACCAGCCCGAGGAGACGAAGAATACGCTCAAAACGCACGCCGACGGCCGCGTCTGGCTGCACACGGGCGACCTCGGCACGATGGACGCCGACGGCTTCGTCTACTTTAAGCAGCGCATCAAGCGCATGATCATAACAAGCGGCTACAACGTCTACCCCTCGCAGCTTGAGAACGTGATCGACGCGCACGAAAGCGTGCTGATGAGCTGCGTCATCGGCGTGCCCGACTCGTACAAGATACAGAAGGTCAAGGCCTTCGTCGTGCTGCGTCCCGGCGTCGAGCCCTCGCCCGAGCTGCGCGACGAGCTGCTCGCGCACTGCGAAAAGCATATCGCCAAGTACGCCATGCCGTACGACATCGAGTTCCGCCGCGAGCTGCCCAAGACACTCGTCGGCAAGGTCGCCTATACCGTGCTCGAGAAAGAGGAGCTCGAACGGGCGGCCGGTTAGGCGGGAGAATGGAATGAAGTAAAGCGCCCGCGCAGAAATGCGCGGGCGCTTTGATATCGGGGGTACGCTGGAAGCTCCGCCTCCAGACCTCCGCCAAAGGGCCTTAGGCCCTTTGGAAACCCATTCTGTTCCAGGCACTCAATGGATACCGGCTCGCCGGGTTCCAAGGGCCTCTGGCCCTTGGCGGAGGCTTGGAGGCGGAGCCTCCAACGTACCCTCGTCCCCCGTACCCTCGCCCCTCGTCCCCCGTACCCTCGCTCCTTACCCCTCAGCCCGCACTTTCCACCTTCTTGCGCGGCTCCTTTGCCGCGGCCCCCGGCTCCTTCGCCTTTGCCTGCCTATTCGCGGGCTTGGGCACGGCCGCGGGCTGCGCCTTGGGCAGCAGGAGGTCGTACATGCGCAGGTACTCCGCGGCGGAGACGGCCCACGAGAAGTCCTTGGCCATACCGCTTCGGATCAGGCCCTCGAAAGCCTCGCGATTGCCCGCGTACAGGTCGGCCGCGCGCTCGATCGCGTTCAGCATCTCGTGCGCGTTGTAGTTGGCGAACGAAAAGCCGTCGCCCTCGCCGGTAAAGCGGTTGTACGGCCGCACGGTATCGCGCAGGCCGCCGGTCTCGCGCACGACGGGCACGGCGCCGTAGCGCATCGCGATCATCTGCGAAAGTCCGCAGGGCTCGAACTGCGACGGCATCAAAAACAGGTCCGCGCCGGCGTAGATGCGGTGCGCGAGGCCCTCGTTGAGGCCGGAACGGAACGCCACGCGATGCGGATAGCGCCACTCGGCCCAGCTCAAAAAGTCCGCAAAATGCTTGTCCCCCGCGCCGAGGAACACGAGCTGCACGCACCTTTTCAAGATATCGGTCAGCACGCGCTCGACGAGGTCGAGCCCCTTCTGCGCCGAGAGCCGCGCGATAAAGCCGATGAGCGGCACATTAGCCTCCTCGGCAAGCCCGCACTCGCGCTGCAAAAGCCGCTTGCACTCCGCCTTGCCGGAGCGGTCGGAGGCCGTATAGTGCGCGCTTAGGAAGCGGTCGGTGCCCGGGTCGAAGACGACGGTGTCGATGCCGTTGAGGATCCCCGTCACGCCGTCGCCGCGCGCGCGGAGGAGCCCGTCGAGCCGCTCACCGTAGTACTCGGTCAAAATCTCGTTCGCGTAGGTCGGGCTCACGGTGCTGATGCGGTCCGAGAACACGATGCCGGCCTTCATGCAGTTAACGTTGCCGTAGAACTCCAGGCACGACGGCGTAAACAGCGCGTTGTCGAGGCCGAGGCGGCCGTTGAGCGCCATCCAGTCGAACACGCCCTGATAGCGCAAATTGTGGATCGAGAACACCGTGCGCACGCGCGCGTATTCCAGGCGATTGGCGTACTGCGTGCGCAAGAGCGCGGCCACAAGGCCCGTCTGCCAGTCGTTTAAGTGCAGAATGTCCGGGAAGAAGCCGATCCTGGGCAGAATCTCGAGCACCGCGCGCGAGAAGAACGCGAACCGCCAGCCCTCGGCGATGCCGTCGCCGTAGATACCGTCGCCGTAAAAATAGTCCTCGTTGTCGATGAAATAGTAGGTCACGCCGTTGTCGACGACCTCCTCGACGCCGACGAACACGTGCTCCTGACCGAACAGGATCAAAAAATCGCACACGTGCCGCATACGGCTTTTCCAATAGTCGTCGATGATCCGGTACTTCGGCAGCACGACGCGCACGTCCGCGCCGAGATTGCGCAGCGCGACCGGCAGCGAGCCCGCCACGTCGGCAAGCCCGCCGGTCTTGACGAACGGGACGCATTCGCTCACGCAATAGAGTATTTTCATGTAGAATTCGGTCCTTCCGGAGTTGATGCTTCCCCCGCAAAACGCGCCGGGACGGCGGGAGTTCCGGCCGGCATATCATGCCGCCGAATCCGCGCGCGGCCGGGCCTTAACGCGGCCACACGCGCGATATGCCGCCAATAGCAAACAGGCTTTGCCGTTTTGCCGCGCGCTATACCACCGCGTTTTTGCGCAGGATGATGGGGAAGCTGTCGTAGCCGATCAGCGTGCGGCCGGGCTGCAATCGCGCGCCCTTGTCGATGATCACGTGGTCGAGTGCGCAGCCCTCGCCGACCTCGACGCCCTGCATCAGGATCGAGTCGCGCACGACCGCGTCCTTGCACACCCTTACGCCGCGGAACAGGATGCTGTTCTCGACGGAGCCGTCGATCTCGCAGCCGTCGGCGAGCATCGCGTTCGACACGCGCGCGTTTTTGCCGTACTTGGCGGACACCTCGTCCTTGACCTTCGTATAGATCGGGTGCTCGCCGTTGAACAGGTCCGCGCGCACGCTGTGGTCGAGCAGCGCCATGTTGTGGTCGAAAAAGCTCTTGACGGAGTTGAGCCGCGCGACGTAGCCGTCGTAGCGGTAGCCGTAGCAGACGAACTCGTCCGAGCGGCGCACGAGCACGTCGCGCACGTAGTTGATGTCCCCGCGCGCGTAAGCCGCCTCCACGGTCTCGACAAACAGGCGCTTGTCCATGATCATGACGTCGCAGCTCTGGAACGGCGCGCGCGGCTTGTACGGATCGAGCTCGATTTCGACGATGCGGCCATCGTCCGCGAGCGTGAAGCGCAGGTCCTTGTCCTGGTCCTCGGGATCGAACTTGTCGCTCTCGTTGTACATGAGCGTAATGTCCGCGCCGGTGTCGATGTGCTGCTGCAGCATGTCGGTGAACGTGGTGTTGAATATCGTATGGCTGCCGGAGAGGATCATGTACTGCTGCGGGCAGCGGCGCACAAAGCCCAGGCAGGCGCGGAACGCGTCCACGCTGCCGCGGTACAGCCCGGTGTTCTCCTTGGTCTGGAACGGCGGGATCATGAACAGCCCCTCGCGCTTTCTGTGCAGGTCCCATTCCTTGCCGGAGCCGAGATGGTCCATGAGCGAGTGGTAGTTCTTCTGCGTGATGAGGCCGACGCTCGCCACGCCGGAGTTGACGAGGCTCGAGAGCACGAAGTCGATGCAGCGGTAGCGCCCGCCGAACGGCACCGCCGCCACCGCACGCGACACCGTCAGATCGCGCAGCTTCGGATTGTCCTCGCCCGTGTAGATGAGCCCGAACGCGTCGCTGATCATAGCGCGGCCTCCTTGCAGAACCAGTTGTCGTTCGCAATCGTGCCCTGCGGCAGGTACGCGCCCGCCCGGATGCACACGTCGTTGCCGACGAGCGTGATGTCGCCGGTTAAGCAGTTATCGACGCTCTCGCCGTCGCGCAACTGCCCGCCGATCACCGCGTTCTCGCCGATGCTGGAGTTCTCGCCGATAATCGACTTATACACTTGGGCCCCCGCGGCCACAAACGCGCCGGGCATCAATATTGAGTCGACCACGCGCGCGTTCTTCTGCACCGTCACGCCCGCAAACAGCACGCTGTGCTCGACGCGGCCGAACACGCGCGAGCCCTCGGTCACGAGGCTCTGCGTCACCACCGCGCCGCGGCCGACATAGTGCGGCGGCATCACGGGGTTGCGGCTGTATATGCGCCAGAGCGGGTCGTTGAGGTTGAGCTTGGGAGGGTCGGAGATTAAGTCCATGTTGCTCTCCCACAGGCTCTGCACGGTGCCGACGTCCTTCCAGTACCCGTTGAATTCATAGGCGTACATCGGCACGTTCGCGGCGAGCATGGCGGGAATGATGTTTTTGCCGAAGTCGTTCTCGCTCTCCGGGTCGCGCGTGTCCCGCTCCATGAACTCCTTTAAAAGCGGCCAGTCGAAGATATAGATGCCCATCGAGGCCATGTTGGACCTGGGTTTTTTCGGCTTTTCCGTAAACGCCGTGACGCGCAGCTTCTCGTCGGTCTCCATAATGCCGAACCGGTGCGCCTCCTCGATCGCCACGGGCAGCACCGCGATCGTCGCAGCCGCGCCGTTTTTAATATGCGATTTGAGCATCTTTGCGTAGTCCATCTTGTAGATGTGGTCGCCCGAGAGGATCAGCACATACTTGGGGTCGTACTGGTCGACAAACTCCCGGTTTTGATAGATGGCGTCCGCCGTGCCGCTGTACCAGCGCCCGTCCGCGCCGGTCATAAACGGCGGCAGCACGAACACGCCGCCGTTCATGCGGTCGAGGTCCCAGTGCTGGCCGGTGCCGATATAGGCGTTGAGCGCGAGCGGCCGGTACTGCGTCAAAACGCCCACCGTGTCGATGTCCGAATTGACGCAGTTGGAAAGCGGAAAGTCGATGATCCGGTATTTGCCGCCGAACGGCACGGCCGGCTTGGCCATGTTGGAGGTCAGTACGCCGAGGCGGCTTCCCTGACCGCCGGCAAGCAGCATGGCAACGATTCTTTTCTTCACCTATATCCCCCTTCCGTCGTTTGATCCGTCCGGTTCAAACAGAAAATAGGTCGCGCCGTACGGCGGGATGCGGATGGAAACGGAGCACGGCAAATCCTCAAACGGCTCCTCCCGAACCGGCACGGGCCGGTTCTGGTATTCGCCGGTGCCGCCATAGCGAAGCTCGTCCGACGAGAACAGTTGGGTCAGCCGCCCGGGCTTCGGGACGCCCATGCGGTAGTCGTCCCACGGCACGGGCGTGAAGTTGAAGCAGCACAGCACGCTGTTGCCCGAGCGGTCCGTGCGCAGAAAGCTTACGATCGAGTGCGTGTTGTCGTCGACGGCGCACCAGGCAAAGCCCTTCCACGAGTCGTCCTGCTCGTAGAGCGCCGCGTGCGCGCGGTAGAAGCGGTTGAGGTCGCGCACATAGCGCTGCATCTCGGCGTGCTTGTCGTAGCCGAGCAGCAGCCAGTCCAGCGAGTCGTCGAACTTCCACTCGATGAACTGCCCGAACTCGTCGCCCATGAACATCAGCTTCTTGCCCGGGTGCGCGAACTGATAGGCGTAGAGTAGCCTTAGCTGCGCAAACTTCTGCCAGTAGTCGCCCGGCATCTTGCTCAGCATGCTCTTTTTGCCGCAGACGACCTCGTCGTGCGAGAACGGCAGCACGAAGTGCTCGCTGAACGCGTAGCACAGAGAGAACGTCAGTTTATCGTGGTGGAACTTGCGGAAGAAGCTGTCCATCTCCATATAGGAGAGGATGTCGTTCATCCAGCCCATGTTCCATTTAAACGTAAAACCTAATCCGCCCTCGGTCGAGGGCCTCGTCACGGACGGGTAGGCGGTGCTCTCCTCGGCAAACAGCATCTTCTCATACGGCAGGTCTGCGATGGCTTCGGACAGCTTCTTTAAAAACGAGACCGCGCCGAGGTTTCTGTTGTCTCCGAACGGGTTCGGCAGCCACTTGCCGTCGTCCTTGCCGAAATCGTGGTAGAGCATGCAGCTCACCGCGTCGATGCGGATACCGTCGAAGTGGTACTCCATCAGCCAGAACAGCGCGGACGAGAGCAGAAAGCTCTGCACCTGCGTCCGGTCGAAGTCGAACAGCAGCGTGCCCCACTGCGGCATGTCGCTGCGCCGCGGGTCCGGATGCTCGTACAGCGGCGTGCCGTCGAAGCGCCTCAGGCCGTGCGCGTCGCGCGTAAAGTGCGCGGGCACCCAGTCGAGGATGACGCCGATGCCGCGCTCGTGCGCGCGGTTGACGAAGTACATCAGGTCCTCCGGCTCGCCGTAGCGCGACGTCGGCGCGTAATAGCCCGTCACCTGGTAGCCCCAGGACGGGTCGAACGGATAGGCCGTGATCGGCATGAGCTCGATGTGCGTGTAGCCCATGTCCACGACGTAGTCGATCAGTTCGTGCGCCAGCTCGCGGTAGCTAAGCCCCTTCTTCCAGGAGCCTAGGTGCACCTCGTAGATGCTCATGGGCTTATGGTGCGCGTCCCGCTTGCCGGAAAGGAACTGCTCGTCCGACCAGCTAAACTCCGGCAGCTCCGAAACGACCGAGGCCGTGCCGCCGCGCTCGCTCTGCACCGCGTACGGGTCGGCCTTGGCGAGCCGCTCGCCGGACTGCGTCGTCACCGCGTATTTATACAGGTCGCCGGGCGTGACCAGGCCCAAATGCGCTTCCCACACGCCCGTCGTACCGACCGGACGCATGGGGTCCGCCGCGGGATTCCAGCCGTTGAAGTCCCCGACCACGGAGACGGCCCGCGCGTTCGGCGCCCAAACCGCAAAGCGGTACACGCGCTCCCCGTACGCCCCTTCCACGGCATGGCAGCCCAGCGCCCGGTACGCCGCGGTCGATATGCCCTCGTTGAAGTAATACAGTTCCGTATCATCAAGATGGTATGCCATTTCGCAGCCTCCGCGCCGCAGCCCGCGCGCAATATGTCCCGCGGCGTTAGTTGAAATCCCCCTTTATCATACCACCACGGGCCGCCAAAAGAAACCGGTTTGCATAGAAAAGCGCGCGCGGGCATGGTATAATTCTGCTCATGGAGAATTTATTGCTGTCCGCGTCGATCGTTTTTCCGCTGCTTGCCATGATGGCCGCGGGCTATCTGCTGCGCCGCCTCGGCGTCGTGGACGGCCCCGTTGCCGCCGGCATGAACCGCGTGGTGTTCTATGTCGGCATACCGGCGCTGTGCTTTTCGAGCCTGTACGCGGCCGACCTGACCGCGCTTTCGGGCGCGGGAACGCTGCTGTTTACCGCGGCGGGGATTTTGATCCTGTTCCTCGTCACGCTCGCGCTCGTGCCGCTCTTCTCGCACGACAACCGCCGCCGCGGCGTGCTCGTGCACGGCATTTTCCGCAGCAACGACGCCGTGTTCGGCATACCCGTAGCCCTCGCCCTCCTCGGAGAAAACCGCATCGCGCTGATGATGCTGACCGTGACCATGACCATAATCCTGTTCAACACGCTCGGCATCGTCTCGCTCGAGATATTCAGCGACCGCAAGGGGAGCCTGCTGACCGTCCTCGTCCGCCTCGTCCGGCACCCGGTGATCATCGCCTGCGTGCTCGCCATCTCGGCCAATCTGCTCAAGGTCCCGATCCCGGCGATGCTCCTCAGCCCCGTCAGGAGCTTCTCGGGCATGTGCGCGCCGCTGGCGTTCTTTACGCTCGGCGCGTCGCTCTCGTTCCAGTCGATGCACAAAAACCGCCTCGCGCTCACGGTCGTGACCGCGCTGCGGCTTGTCGTGCTGCCCGCGGCGGCGATATCCGTCGCGCTGCTGTTCGGCTACCGCGGCGAGCCCATCGCCATCATGCTCGTGATATTCGGCGCGCCCGCCGCGCTGACCTCGTACCCGATGGCCGCCGCCGCCGGCGCGGACGCGGAGCTCGCGGGCGAGATCGTCGCCGCGACCGCCGCGTTCTCGATGCTGACGATGTTCCTGTTCATATTCGCGCTCAAATCCATGGGGGTGTTGTAAAGACATGACGGAGCGGCTCTACCTCGCCGACAGCCATCTTGCCGCGCACGGCGCGGCCGTGACCGCGTCCGAGCCGGACGGCGACGGCTTTCTCGTCACGCTCGACCGAAGCTGCCTGTTCCCCGCCTCCGGCGGCCAGCCCTGCGACCGCGGGACCATAGGCGACGCCGCCGTGCTCGACGTGTTTGAGAAAGACGGCGAAGTGGTCCACCGGACCGACCGCGCGCTGGCCGTAGGCGGCCAAGTCGACGTTTTGCTCGACTGGGCGCGGCGTTTCGACCACATGCAGCAGCACACGGGCGAGCACCTGCTCTCGTACGTGCTGTTTCAGTCCCTCGGCGCAGCGAACGTCGGCTTCCACATGGCCGAAAGCTACTCCACGATCGACACGGACATCCCGGTCGACGCAGATTCGCTCGCCGCGGCCGTACGCGAGACGAACGCGCTGATCACGAAAAATCTCCCCATCTCCGCCGCCTGCTACGCGTCTGAGGACGAGCTCGCCGCGCTGCCGCTGCGCAAGCACGCCGAGGGGCTCGTCGCGCCCATCCGCGTCGTGTCCATCGAGGGCGCCGACGCGTGCACGTGCTGCGCGCCGCATTGCCGCTTTACCGGCGAGATCGGGCACATCCTGACTACCGACGCCATCGCCTACAAGGGCGGCACGCGCATCACGTTTTTGTGCGGCGCGCGCGCAAGCGCGTCCGTGGCCGCCGAGCACGCTCTGCTCACCGCGCTCGCGCGGCGCTTCTCCACCGCGCGCGAGAACGTGCCCGACGCCGTCACCAAGCTTTTCGACTCGTACGCCGCCGCGCGCCGCGGCGAGAAGCTGCTTCTCGACGAGGCCAACAGCCTGCTCGCGCGTTCGCTCCTAGCCGACGCGCCCACCGTGCGCGGCATCTCTGTCGTCGTCGCCACGCTCGAGCGCGCCGACGCGCAGCGGCTCGCCGCCCTCGCGTCTTTGCTCGTCGGGCTCCAATCCGCGATCGCGGCGCTGTTCTCGCTCTCGGACGGGCAGCTCTTTTACACGCTCGCCTCCTCCGACAACGTGCCGCTCGATATGGGCGAGCTGATCCAGTCCGTCAACGCCGCCACCGGCGGCAAGGGCGGCGGCCGCGGCACCCGCGCGCAGGGCATGGCGCGGTGCGCTTCGTTCCCGCCGGAGACGATAGAGCAGCTGCGGGCGTATGTTTTGAAGAGGTTGAAGTAGGGGGGATTTTTGCAGGGGAGACGTTGGGGACTCCGCCTTTGAAAGACAACGTTGGAGGCTCTGCCTCCAAACCACCGCCAAAGGGCCGAAGGCCCTTTGGAAACCCTAATATGGCAGGGACTCTTAGAATTTAACGCAAAAAGCAGCCTGTCAGGCTGCTTTTTTTGGGATTCCAAAGGGCCTTCGGCCCTTTGGCGGGGTCGCAGGGGCGGAGCCCCTGCAAAAACGTCCCCCGGCCCCTACAGCTCCTTAACCCAGCAGCGGCGGCGCTTGTGTTGTTCGGCGTCGAAGTGGCGCCACTGCGAGAGCACCTTGGTGTTGGTTTCGAGCATGGGGCCGGTCTCGGCGAACTTAAAGCCCGCCTTGAGCACTTTTTTGAGCATATCGACCATCACGACCGCGTTGACGCCCTGGCCCTGCAGCTCGGGTGTGACGGAGATGAGCAGCAGGTCGACGGTGTCGTTCTTGCCCTTGAGCGCGCGCAGCATATGGAACCAGCCGAACGGGAGCATGCGGCCGCGGCTCTTCTGCTGCGCGGTGTCGAGCGACGGGCAGCAGATGCCGAACGCAACGAGCGTACCGTTGCTGTCGTACACAAACGACGTCGTGCGCTCGTCGACCATGGGCCGGAACTCGCCGATGTACTTGACGATCTGCTTTTCGGTCAGCGGCACCATGTTAAACAAAACGCAGTACGTGTTGTTGTACAGCTCGAACATATCGCGCGCGGTCTGTTTGATGGGCTGGTCGTTGAGGTTGATCACGTGCAGGTTCTTCTTTTGCATGACGTGCTCCGCGATCTCGACGAGCCCCGGGTCCGGCGCGGCGGGCAGCGTAATGCGGCACTCGACCCAGTCGATCTCCTTGCCGTAGCCGCGCCGCTCCATGTGCTTTGCATAGTAGGGGTAGTTGTAATACGTATAGAACAGGCTCTTTCGGTCGAAGCCCTCGATCAGCATCCCCTCGCGGTCCATGTCCGAAAAGCCCATGGGCCCGTGCACGGCCTCGCAGCCAAGCGCCCGCGCCCAGCCCTCGACCGCGTCGAACAGCGCGTCGACGACCTCGTCGTCGTCGATGAAGTCCAGCTGCGAAAAGATCAGGTACTTCTTGTGGAACTTCTCGTTGGCGCGCTCGTTTAGGATGCCCGCCACGCGCCCTACGATCTTCCCGCCCCGGAACGCGAGGTAGCACCTCGCGTCGCAGTATTCAAACGCGGGATTCTTGTCCCGCTGCATGTCCGCCACCTGGCTCGAGAGCATGTCCGGCACGTAGTACGGATTGTCCCGGTACAGCTCCAGCGGGAACTCCATAAAGCGCACGAGGTCCTTTTTTGTCTCGGCAAGCCTGATTTCTACCACGTCTGTCCCCCCTCAATCATTCGCGCGGCGGGTACGGTCGCCCGCGCCCGCCGGCTTCGTTTTTGTTTATTCGCGTTTCACCTGGGTCTTGGCCGCGCGCCTGGCCTCGCGCGCCAGCCGCCTGCGCTCCTTGCGCGCGCTGCGCTTGTCGGCGGTCGCGCGCAAAATCGCGCGGATGCCGAACACGACGCCGAGCACCAAGCCCACGGGCACGAGCGCGTACGCCAGGAATATGCCGATCGCGCCGACCGCGTTGATGACGAAGCGCAGGCTGTTCTGGAAGCCGAGCGACATCTTTTTGCCCACGTCCGACGCCTTCCACAGCGCGATCAGCTCGCCCTCGCCTTCGATCGAAGCACGCGGCGTGCGTTCCGCCGTCACATAGAGCGACGCGTACGCGACAAGGTTATCCCAAAGATTGATCTGCCCCTGGTAGCTCTCGATATCGCTGCGCACCTGGGCGAGGCTCTCCCGCACCGCGAGCACGTCCTCGACCGTTTCGCAGGTCTTGAGCAGCTCCAGTAGCTGCGCTTCCTCGGCCCGGGCGCTGCCAAGCCGCGCCTGAACGTCGTAGTACGACAGCGAGATGTCATCGCTCGACAGCTGGTAGCTGTCCACGCGCCCGACGGTTTCCGCGGCCGCGACCATCGTTTCCAGCTTGTCGGCCGGCACCCGGAGCGTCGCCGAGCTGTGGTACGCGCCCAGGTCGTCGGTCGTCGTATAGCTGCTCGCGACATAGCCGCCCAGGCTCTTGGCCTTCTCGATCAGAATCTGAATCGCCTGCTCCGGATCGTCCGCCGTGACCTCCATCGTCGCGTTATACACGATCTTGCGCACGTCCGCGTCCTGCGGCAGCTCCGCCGGCACGCCGGCCTCCTGCGACTCCGCCTTGGCCTCGTCCGCAACCGCCGCCGCGTCGAAGCCCTGCCCCGCCGCCGGCGCCGGCGCGTACGCCGCGGATTCGTTCCGGCCCCCCGGCGCGGAAGATCGCGCCGCGCACGCCGTAAACAGCAGTCCCGCCGAGAGCAGGACCGCAAGGAGAGCGCAAATAGCGTTTCGTTTCATAAAATGATTCCCCCTTCTCGTTCGTTCTCTATACGGAACACTGTACCAAGATACCACAGGTTGCGGAAAAAGGGAAGAAATTCGCGCGGGGGGCGGCCGACGGGGACGGGTTACTTTTCTTTCTAGAAAGAAAAGTAACCAAAAGAAAGTCGGGAACCGTACTCCGGGCCGCCTGCCCCGCTCAGCTTTCTTTTCGCTTCCTCTCTTTCGCGAAAGAAAAGGAAGAAAAAGACCGACGTTACTTTTCCTTCTGGAAAGAAAAGTAACCAAAAGAAAGTCGGGAACCGTACTCCGGGCCGCCTGCTCCGCTCAGCTTTCTTTTCGCTTCCTTTTCTTTCGCGAAAGAAAAGGAAGAAAGAAACCGCGCCCCTCGCGCGGCTCAAAAGCGCAATCGCGCGCCGCTAGCGGCGCGCGACCGTAACCCAGTACTTATCGATCAGCCGCAGCGGCTGATAGGAGAGCTTGGACCGGCGCAATCCTTCCTCGCCGGAGTCGTCCTCGCGGTTGATATAGAGCGTATCGGGCCGGCAGGCGGCCTTGGCGTACTCGGACACAATGGCCTGGTACGCGCCCGCAAAATCGAGCCGCGCCTTCTCAACGTGCACGTAGAGCGTATCGCCGACAACCTCGCCGACCGACAGCGCGACGATCGTGCCGGCGGTCTCGATAAAGCCCGCGGTCATGCCGAGCGTGAGCGAGTGCCTAAGCAGCTCCTTGCTGCGCGCCATCTCCTCGACCTCGATGACCTTATCGATCGGCGCGTACTTCTCGTACTCGTCGAGAAAGCGCAGCGCGGCGGGCAGCGTCTGCTCGGTCACTGGCACATAGCGGTAGTCCGGGTTCTCCTTGACGAACCGGTTGAGGTGGTTCTTCTGCCCGTGGTACTTCTTGCCGGGAAAGGTCTTGAGGTTGTCGGCTAAGTAGAGATAGTCGGCCCAGTCGCGGTGCGACGAGACGTCGGCGCGCAGCCCGTAGCGCGCGCGCAGCACGGGCACGCCCTCCTCGGGCACGCAGCAGTAGACAAGGCGAAGCCGGCGGGCGCGGGCGTCGCGCTCGATGGCGGCAAGCGCCCGGTCCATGTCCCCGTCGCCGACGGGATAGGCGTAGCAAATACCCTCGCCGGGATAGTCCGCGATCTGCACGAGCATGCCGGCCTCGATCGCGTAGTACGTGTTAAAGTACGCGCGCCACTGGTAGATGGCGCCGACCGTATAGTCGCAGGTGCGGAACGGCTGTTCGTTAAGGTATGGCCGCAGCGCCGCCGCCGCGCCGGCCGTAATGGGCTGAAAAGGAATCAGGGTTTCGGTACAGGGGGACTGGCATCGCGCCGCTTCATCTTCGCAAAGCATAACTATTCCTCTCGTTTTCTTCGACTCGTATCATACCAAATTTCATCGCCGCGCGCAATTCCCAAAACCGCCGCAACCGCACGCGGCTTAAACGCCGGCAAAAATTTTACGTTACCCGCAAGAAAGAGATATTCCATCGCGCGAAAACGTGCTATACTGTTCAATACAAACGTTTGTTCGTATTAAGGAGGCAGTATGGCGTCCACGACAATGCAGTCCCTCCGGAGGGAGGCGGAACGGCAGCTGCGCGCGTACCGGCAAAACGGCTCGACGCTGCGCGACGTAGAAAAAAACGGCCTAAGGACGCGCGTGTACCGCACCTCGGGGCGCGTTGTACCGCCGCCGTCGGCGCGCGAGCTTGCGGACATGCGCGACTGGGCGCGCGTCATCGACCGCGTGCGCACGTTTTTGCGCGGGACGGACCCGGTCAAGGAGCGGTTCATGGCGCGCTATTTTGCCCTGATCGTGCCGAGCAACCGCCGCGTGTCCAAGCGCATGCGCCACATACAGATGATGGAGGAGTTCTTCATATCCGACTCGACGGTGTACAAATGGAAGCTCGACATCCTGCATCTTGTGATCCTGACGGCGATGGACTGCGGCAAGCTGCGGCTGCCGGACAACCTCGGCGAAAACCGCGCCGCGCCCGACGCCACAGGGCGCGGGCGCGGCTTCGATGCGTAACGCGCGCTTTACCGGCTTATTTGCCGATGTCGCGGTACACGTCCTCGAAATACGTCACGACGGACTTGTCGGCCTGCCAAAGCTCCTTCTTCTCGGTCCAGGCGCTCTCCTTGGCCTCCTCGGCGGCGGCCGTCTCGATGACGGGCTTGGCCTCCTCGTAGGTCATCGTCCCGGCCCGCTCGACGCCCACGCGCTGCACGATGTACACCGCGCCGTCGTCCTCGATCACGCCGGAGTACTCGCCGTCGGCGAGCGTCTTGACCGCGGCGTGCAGCTTCTCGCTCCAGCCGTCGTCGCCGTCGAGCATGAGCAGGCGGCCCCGCGTGCCGATCAGCTCGTACGTCTCGTACGAGTCGTCGTCGCCATACTCCTTGAGCACCTCGTCGAACGCGGCGCCCGCGGCGAGCTTGGCGACGGCCTCGGCGGCCTTGTCGCGCACGCCCTGCATGTGCGTCGTCTCAAGGCCGGCAATCTCCTTGGCCAGAGCGTCGTAGGACGTCTGGATCTCGGCAAGGCGCGCCTTGTTTGCGGCGCTGTCCGCGAGCGCGAGCTTTCCGTACTCCGCTTCAAGTTCGGCCAGCTCGGCCTTCTTCGCATCGAGGCTCTCGTCAGCGGCGCCCTCCGGCTCCATCGAGATCACCTTGATGCGCACGAAGCCCTCCGGCACATGCAGAATCGGCGTGCCGCCCGCCATCTCGCGATTCTCCTCGTCGGTCAGGTACTCCAGGGGCGTGGCGGCGTATTTCTCGGTCTGCGTCGCGATCAGGTCGTCGTAATAGGCGCGGACCTGCTCCTCGCCGACCGTGACGCCGTCCTTGACGCTCGCCTCGAGCAGCGCGGTGATCTGCTCGTTCTCCAGCGCCGTGTACAGCCAGGTCTTGTAGCCCTCAAAGTCCATGTTCCAGCCGTTCGTCTCGAGCGCCTCGTTGATCATCTCGACCGTGCGCGTCTCGACGTCCTCGGCGCCCTCCTCCTCGGCGTAGCCTTTAAACGTGCTCGTCAGGTCGGCGATCTCCGCGTCGTACTTTTTTTGCACTTCCTGCTTCTGCTCGTCCGTCAGCGGCGAGAAGCCCTGCTGCTTGGCCTGGTAGAGCAGGATCTTCTCGGCGACCAGGCCGTCGAGCGCGGAGTCCTGATAGGACTCGATCTCCTCGTCGGTGGTCGGCGTCTGCATGCCGTAGCTACTGTAGAACGACAGCATGGAGTTGTATTCGTCGATCAGCTCGCCCTTCGTAATCTCATAATCGCCCACCTTCGCAACGATTTGCGCGCGGTCGGCGTCGTCGTCCCCTTCCGTCGGCACGGCCGCGCCGCCGTCCCCCTTCTGGTCCGCCGCCGTACAGGCGACAAGCGGCAGACACAGGCAAAGCGCAAGCAGCAGCGCAAGCGCGGTTCGTGTCGTTTTCCTCATCCGTTTGTTTCTCCTTTTGTTTCCAGCGTCTTAGGCGCCATACTGCTTTCATTATAACCACTGCGGCAAAAAGACACAATCGGAACCCTGTGAACGAATTGCGGCACGAATTCGGCAGCGGCGCGCGTTTGAGCCGAAAAACCGGTCAAGCGCGCAAAAAAAGCGCGGGCGGGGACTCCCCCGCCCGCGCCGCGCCGCCGGGCCGGTCAGTCCAGCGGGATGACGATGTCGCAGCCGGGAACCGGCTCCGACTCAGTCACGGGCTCATAGCCCGTTGCGTGCGAAACCTTGTACCCGCCGGCCACCGGATGGGACGTGCCGTCGTCCATCACGATCTCGGCCATGCGCTCGACCACGGGCCTTAGCAGCAGCGATCGGCATGTTTCGCGCTCGGACTCCGTGATCGGGATGTCGATCCAAAGTTTTTCGCCGTTCCCGCCGATGAACGTCATGCCCTTGGACTCGCCGTCGACGAACAGCTCGTACAGGAGCCCGCGGCCGCCGCGCACCGTCTCCTCGTCCCAATCCGCGGGGTATGCGTACGCAAGGAACACGCGCACGCCGGTCGGGCGCTCCTGCACCGTCGGCGTCAGCGTCAGGCCGGACAGGTCGAGCCGCTCGGTGCGGTACTCCACGCCCTGGTCGTCCCAGCGCTCGAGCGTGAACGCGTACGCGCCGGAGAAGCGCACCTCGGGCAGCACCGTCTCCCGTATCGCCGCGAGCGCCTTGCTCGTGTCGAGCACGAACGTCTGATCCAGCACGGCGACCGTGCCGCCCGCGCTCATTTCGCCCACGCGGCCGTCCAGTACGCGGTGGCGGACCGACACGCGGTAGCGCCCCGGCGCGAGCTGCTCCTGATACGGCAGCTCATACTCCGTGTACAGCCACACGCCGCCGTCGGCCAGGATGGCCTCGACGTTCGCGGAGCCGTCCGCGTTCCGGTAGTCCTTCTGCGGGATCAGCCCGAAGCCCGTCGGGTACAGGTCCTGCGCCTCGTTCGTCCCGAGGTTTGTGATCACGGCGGCGTCCAGCGACAGGATGTCGAGCCGCATGTCGGACAGCGAACTGTCGATGTATCCGCTCATAAACGGCCGCGGGTCGCACGGGAAGAACGTCATCACCATAAAGTCGACCCCGTCGTAGTACAGGTCCGTGATCGCGGGCCGCATGTCCTTAAGGAACGCCCAGTCCTCCGGATCGTAGGCGGGGAAGCCGTTTTCGATGCGCGAGGCGTTCCGCTCCTCGTACTCCTCCGTCTCGGACAGCAGCAGGATTTGGTTGGTCTGCTCGAGCTCGGCCTGCGGCACGATCGCGCCGTCGAGGTCCGGGTCGTGCGCGCGCTCGCCGGCCGGCACATACAGGTACCGGTCCGCGCGGAATATGTCGTAAAACCAGTCGCCGATCGCCTTCGATACGCCGGGGACCGCCAGTATTACGGCCAGCACGGCCAGCAGAATCGCCGCCGGCACGAGGTAGCGCAGCGTCCGCCGCGGCCTCATGCGCTTTGCTCCCCGGCCGCGCGCGGCCGCGTCCTGTGAACGCAGATTTTGATTGACTCGATGCATGGGGTTCTCCTCTCCCTGTCGCGGGGCTTCGCGCTCCGCGTCCGCCCGCGCGAGAATTTCGCCGAGCAGAGCTTCGCGGCGGCCGGCGGGCAGCTCCACGCGCGCCAGGGAGGCGACGATTTCCCGGTGCTTCATAAACGCATCTCCTCCTTCAGCGTGTCCTTAAGCAGCCTCCGCCCGGCGTGCAGATAGCCCCAGACGGAGTGCTCCCGCTTGCCCATCGACGCCGCGATCTCGCGGCACGAATAGCCCTCGTAATAATACATGTAGATCGCCGTCTTGTACCTGTCCGGCAGCGCCATCACGCTCTCGAGCGTTTCGTCAACTTCAAACGATGCTTGCTGGGTTAATAGCGCCCCTTCGCCCATGTCGACCCGCTTTTTCCAGCCCGACGCGAGCACGTTCCGGCATACGTTCGACGCCGTCACGATCAGCCACGCCTTCTCGTGCTCCGCACTCGAAAACCGCGTCGCGTCCTTCATCAGCTTTAGAAACGTGGTCTGCACCGCGTCCTCCGCGTCCGGCGCGCTGCCCCGAAAGAACAGCATGCACACGCGGTAGACCGTGCCGGCGTGCCGATCGTAGATGTCCGCGATCTCTTTGTTCGTCCGCCACAAAGAACGCATCGCCATCCTCCTATGTATATCTGTCCGCTTGAGGTCCTCATCTATAATACCGTTTGGAGAGGGGAATCCTGAAATTTCCGAAGAAGAATTTGGGGGAGATGTAGAAAAAAGCCGCGCTAGGCGGCGTTTGATGTGATTGTCAAGCTCTTTTGCAGGGGCTCGGCCCCTGCACCCCGCCAAAGGGGGAAACCCCCTTTGGAAACCCAAATAGCCGGACACGCAGTTCAACTGCCTTTTCCGGCTGGCCGGGTTTCCAAAGGGCCTCCGGCCCTTTGGCGGTGGTTTGGAGGCAGAGCCTCCAACGTACCCTCCGTCTCCGTTCTCTCTCGTCCCCAGTTCTCCCGTTCCCGCCCCCGTTCAGTCCGCACACGCCGAAATGGCGGCCAAAAACGGCAGCAGCCGTTTTGCGACCTCGGCGGCGTCGGCCTTGGGCAGCTGCATGACGATGCCCGGCGGGGCGGTGGCGAGGAGCCGCGCGCCCTGCTGCGCGGAGAGCGCGGCGAGGAGCTTGCCGCCGTCGATGGCAGCGGACTCGCCGTATATGAGCTTGGCGCTGCCTTCGCGCACGGTGACGGTGGAAAGGCCTGCCTGCTGGCCGAGGGACTTGACGAGCGCGCAGAGGAACAGGTTCTCGACGGGCGGCGGCAGCTCGCCGTAGCGGTCGAGCAGCTCCTCGCGCACGTCGAGCACGTCGGCCTCGGAGCGGATGTCGGCGATGCGGCGGTAGGCGTAGAGCCGCTGCACCTCGTTGCCGATGTACTCGGGCGGGATGTGCGCGTCGATGGGAATGTCGATGGTCGTATCGACGTCGGGCAAAGGCTGCTCGCCGCGCGCCTCGCGCACGGCCGCGTTCATGAGCTTGCAGTAGTATTCATAGCCGATGTCGGCGATGTGCCCGTGCTGCTCCGCGCCGAGCAGACTCCCCGCGCCGCGGATCTCGAGGTCCCGCATGGCGAGCTGGAAGCCCGCGCCGAACTTCGTAAACTCGCGGATGGCGAGCAGGCGCTTGCTCGCTTTTTCGGAGAGCACCTGGTTGCGGCGGATCGTAAAATACGCGTACCCGAGGCGGGTCGAGCGGCCGACGCGCCCGCGGAGCTGATAGAGCTGCGCAAGTCCCATGCGGTCGGCGTCGAGGACGACGAGCGTGTTCACGTTCGGGATGTCGAGCCCGCTCTCGATGATCGTGCTGCACAGGAGCACGTCGGCGTCGTGGTTGTAGAAGGCGAGCATCGCTTTCTCGAGCATGTTCTCCGGCATCTGCCCGTGCGCGGAGATGATGCGCGCCTCCGGCAGGAGCTTGGAAAGCCGCTCGGCAAAGCTGTCCATGGTCTCGACGCGGTTGTAGACGACATAGGCCTGCCCGCCGCGCGCGAGCTCGCGCGAGATCGCGTCGGAAAGCAGCGCGTCCGTGTACTCGAGCACGAACGTCTGCACCGGGAAGCGCTCCTCGGGCGGCGTCTCGATCACGCTGATGTCGCGGATGCCCGTCATGGACATGTTCAGCGTGCGCGGGATCGGCGTGGCGGAGAGCGTGAGCACGTCGACCGCGCGCTTCAGGTTTTTGATCTGCTCCTTGTGGTTGACGCCGAATCTATGCTCCTCGTCGATAATCAAAAGCCCGAGGTCCGAAAAGTGCACGTCCCGGGCCAGCAGCGCATGCGTGCCGACGACGAGATCGACCCTGCCCTGCCTGATCTCGCGCTTGATAACGGCCTTCTCGGCGTTCGTGCGAAAGCGCGACAGGCAGGCCACGCGCACCGGAAACTCCGAAAAGCGCGCGGTCGCGGTCGCGTAATGCTGCTCGGCGAGGATCGTCGTCGGCACGAGGAAGGCGACCTGCTTGCCGGACTGGATCGCCTTAAACGCCGCGCGGAGCGCGACCTCCGTCTTGCCGTAGCCCACGTCGCCGCAGAGCAGCCGGTCCATCGGCCGGCTCGACTCCATGTCCTTTTTAATCTCCGCGATGCTACTTAGCTGGTCCGGCGTCTCGCTGTACGGGAAGCTGTCCTCAAACTGCCTCTGCCAGGCCGTGTCCGGCGGGAACGCGAAACCCTTCTCCGCGCTGCGCTCGGCGTAGAGCCGCGCCAGGTCGAACGCGAGCTTCTTGGCGGAGGCGCGCACGCGGCTGACGCGGTTCTGCCAGTCCGCGCCGCCGAGCTTAGATAGCTGCGGCATCGCGTCCTCGTCGCCGCCGCCCCCGATGTACTTCTGGATGCGGTCGAGCTGGTCGGTCGGGATGTAGAGCCGGTCGCTGCCGCGGTACTCGATGAGCAGGTAGTCGCGCGTGCTGCCGTCGACGGTGAGCGGCTCGGTGCCGACGAAGCGGCCGATGCCGTGCACCTCGTGCACGATGTAGTCGCCGACGGAGAGCTCCGAAAAATGCAGCGTGCCGCGGTGCTTTGTCGGCCTGCGAATCGCGTCGCTCTTCCCGAACAGCTCGTTTTCGGTCAGCACGACGAGCCCAAGCTCCGGGTAGGCGAAGCCGCGCGCAAGCGTCTCTTTTACGATCAGAACCTCGCCCGGCAGCGGCGCGCGGGCAAGCCGGTCCATGGTCACGGCCTCCTGCTCCTCCGCATTAAGGGCGTCGCGCAGGATTCCCGCGCGCTCGCCCGCGTAGAGCACGAGCGATTCGCCGTTGCTTCTATAAAAGCCCACGTCGCGCGCAAGCTCCGCCATGTTGCCGAGGTACTGCGGCGCGGGGCGCGCGTCGAACGAGGCCACGCACCGCGGGTTAAACGCCGGATGCGGCCGCGAAAGCGTGTACAAACACAGCGCGCGGGCGGTGGCAAGCGAGGAAAATCCCTCCGCGGCGCCCTGCATCAGCCCCGCCTGCAGCGGCAATCCCTCGCCGCGCTCAAGCATCGCCTTGACGGTTTCGGAAAATATCAGCTCCGCGCTCTGCCCCGCCTCCTCGACGCGGTGCGGGTCGTCGAGCGCGATAATTGCATGTTGCGGCAGGTAGTCGAGCACCGACGCGAGGCGGTGAAACAGCGCGGGCAAAAGCGCGTCCGCGGCGGGCGTGGCCAGCCCGGCCGTCCAGGCCGCCTCCTGCTCGGCAAAGCCCTCCGCGCCGCGGACGGCGGCGAGGCCGCGCGCCATCGTGTCGGGGCTCTGCGGCGTCTCGAGCGCGGGGAATATACGGATTGTATCGAGCTGCTCGATCGAGCGCTGCGTCTCCTCGTCGAACGAGCGCATCTGGTCGATCTCGTCGCCGAAGAACTCGATGCGCACGGGGTGCGCAAAGTCCGGCGGGAACACGTCGAGGATGTCGCCGCGCGCAGCCGCCTGTCCGCGGCCCTCGACCAGCTCGACGCGCTCGTAGCCCGCCTGCACGAGGAGGGCGAGCAGCGCCCGCGGCGCGAACTCGTCGCCGGTGCGCACGGTCAGTATCGTTTCCGCGAACGCTTCCGGCGGGCAGAGCCGCTGCAATACGGCGTGCATCGAGCACACGACCACGCAGGCTTCGCCGGCGGAAAGGCGGGCCAGCGCCGACACGCGCGCGTTCCTTCTCTCGTCGGAGACCGCAACCACATGCACGAGCGGCGTCTCGCGCGGCAGAAACAGCGCCGCGTTCACGCCGAACGACGCGACGTCTTCGTAGAGCCGCGCGGCCTGCGTGTCCGAGCCCGCGACGGCGAGCACCGTCCGCTTTGCTCCGAGCGCCGCGAGCATGTGCGCCTTGTGCGCTTGCTGCACGCCAAACGCCGCAACCGGGCCCTTCCCCCCATCCAGCGCCTGTTCCATGCGCCGGAATTCCGTTGCGGTCGATAGGATGCCGAGTATTGGGTTATCCGTTACGGCTCACCTGCCCCCCTGCCCTCGTGTTTTTTATTGAACCTGGCCTGCGCGTCGGCAAGGCGGCCCGATACGATCCATTCCGCCGCCTCCGCCGCGTGATCGAGCGCCGCGTCGAGCAGCGCCTGCTCCTCCTTGGACGGCCGGCCGAGCACGTAGTTCTTCAGCTCCGCCCCGTCCGCGCGCCCGACGCCGACGCGCACGCGCAATATCTGTTCGCTGCCGACGTTTGCTATCACGGAGCGCATGCCGTTGTGCGTGCCCGCGCTGCCGGAGCTACGAATGCGGATTGATCCCACCGGCAGGTCGATGTCGTCGTAGAGCACGAGAAGGTCCTCGGGCCGCGCCTTATAGAAATGCAGCACGCGCTGCACGCAGTCGCCCGAGAGGTTCATGTACGTCTGCGGCTTGACCAATACCACGCGCTCGCCGGAGACCACGCCCTCGCCGATAAGCCCCGAGAACGCGCGCTTGGCCACGCGCACGTGGAGCTTTTCAGCCAGCAGGTCCAGCGCGAGAAAGCCCGCGTTGTGCCTCGATTTTCTGTATGCGATGCCGGGGTTGCCCAGCCCCGCGACGATGTACATGCGCTCCCTCCCATTTTAGCCGTCCTTGTATCTTATCATCCCTTGCGTGCGCTTGACAATACCGGCGAAATGATGATACACTTCAAAAATCAATACGGGTGACGACGGAAAGAGTAGTCGGCCGTTCGCCGGTCTAGAGAGCGGGACGTTTGGTGCAAGCCCCGCGCGGCGGACCCGCACGAACATGGCTCCCGAGCCCTTGACGGTGAACGTTTCATTCGCCTGAGCCGCAACGCGTTGCGCACGTTATAGCGCAGCACTATGCCCCCGCCATTGACTGGGGAAGTAGGGTGGTTAAACAGGGTTTGTTTACGCAAATACTGTCCTTACGGGGACGGTATTTTTTGTTTTTATGGCGCAAAAGCGCCAGATGTCCGGGAAAAACACCTGAATAAGGAGTGGGAACATAATGGAAAAAACGCCCTATTACATCACGACGCCGATCTATTACCCGAGCGCGAACCTGCACATCGGGCACGCGTACTGCACCGTCGCGACCGACGCCATCGCGCGCTACAAGCGGCAGCGCGGCTACGACGTGTTCTTCCTGACCGGCTCGGACGAGCACGGGCAGAAAATCGAGCGCAAGGCCAAGGCGGCGGGGGTCTCGCCGCAGAAGTACGTCGACGACATCGTGGCGGGCTTTGTCGAGCTGTGGAAGCTGCTCGACATCTCGTACGACGGGTTCATCCGCACGACCGACGAGCGGCACGTGCGCGCCGTGCAGAAGATTTTCAAGCAGCTCTACGACCAGGGCGACATCTACAAGTCCTCGTACAAGGGGCACTACTGCACGCCGTGCGAGAGCTTCTGGCTCGAGCGGCAGCTCGTGGACGGCAAGTGCCCGGACTGCGGCGGCCCGGTCGAGCTCGTCGAGGAGGAGAGCTACTTCTTCAAGCTCAGCAAGTACGCCGACCGGCTGATCCGGCACATCCGCGATAACCCGACGTTCATACAGCCGGTCAGCCGCACGAACGAGATGCTGCAGAACTTCCTCCTGCCGGGCCTCGAGGACCTCTGCGTGTCGCGCACGAGCTTTACGTGGGGCATCCCGGTCTCGTTCGACGAAAAGCACGTCGTCTACGTCTGGCTCGACGCGCTGAGCAACTACATCTCGGCGCTCGGCTACGGTTCGGACGACGACTCGCTGTTTGCCAAGTACTGGCCGGCCGACGTGCACATCGTCGGCAAGGAGATCGTGCGCTTCCACACGATCATCTGGCCGATCATGCTGATGGCGCTCGGCCTGCCGCTGCCCAGGCAGGTGTTCGGCCACGGCTGGCTCGTGCTCGACGGCGGCAAGATGAGCAAGTCCAAGGGCAACGTCGTCGACCCGGTCAAGCTCGTCGCGCGCTACGGCGTGGACGCGATCCGCTACTTTCTGCTGCGCGAGGTGCCGTTCGGCTCGGACGGCACGTTCAGCAACGAAGCTTTGATCGCGCGCATCAACACGGACCTGGCCAACGACCTGGGGAACCTCCTTTCGCGCACGGTCTCGATGATCGAAAAATACGAGGATGGCGTGATTCCCGAGCCCGGCATCGGCGCGGACGAGGACTTCGACCTGACCAGACTTGCTATCGAGCTGCCGGGCAGGGTCGACGCGGCCATGGCGGACCTGCACCTGCCCGAGGCGCTTTCTGAGATATTCAAGCTCGTCGGCGCGTGCAACAAGTACATCGACGTGACCGCGCCGTGGGTGCTGGCACGGACCGAGGAAGGCAGGCTGCGCCTAAAGAGCGTGCTGTATAACCTCGCGGAATGTCTGCGCATCGCCGCGGTGCTGCTCAAGCCGTTTTTGACGCGGACGCCGGAGAAGATCCTCGATCAGCTCGGCGTGGAAACGCGCTTCCGCGAGCTTGCCAACGTCTCCTGGGGCGGCACGCTGCCGGGCTCGCGCGTAATCAAGGGCGAGGCGATATTCCCGCGCATCGACGCGGAGAAGGAGCTGTCGGAGCTCGAGGCCGAGACCGCGCGGCAAAAGGCCGAGGCGCAGGCCGCCGCGGCGGGGCCGGAACAGAAGGCGAAGCCCGAGATTTGCTACGAGGACTTCGACAAGATCGACTTTAGGCTCGCCAAGGTTGTCGCCTGCGAGGAGGTGCCCAAGGCCAAAAAGCTCCTCAAGCTGACGCTCAAGGTCGGCGAGGAGACGCGCACGGTCGTGTCCGGCATCAAGAAATGGTACGCGCCGGACGACCTCGTCGGCAAGACCGTCGTGCTGGTCGCCAACCTCAAGCCCGTCACGCTCTGCGGCGTCGAGAGCCGCGGCATGATCCTCTGCGCGTCCGACGAGGGCGAGTTGCTCTCGGCCTGCACGACGATGGCCGAGCTGCCGGACGGATTGGCGGTGCGCTGATGGGCCGGACGTCCTATACATTGCGAGACGGGCGGCAGCTTCTTCTGCGCGAGCCGCAAAAAAGCGACGCCGCGGACTGCCTGGAATTTCTAAAGCGCGTCGGCGCGGAGACGGACTTTCTGCTCTGCGACGAGAACGGCATCCCGGGCATGACGCTCGAGGGCGAGGAACAGTACCTCGAAAGCGCCGCCGCGGACCCGAAGACCGGCATGTTCCTCGGCTTCGTCGGCGGCGAGCTGGTCACGGTGTTCGACGTGCGGCCGCACACGCGGGCGCGCACCGCGCACAACGCCACGATCAGCCTGAGCATCCGCAAGGACCATTGGCACCTCGGCATCGGCACCATCGCGATGCAGACGATGATCGCGTTTGCGCGCTCAACCGGCACGGTCAAAATCCTCAACCTCGAGGTGCACGCGGGCAACGCGCGCGCCATCGCGCTGTACGAGCGGTTCGGCTTTGCCGTGGTCGGCCGGCATAAGGATCGGCTGAACGTGCGCGGCGAATATTTCGACGAGCTGCTCATGGACCTAGCGCTATGAGGCTGTTCGACACGCACGCGCACCTGCTCGACGAGCGCTTCGACGCCGACCGCGAGGCCGTGATCGCCGCGCTGCCGGGCGCGGGCATTTCCGCCGTCGTCGAGGCCTGTACGACGGCGGAGGAGATTCCCGCGGTGCTCGCGCTGACCGAAGCGCACGGCTTTGTCTACGGTTCCGCGGGCGTGCATCCGCACTCGGCGACGCTGGCCACGCCGGAAGCGCTTATCGCGGTCGAACGCGCGCTTGCCCACGGGAAGATCGTCGCCGTCGGCGAGATCGGCCTCGACTACCACTACGACTTCTCGCCGCGCGACGTGCAAAAGCAGGCGTTTTCTGACCAGATCGCCATCGCCAAGGCGGCAAAAAAGCCGATCATCGTGCACGACCGCGAGGCGCACGGCGACACGCTCGCGCTGCTGCGGCGGGAGCGGGACGGCCTTTTCGGCGTGATGCACTGCTTCTCCGGCAGCTACGAGACCGCGTGCATGAGCATCGACTGCGGGCTATCCGTCGCGTTCGGCGGCGTGCTGACGTTTAAAAACGCCGCGCGGCTATTGGACGTGGCGGCGCGGCTGCCGCTCGACGCGCTGCTGATCGAGACCGACTGCCCGTACATGACGCCGGAGCCGCACCGCGGCAAGCGCAACGACCCGCGGCTGATCGTGCACACGCTGACAAGGCTCGCGGAGCTGCGCGGCCTGGACCCGGACGAGATGGCCGAGATCACGTATCGAAACGCCGCGCGGCTGTTCGGAATCGCGGGCTAGGCGGCAGGGACGCCACGCGGAAAGGGGTTTGACGCGCTACGGCCGCGCGGGGCCTATGGGTCGCCGGAGGGAAGCCTTCGGTTTTTGCGAAACCAAACCTTTCTGTGGCCCCAAACCTTGCGGCTCACACACTGCGGTCGTGTAGGAAGCGGCGCGACCCGCGCGTCCCTTTCGCGCAGGGGCGATGCGGAAAAGGGACATTGGCACGCTCTGGCCGCGCAGGGGTCTGCCCCCATTCGTGCGCAGCCGCCACGACTTAAATCCCGCGGCGACACCGGGAAGCGGCGCTGTACGCGCGGCCCGGTCGCGCAGAAGCCTCCCCAAAACCCGGGACGGCGCCAAAACCCGCTTCTCCCTCCCCCGCCCCCTCGCGCTTTTTGCCGGGGGCCTTTGTTTTTGGCCGGATGCCTTGCAATTCGGCTGCGTATATTGTATACTTGCATGCAATCATTTGGTTCGGAGGCAAGCATGATCACACTCCATGACGGCGGCGCGTACTACGTCGGGGGCAGCGTCGTTTTTTCCGGCGAAGGCCTGCCCGCGCCGGAAATCGCGCGCAAAAACACGATCGCGCATAGGATTCTGGCCGCGCACAGCAAAAAAGACGGCGCGGGGAACCTCGCCGTGACGTTCGACGCGCTCGTCAGCCACGACATCACCTACGTCGGCATTCTGCAGACCGCGCGCGCGTCCGGCATGGAGCGCTTCCCGCTGCCCTACGCCATGACCTGCTGCCACAACTCGCTCTGCGCCGTCGGCGGCACGATCAACGCCGACGACCACGCGTTCGGCCTCTCCGCCGCCAGGAAGTACGGCGGCATATTCGTGCCGGAGAACCTCGCGGTCATCCACATGTACGCGCGCGAAAAGCTCGCGTCCTGCGGCAGCATGATCCTGGGCTCGGACAGCCACACGCGCTACGGCGCGCTCGGCACGATGGGCGTCGGCGAGGGCGGGCCGGAGCTGGTCAAACAGCTGCTTTGCCATACCTACGATATCGCCAGCCCCGAGGTCGTGCTCGTGCACGTGACCGGCGCGCCGAAACCCGGCGTCGGCCCGCACGACGTTGCGCTCGCACTGATCGCCGCGACGTTCGGCCGCGGCTTCGTCAAGAACAAGGTGCTGGAGTTCGTCGGCCCGGGCATACGGAACCTCTCCGCGGACTTCCGGTGCGGCGTGGACGTGATGACCACCGAAACCGCGTGTTTAAGCTCCATCTGGGAGACCGATAACGAGATTCTTTCCTATTACGAGGCGCACGGCCGGCCCGAGGCGTTTGAACAGCTTTCTCCGCGCCAGCCCGCCTATTACGACGCGGTCATCGAACTCGACCTCTCCGCGGTCGAGTGCATGATCGCGCTGCCGTTCCACCCGTCCAACGCGTACCCGATCCGCACGTTGAACGAGAACGCGGCGGATTTATTAAACGGCGTCGAGCGCGAGGCGGAGCGGCTGTTCGGCAAGGGGCGGCTCGATCTCGCCTCCAAGCTCAAAAATCACCGCGTGCACGCCGACCAGGGCGTGATAGCGGGATGCGCGGGCGGGCTGTTCGACAACCTCTGCGACGCGGCGGCCATCCTGTCGGCAGGCTCGTGCAGCGGCTTCTCGCTCTCGGTCTACCCCGGCAGCGCGCCCGTCGAGCTCGCGCTGATGGAGAACGGCGTGCTCGCGTCGCTCCTGCGCGCGGGCGCAATCGCCAAGCCCGCGTTTTGCGGGCCTTGCTTCGGCGCGGGCGACGTGCCGCAGAACAACGGTCTCTCCGTCCGCCACACGACCAGAAACTTTGTCAACCGCGAGGGCTCCCGGCCCGACGGCGGCCAGCTTGCGGCCGTGGCGCTCATGGACGCGCGCAGCATCGCCGCAACGGCGCTGGCGGGCGGCGCGATCACCGCCGCGACGGAGCTTGACGTTGAATACCCGAAGCGCCCCTACCGCTTCGACCCGTCCGTCTACAACGCGCGCGTGTATAACGGCTTTGCCAACCCGAAGCCCGACGAGCCGCTCGTGTTCGGGCCGAACATCGCGGACTGGCCGGCCATTCCCGCGCTTGGCGAGAACCTGCTGCTGGAGCTTGCCGCGGTGATCCGCGACCCTGTCACGACGACCGACGAGCTGATCCCGTCCGGCGAGACGAGCTCGTACCGCAGCAATCCCGAGAAGCTCGCTTCGTTCACGCTCTCGCGCCGCGCGCCCGATTATGTGCCCCGAAGCCGCGCCGTGCGCGCGCTCGAGGCCGCGCGGCAAAGCGGCGAAGCGCCCGCGGCACTGGTAAAGGCACTTTCGGTCGTGTCCGATACGCCGGAAACGCTGCTAAAAACCACGCAGTTTGCCTCGTGCATATTTGCCGAGAAGCCCGGCGACGGCAGCGCGCGCGAGCAGGCGGCCTCGTGCCAGCGCGTGCTCGGCGGCGCGGCGAACATCTGCCGCGAGTTTGCGACCAAGCGCTACCGCAGCAACTGCGTCAACTGGGGCATACTGCCGTTTACGATCGGCGCGGAGGAACCGTTCCCGTTCGAGCCGGGCGATTTGATCTTTATCCCGGGCGTGCGGGCAAAGCTGATTGGCGGCGCGGACACGTTCCCGGCCAAGGCGATTACGGCCCGGGGCGTGACCGATATTGTGCTGCGCCTGCCGAATGTAACGCCCGACGAGCGCGAGCTTTTGATCGACGGGTGCCTGATGAACTACTATAAAAACCGCGCGCACAGCGCGTGACCGGAGGGACAGGGATGCCTGAAAAGATCCGCATGAAGACGCCGCTCGTCGAGATGGACGGCGACGAGATGACGCGCGTGCTCTGGCGCTATATCAAGGACGAACTGCTCAGCCCGTTTGTCGAGCTCGCCACCGAATACTACGACCTCGGCCTGAAATGCCGCGAGCAGACGCAGGACCGCGTGACCACCGACGCCGCGGAAGCCATCTCGCGCCTCGGCGTGGGCGTCAAATGCGCCACGATTACGCCCAACGCGCAGCGCGTGGCCGAGTACGGCCTGACCGAGATGTGGAAAAGCCCGAACGGCACGATCCGCGCGCATCTCGACGGCACGGTGTTCCGCGCGCCGATCACCGTCGGCTCGATCAATCCCGCCGTGCGCAGCTGGAAAAAGCCCATCACGATCGCGCGCCACGCCTACGGCGACGTGTACCGCGCCACGGAGTACCGCGTGCCGGAGAGGGGCCGCGCCGAGCTCGTGTTCACCGGCGAGAGCGGCGAAAGCTTCCGCAGGACGATCTACGACTTCGAGTGCCCCGGCGTGCTGCAGGGACAGTTCAACAAGGACACGTCGATCGCGTCCTTTGCAAAAAGCTGCTTCCAGTACGCGCTCGACACGCGCCAGGACCTGTGGTTCTCAACCAAGGACACGATCTCCAAGACCTACGACCACCGCTTTAAGGACATCTTCGCCGAGCTGTACAAGAGCGAGTACGAGAAACAGTTTGAAAAGCTCGGCATCACGTATTTCTACACGCTGATCGACGACGCCGTCGCGCGCGTCATGCGCTCCGAGGGCGGCTTTATCTGGGCCTGCAAAAACTACGACGGCGACGTGATGAGCGACATGGTTTCCTCCGCCTTCGGCTCGCTCGCGATGATGACGAGCGTGCTCGTCTCCCCCGACGGCAAGTATGAGTTCGAGGCCGCGCACGGCACCGTCACGCGCCACTACTACCGCTACCTCGCCGGCGAGGAGCCCTCGACCAATCCCGTCGCGACGATATTTGCGTGGAGCGGCGCGCTCAAAAAGCGCGGCGAGCTCGACAATCTGCCGGCGCTTATTGCGTTCGCCGACCGGCTCGAACGCGCCACGCTCGACGCGATAAAAGACGGCGTCATGACGCGCGACCTTGCCCCGCTCGTCGAGGGCGAGGTTAAACCCACGCCCGTCACCGCGCGCGAGTTTTTGTTCGCAATACGAATGAAGTTGGAGCGGGGGGAGTAAGGGAACGAGGGATACGGGGGACGTTGGAGGCTCCGCCTCCAACCCTCCGCCAAAGGGACACGTCCCTTTGGAATCCCTTTCTGCTTAGGCATGTAAAATAAATACTCTCTATCGGCGCTCGATCTCGAGCGCCGGTTTATTTGGGTTTCCAAAGGGCCTTCGGCCCTTTGGCGGGGTGCAGGGGCGGCGTCCCTGCGCGTCCCCGTTCCTCATCTCCCGTTCCCCGTCCCC
>CAZIRB010000011.1:31719-37138 GCA_964541695.1 uncultured Oscillospiraceae bacterium
CGTGGGTTTGGGGGGTGGTGGGGGCCCCCGCAACCAACGTCCCCTCGGGGGGGTGCTGGGGCCCCCCCCCCCCGCGTCCCCCGTTCCTCATCTCCCGTTCCCCGTCCCCTCGTCCCCCCGTACCTCCGCCCCCATTGACAACGCCCCCTCACCCGCCTATGCTCTAACCATGAACCCCCCAAACCTTTTAAACTACAAAACGATCTCGGTCATCGGCGCGGGCGGCAAGACGACGCTGTGCCTGGCGCTGACGCTGTCGCTGCCGGGGAGGCGGGTGTTTACGACGAGCACGCACATCTTCGTGCCGGACGCGCTGGTTTCGCTGGAAAACCCGGACCGGGGCGCGTTGAAGCGCGCGCTTGCCGCGCACGGCGCGGTCTGCGTGCACGGCAAGGCGGTGGAGACGGAGAAGCCGCTGCCGCGGCCGAAGGTCGGCGCGCCGGAGCCTGAGTCGATGGCGGCGGTGTTTGCAGAAAGCGACCGCGTTGTAATCGAGGCTGACGGCGCAAAGGGGCGGCTGCTCAAGGCGCACGGCGCGAACGAGCCGGTGATCCCGCCGCAGACGGAGCTTGTGCTCTGCGTGGCGAGCCTTCGCGCGCTGGGCAAGCCGTTCTTTGAGGTTGCGCACCGTGTAGAGCAGGTCGAACGCGTGTTCGGTAAGCGTGCGGACGCGATCGTGGCCGAAGCGGACATCGTTGCCGCCGTCGCCGCGCCGCGGGGACTGCACAAAAATTACTGCGCCGTGCTGAACTGCGCGGAGGACGAACAGGTGGGCAGGCGCATAGGGGCGCTGCTTGCCGAGCTTTATGGAATTCCCAGCTTTGTGATTCCCGCTTTTCCTGAGGATGAGCGGCTAACGGACCGGATTGCCGCGCGGCTTTACTAGCGCGTGCAGCACGGGCACGAGCACGATGGCGACGAGGCCCGCGGTAAAGCCGCCGTTAAAGATATTGAACCCGCCGTGGAACGCCGCGGTGTACGACACGCAGCACGCGTGCAGCGCGCCCGCGACGAGCCCGGCGACGAGACCATACCGGCCGGTGATCGGCGAGAGTCCGGTCGCAAAGCACGCGCCGATGCAGATCACCTGGTCGCTAAGCCTCCACTCCGCCACGAGCGAAACGAGCGCGTACCCCGCCAGGATCGGCAGCATATTGCGCGGCGTCGTGCCGAGACCGCACCAGCAGACGAGGCAGAGGATGCTGCCGACGGTCAGCCCGGACAGCGGCGCGCCGGCGGCGACGACGCACGCGATCGCGGCAAGCCCCAGCAGCCCGAAATTGATCAGCACGCACGGCAGCCCAAACTCCGTAACGTAATCCTCGCGGTATCCCGTGGTCGCAAGCAGCTTGCCGTAACCGCGGAACGAGAACCCGTTTGCGGCAAACCCCGCGATGATACATGCGGCGAACAGCGCGCCGAAGAATACCGGGATGAACGGCAGCTTGCCGTAGTACAGCGTCGAACAGAGCACGAACTCCGCGTCCGCGCCGAGCGGCGTCAGCGCGACCGTGCGGTAGATCGAGAACAGCACGAACGCGATCAACCCGGCCGAGAGTCCGACGTTATAGAGGTTGTACCCCTTGTGCATCGACAGCGTGTGCATGGACAGCGGCACAATTAAAAAACCCGCGCCGGTGCCGAGCACGAGCGCGAGCGGAATGCTGAAGTACAGCGGGATCGGCACGTAGTACGAGAACAGCATCTCGGACACAAACGGCGACAGCGCGCCCGAAAACAGCGCAAAGTGCGCGTATTTTTTGAACGGTTCGCGCCTGACCAGGCAGTACAGGTACACGCCCGCCATCAGCGGCCAGATATTCAGGCAGTTTTTGCCGAAGAACGCGATGCCGATCGAATGGAAATAGGTGGCGATGTGCAAGCCGGACAGCTCCGCGCGCGCAAACGCGAACACGCCGCAGGTGATGACCCCGATGAGGCCCGCGTTCAGCCAGGCGCCGTTGACGCCGCCGACCGCGCACGCGTCGGTCAATAGCTGATGCGGGGAGAGCAAAATCTTTGCCAGGTTGGGCAAGAGCGTTTCGATCGGCCCCAGCAAAAGCGACGTTCCGACCAATACAACGGAGAACAGCAGAAAAAACAGCAATATCTCGTCGGAATTCTTATGCGGCCTGATTTCATGCGCGTGTTCGTGCATATATAATTTTATATTAACGGACCGTCGCGCCCGAATGCAAGAAGAAATTTGCCCGCGCCCACAATCTCTCATAATCGCCCGGCCGCGCGCTGTCGAAGGTTTGCTTAACCTGTCGCAATCGCGCCGAATCGCGCGCGCCGCCCCCACAATCCCGAAATATGTGATATAATAGGCGCGCCACACCGGCAGAGGGGGGCGCCGCATGTATTTTGACGAGTACGGGAACCGCGACAACCCGACCGTCGTGCTGCTGCATGGCGCGGGCATGACGGATTCGTTCGCGAACCAATACCGCTTTTCGGACTGCTACCACCTCGTCGTGCCGCACCTGTACGGCAGCGGCCGCGAGGTCGATACATTCTACGACCCGCAGGCCTGCGCGCACGGCGTCGCCGAGATCGTCATGGGCCTCGGCAAAGCCGGCGTGTCCGTCGTCGGCCACTCCGTCGGCGCAGAGGTCGCGCTGCTGCTCGTCACGCAGTTCGAGCCGCTGTTTCTGCGCGCCGCGTTCCTGAGCCCCTGGCTCTGCGCAAGCGAGCGCACGATCCACCGCTACGCGCGCCTCGCAAACTTCGCGAGCCGGCAGCTGCGGAGCGCCGCGCTCGTGCGCCTCAACGCCCGATATTGGCACCTCGACGAAAAACAGACCGCGTTCCTCGTCGACTACGCGAAAAGGATCACGCCGGAACAGTACCGCCGCTTTTTCGAGCGCCGCGTGTACCTCGACCGCCAGCCGCGCTACCCCTACCTCACCATCCCCATGCTCGCCGTCTGCGGCGCCCGCGAGGAGCGCGAGGTGCGGGAGTCCGTCCGCCGGCTCGGCGAGCGTAACAAACGCTGCGAAACACTCGTCCTCCGCGGCGCCGGCCACGACTTCCCGCAGCGCAAGGCGGCGCGGCTGAACCCCATCCTGCTCGATTTTTTGCAGACGGCGGTGTAGGGGGAACGAGGGGACGAGGGAACGAGAGAACGTTGGAGGCTCTGCCTCCAAACCTCCGCCAAAGGGGGGACCCCCCTTTGGAAGCCCAATTTGTTCATCCGATTTTCCACAGGATTCCAAAGGGACGTATCCCTTTGGCAGGGGTGCGGGGGCGGCGCCCCCGCATCGTTCCACAAATCGTTTTCCTTGCCCCTTCCGTATCCTAAAACGCGCGGGCCCCGGTTTCCCGGAGCCCGCGCTTTTACTTCTGTTCATTCCGTTCATCTCGCGCCCCTACGAGAATTCCACGCGGTACACGACGATGAAGCTTGTGACGCGGTCGACCTCGACGAGGTCCGTGGCGCCGTAGTATCGTTTCATATAGTCGAGGAAGTGGCGGCTTAGGTGGTTCTCGACGGTGGAGACGAAATACACGTTGTCGCGGCGGAACACGTCCGGCGTGAACGCGTCGAGGCCGTTTGCGCGGATCTGCGCCTTCATGACGCCGGTATACATGCCGGTGCCGCCCCAATCGAGCAGGTTAATAGGCTTTTTGCCGGGGTAGATCATGTACGGGTCGATGTCGTTGCCCACGTTGACGGCGCGGATATAGACGTTATGGCTGTGTTCGATCGCGTACTGCTTCAGTTGGCGCGACGCGTGCAGCGTATCGGCCGCGTCGTCGGACGCGTCCAGCGCGGCGAGCGTTTTGACGCCGGAAAGCAGCAGCGCCGCGGCGAAGATCAACGTTAAAGCAAGGTTAAACTCGCGGTAGGTGCGCGAGCGGTCCGCGCGCAGCGCGCACTTCCCGTCGATTAAAAGCAGCGTCAGAATCAAAAACCCCGCCGCGGTCGGGTACGCCAATAGCAGATAGGTACGCAGAAGAAAACGGCCCGCGTAGCAAAGATAAAACGCGAGCAAAAAGCCGCCGAGCGCGCAGAAAAGCAGCGCGGCAAACTCCGGCCATCGTTCGCGCCGCCGGACAAAGCCGACGGCGCCGACAAGCAGCAGGCAGAGCATCGGCGCGAGCGTATACTTGATCTGCCCGTTGCCGCGGGCCGTGCGCACGCCCGTTTTGATTGCGTCAAGGAGCTTATCCAATACGGAGCGGTTCGCGGCGACCGAATGCTCGGCGATGTAGCGCAGCGTATCGGCGTTGATGCGCGGGTCCATGAAGAAGCGCGCCTCGGCCATATCGTACAGCGTCTCGTCCCAGCCGACGGCCTCGTAGAGCGCGGGATTTTCTTCGTAGGTGTCGTGCGAATAGTCCATAAAGCCGCTGCGCGCGGTGTCGAACGCGACGTAGTCGGCGCCGTTGATGCGCTCGATGCCCCAGGCGTTCGTGAGCACGAGCGCGAGCGCGGTCAGCGCCGCGGCCGCGATAAACGGCAAGCGGATGGTCAACGCGCGCTTGCGCGCCGCCCGATCCGGAACGCGCGCGGCGTGGACGAGCTGGTACGCGGCTGCGAGCGCGAAAAACGGCAAAATCGAGATGCCGGACGAGTTGCGGAACAGGAAGCAGCCTGCGAGCAGCAGCAAAATCGGCAGCAGCGCGCCGACGGGCCGCCTCTCGTCGGCCTCGCCGAGACCGAACGCGAGAAACAGCGCGAACGCGCCGGCACCGAGCACGCCCGCCGTGAGCGTAAACGCCATGGTGACGAGCGCGTAGGAGAAGAACAGCAGCATCATCGCGGACGCGGCCAGCAGCGGGAACACGAGCGGCAGCTTTTTATGCGCGGCCGTTTTGAGCACCGCGGCGGTCACGGCGACGGAGCCAAGGTACAGCCCGACGAGATGCGCAAGCGGCCACCAGCGCACGTCCGGCAGCAGGCGGTAGAGCCGGTTGACAAAAACGCCGAGCAGCCAGTTGATGAACGGGTGCGACGCATACGGCTCGCCGGTGAAATACCCTGCGAGCGTCTTGAGGATATTCGTGTCGTCGTTGTTTAGGAACGTGATCAGGTGCGTCGCGCGGATGAGCAGGCACCAGACGGCCGCGAGCGCGCCGGCAAGTATCCAGCGCCCCGCGCGCGTATGGTACAGCTTCCCGAAAAACGCCTTCATGGTTTCGCCTCCGTTGATTGGACCGCGACGCGGTACACGGCCACGCCGTCGGTCACGGCGTCGACGAGCTCGAGGCGCGCGCCCTCGCCGTACACGCTCGCAAGATAAGCCGAAAACGCCTTCTGGTCGCGGCTGTCCGGCTCGGTCACAAAATACACGCCGTCGCGCAAAAACACGTCCGCCGTGAACGCGCCAAGGCCGAGGCGCGCGATCTGCAGCGCCTTTGCGCCCGTGTACGCCGTCGTGCCGCCCCAGTCGAGAAGGTTCGTTGGCTTTTG
>CAZIRB010000012.1:0-6222 GCA_964541695.1 uncultured Oscillospiraceae bacterium
GGGGGGGGCGCGGGGCGTAGCCCCGCCGTACCCCGTACCCCGTACCCCGTAACCCGCCCCCGCCGTACCCCGTCCCAATAAAGAGCTCCCGGCATAGCCGGGAGCTCTTTCAAACCCTCGTTCCCCGTTCCCGGCACCCTCAATCCGAGTGCACGCTGCAATAGACGTACAGCGCGAGCAGCAGCACGATGGGCAGCACGTAGTACAGGCCCGTATAGAAGATCGCCGCGTACCAGGGGAAGCTCGTTGCGGGATTGCGTGCGAGCGCGATGGCATTTAGCGCGATGTGCGCGATTGCGACCGCGTAGGTGCCGAGCATCGAAAACCCCGCGATCCTCCTCCATTTTCTTGCCGTATCCGCCGTCATGCCCATCCTCCCCGTCGTTTAGCGGCGCAGTGGAATGCACCGCGCCGTATTTCATTTTTCATTCGTTGCGAATCGCCGCAAGCGGCGAGAGCTTCATCGCGCGGACCGCGGGATAGAGCCCCGCAAGCAGCGCCACAAATATTGAGAACAGCACCGCACCGATCGCGAGCGTGAACGGAATGATGCTTTTCAGGCCCGCCGAGGCGAGCGCGAGGTTTAGAAGGCCCGATATGCCGTAGCTTAGGCCCAGGCCCAGGCCGCCGCCGAACAGGCCGATGAACGCCGCCTCGGCGAGGAACAGCGCCGCGATGTTGCCCATACGGCAGCCGAGCACCTTGATGATGCCGATCTCGCGCGTGCGCTCGAATATGCTCATCATCATCGTGTTCATAATGCCGATGGCCGCCACGAGCAGCGCCACGCCGCCGATCGCGCCCAGGAGGTACTGCACGCGCTTGGTGGACTCCTGCGCCATCTCGACCGCGTCCTGCAGGCTGTAGGTGCCGTAGCCGAGCGCCTCGATCTGCTCCTTGACGGGCTTGACGTCGTCGATGCTGGCGCACTTGACGAGCACCTGGTCGTACTTGCTGCCGACGTCCTTGCCCAGGTACGCGCGGTTCTCCTTGATGAGCTGCTCGAGCGCGCTCAGGTTCATCAGGCAGTACCAGCTGTACTGGTTGTTCTCCTCGCTCATCTTGCCGACGGGCCGGACCTGGTACATCTTGCCCGGCGGCGTCGTATCGGCGGCCGAGCCGTCGTCCAGAACCTGGCGCGGGTAGAAATTGTTGTAGTCGAACGACATCACATACCGGTCGTTCATGTCAAGCTTCGGGTTGCCGTCCTTGTCGATGGCCTGCCGGCCGCTGTCCGGATCGTAAAAATCCATGAGCGTGTAGGAACCGAACACGATCTCGTACGTGTTGCCGCGCTTGCCCGCCGGCAGCTCGCCCTCGGACAGCTGGATATCGAACGCCTTGGCGGACTCCTCGGTGATGCCGAGGATCGAGAGCCCCGCCGTGTAGCGGCCGCTCTTGATCATGCCCCAGGCGGTGACCATGGGCATGACATAGGACACGCCTTCGATCTTTTTGAACGAATCGACGCTCTTTTTGTTCAGCGTGACCTGGCGCGACGTGCCGACGCCGTTCTCGTTCTCGCGGTACGAGTACGAGCTGACCTGTATGGTCGTCAGGCTCCCGGTGCCCGCGAACGCCTCGATCGTGGCCTGCCTGATGCCGATGCCGAGCGACACCATCACGAGGATCGACGAAACGCCGATCACCATGCCCAGCACGGTCAAAAACGCGCGCAGCTTCCGCCGCCACAGGTTCAGAAACGCTGTGCGGAGCAGGTCCGCTGCTTTCATTGCTCCATCAGCTCCCGCTCGCGTTTTTTCTTGTTGCGCACGATCAGGCCGACAACGCCCGCGACGAGCGCCAGCAGCACGATCACAAGCACATACCACGGCATCCCTAAAAGGCGCACCGCGCCGCCCGTGGCGGAGGCTTCCTTGTCGCCCGGCATCGCGTTCCCGGACGTGGCCATGCCCTGCTTGCCCGGCATGGGCATCTCCTCGCCGGTCATGGAGGAGTTGACGTAGACGGAGAACGGCAGCCGCTCTATGGTCTCGGTGCCGTAGACGTCCTCGTACGTGATCAGCACCGCGCCCGCGATCTGGCCCGGCACCTCGGCGATGATGTTGAAGTCCGCGCGCATCGTGCCGCCCGCGGCCACGTTGCCGCCGAAATACGACTCCTCCATCTTGAGCCCGTCGCCCTCGACGTCGACCAAGGCGTTGTACACCGTCGCCTTGCCGAGGTTGAACATCTGCACGGACATGGCCGCCGACTGGCCGGCCCACACGTCGTCGTACACGATCGGGTCGGAGAAGCGCACGCGCACCTTCTGCTGCACGGGCACGGCGATCGTCTCCGTAGACTTATACTCCTCCCGGCTCGTCGCGCCGTTGTAGGTCACGTCGACGGTGAGCAGCACGGCCTTGGCGTCCGCGTCCGGCACGACCTGCATCGGGAAGATCAAAGAGCGCACGTTGTTCTTGCCCTCGATGGCCGCCTCGATGCGGTCGATGTACTGCGTGTTGCTGCCGTTGCTGGACGGCATGACGGTGCCGGTCGAGTCGGAGATGCTCACCTGCATGTTGCGGATGGCCTCGCCGGTCGACGTGTTCCGAAAATCGAGCGCGAGCTCGAACGCGTCGCCCGCGTAGATCTTGACCGGATCGAACACGAACGCGTCGATGATCACCTTGGGCGCGATGCGCGTGTGCGTGCCGCTGCTCACGGCTTTGGCCTTCGTCACGGTGACGGGGATCGTGACCGTCATCTCCTTGTCCACGCCGGAGAGCTTGTACTTGACCAAAAACGCGACCATCTTCGTGCCCTTCGTCGCGTCCGAGTCGATCGTCAGGTGGAACGCAAACTCGAAGATGTCGCCCACGACCGGCGTCGCGCCCGGGTAGTAGTCCGCAAGCGTCTTGGTATAGTCCTGCTTCGTGATGCTGAACGGGAACGTTTCGAGGTTCCCGACCACGGGGCAGACCGACAGGTCCGTAATCCCGCCCGCCAGCATCTTCAGCGGGATCAAAATCCGCACGGCCTCCTTGTATTCGCCGGACACCGCCGGAACCTCGTTGCCGGACGCGTCCGTGGGCGAAAGCGCGATGTCCGAGGACATAAGGGCCGGGTCCCCGTCCGCCGGGTCTCCCTCCGCGCGCGCGGCAACAAGCGGCAGCATGCCGAACAACAGGATGCACGCGGCGATCACGCCGCAGAGTCTCCGAAGCGATTGCATCAAACGTTTCCCTCCTCCTGCCTCTTTGCATGGTTATTTTCGATCACTTCCGTGATGCGCCCGTCCAGCAGGCGGATCACGCGGTCCGCGTACGCGGACATGTTGGGGTCGTGCGTCACCATGACGAGCGTCTTCTTCTGCTCGCGCAGGATCGCCACGACCAGACGCATGACCTCGTCGGACGTGCTGGAATCGAGGTTGCCCGTGGGCTCGTCCGCAAACACGATGTCCGGGTTGGCCACGAGCGCGCGCGCAATGCCCACGCGCTGCTGCTGGCCGCCGGAAAGCTGCGCGGGCTTATGCTGCAGGTGCGTCTCCAAGCCAACCTGGCAGAGCACCTTCTTTGCCTGCTCCTCGCGCTTTTTGCGCGGCACGCCGCGGAACGACAGCGGAAACGCCACGTTCTCGAGCGCCGTATAATAGGGCATCAGATTGAACGACTGGAATATGAAGCCGACGTGCTCCTGCCGGAACACGATCAGCTCGCTCTGCGTCATCTTCTCGAGATGCTTGTTCGCGATCACGATCTGGCCCGCCGTAACCTTCTCGAGCCCGGCGAGCACGTGCAGCAGCGTCGATTTGCCGGAGCCGCTCCGGCCGATGATGCAGTTGAGTTCGCCCTGCCGGATCGTTAGGTCGACGCCGCGCAGCGCATGGATATCGACCGAGCCCACGCGGTACACCTTCGTCACGCCGCGCACGTCGATCAGCGGTAAATCTGCCATAAACCCCTCTCGCTCCGTATCCGCGCGCCAAGGCGCGCCCCCCGCCAGCCTCCGAATTGGATATAACTGTACTATGCATACTATAACACTTTTGACGGTTTGTAAAGCCGTGAGATTGTGAATTTTGCGGGTTCGACAAACGACGCGGCATTTTTGGCCGCGGAAAGCAACCGGATTTTCTTGGCCGCGCGCTTGCAAACGGCCCCGCAATTTGATACGATTGCGTGGATACAGAACGGAAACGGGGCAGATTATACCATGCGGAAAAACTACGGCTTCGACACGCTGCAGCTGCACGCGGGCTGGCGCGCGGACCCGGCGACGGGCGCGCACGCCTTCCCCCTCTACCAGACCAGCGCGTACCTGTTTGAAAGCGCCGAGAACGCGGCGATGCAGTTTACGGGCGAGGCGCCGGGCAGCCTCTACACGCGGATCAAGAACCCGACGGTCGACGTGCTCGAGGAGCGGCTCGCCGCGCTCGAGGGCGGGTACCGTTCGGTCGCGTTCGCCAGCGGCATGGCGGCGCTCTTGGCCGTCACGCTCACGCTGGCGGAAAGGGGCGACGAGGTCGTGGCGCTGTCCTCGCTCTACGGCGGCAGCTACGCGCTGCTGTTTTCGGAGCTTGAGCGCCGCTATGGCGTGTCCGCGCGCTGCGTCGAGCCGGAGGATTTCGAGGGGCTGAGGAACGCGATCAATGAAAAGACACGCATGGTCTATTTTGAGACCGTCTCAAACCCACTTGCAAGCATCGCGGACATCGAGACGATCGTCGGTATCGCGCACGAGGCGAACGTGCCCGTGGTCGTCGACAGCACGTTCTCCACGCCGTACCTGTTCGACGCGGGCGCGCACGGCGTCGATTTTACGCTGCATTCGCTCACAAAATACCTCACCGGCAGCGGCACGAGCCTGGGCGGCGCGATCGTCGACCTCGGGCGGTACGATTTTTCGAACAATCCGCGCTTTTCCGCGTTCAACAGGCCGGACGAGGCGCACCACGGCGCCGTGTACGCCGACCGCGGCCGGAACGCGTTCACCGACCGAATGCGCGACTACTTTCTGCACGACGCGGGCTTCTCGCTCTCGCCGTTCAACGCGTATTTAACGCTGCTCGGCACGCAGACGCTGAGCCTGCGCATGAAGAAGCACTGCGAGAACGCGGACGCGGTCGCGAAGTTTTTGGCGGGGCACCCCGCCGTCGAACGCGTCAACTACGCGCGCTTGCCGGACAGCCCGTATTTTGCGCGCGCAAAGCGCTACATGCCGCGCGGCGTCGGCGGGATATTTACGTTTTTAATCCGCGGCGGCATCGACGAGGGCCGCGCGTTCATCGACGCGCTCGAGCTGTTCGCGCTCGTGGCGAACGTCGGCGACGTGCGCTCGCTCGTCGTGCACCCCGCGAGCACGACGCATTTCCCATTAACGCCCGAGCAGCGCGAAGCCTGCGGAATCGCGCCGAACATGATCCGGCTGTCCGTGGGCACCGAGGACGCCGACGATCTAATCGCGGACCTTGACCAGGCGCTCGTAAAAAGCCAGCACACGACTGCCAAAGGAGGCGCATTATATGCCGGTTAAAATTCCCGACGGTCTCCCCGCCATCGAGGCGCTCGCGGCGGAGAACATCTTCGTCATGACGCAGCAGCGCGCCATCACGCAGGACATCCGCCCTTTGCGGATCGCGATACTGAACCTGATGCCGACCAAGCAGGCCACGGAGACGCAGCTTCTGCGCCTCCTCGGCAACACGCCGCTGCAGGTCGAGATCACGCTTCTGCACACGGACAGCTATATCTCGAAGAATACGGAGCGCGCCTACCTCGACACGTTCTACCGCACGTTCGACGAGGTCAAGAACGAGCCGTTCGACGGCCTCGTCATCACGGGCGCGCCGGTCGAGCAGCTGAATTTCGAGGATGTACGCTACTGGGACGAGCTGGCCAAGATCATGGACTGGGCCAACGAGAACGTGTTCTCGACGATGTTCATCTGCTGGGCCGCGCAGGCCGCGCTGCACCACTACTACGGCGTCGAGAAGCAGCCGCTTGCCGCCAAGCTGTTCGGCATATTCCCGCACACCGTGCAATTGCGCGGGCATAAGCTTTTGCGCGGCTTCGACGACGTGTTCTACGCGCCGCACTCGCGCCACACGACGATCCGCGTCGCGGACGTGCAGAACGTTCCGGACCTGGACATCCTCGCCGTCTCCGACCGCGCGGGCCTCTACCTCGCCGCGTCGAAGGACGGCAGCCGCGTGTTCGTCACCGGCCACAGCGAGTACGACGTGGACACGCTCGAGAAGGAGTACCTGCGCGACGT
>CAZIRB010000012.1:6322-20027 GCA_964541695.1 uncultured Oscillospiraceae bacterium
CCGGCCACAGCGAGTACGACGTGGACACGCTCGAGAAGGAGTACCTGCGCGACGTGCAGGCGGGGCTGCCAATCGAGCCGCCGGAGAACTACTACGAGGGCAACGACGTGCACGCGGCGCCGCGGCTGTTGTGGCGTGCGCACGGCGCGCTGCTGTTTGCCAACTGGCTGAACTATTTCGTCTACCAGGAGACGCCGTACGACATCGGCAGCATTCCCAAGGAAAAGCACCGCGGTTAGCCGGGGCCGCGCGTTGACCGCCATGCAGCTGCCTAGCGCCTACCTTGCGCGCATGCGCACCCAGCTTGGGGATTCATTCGACGATTACATGGCCGCCATGCGCGCGCCGGCAAAGCGCGCGCTGCGCGTCAACACGCTCAAGACGGACCCCGCGTTTCTGTGCGCGCATCTCCCGTTTCTTACGCCCACGGGCCTCGTGCCCGAGGGCTTTTTTGTGCCCGATTCGTTTATGCCCTCCCGCGAGCCGCTGCACGCGGCGGGCCTTTTTTACATGCAGGAACCGACCGCGCAGCTGCCGGCCGCGCTCCCGCCGCTCGGGAACAGCGAAACGCCAGTCGTGCTCGACCTGTGCGCCTCGCCCGGCGGCAAGGCGTCGTTCCTCGCGGCGCGCATGAAAAATAGCGGTCTGCTCATCGCCAACGAACCCGTGCCCGCGCGCGCCGAGACGCTTTGCCGCACGCTTGAGCGGCTCGGCGTGACGAACGCGATCGTGACGTGCATGAAGCCGGAGCCGCTGTGCGCGTTTCTGGCCGAGCGCTGCGACGCGGTGCTTGTCGACGCGCCGTGCTCCGGCGAGGGCATGTTCCGCAAGGACGCGCGCGCCGTACTCGAGTGGTCGCCCGAGCATGTGCGCGCGTGCGCGCTGCGGCAGCGCGGCATTTTAAGCGCAGCACTGTCCGCCGTGCGCGGCGGCGGCGCGCTCGTCTACTCGACCTGCACGTTCTCCGAGGCGGAGAACGAGGAGGTCGTAAACGATTTGATCGCCCACGAACCCGCGTTCCGGCTCGAGCGCTTCTTGCGGCTGTACCCGCATACAAGCTGCGGCGAGGGCCAGTGCATGGCGCTGCTGCGGAAGCGGGACGGGGGCGGGGATCGTTCGCGGGCGGAGGGCGGAGGAACGCGCGGTGAAAGTTGCGCGCGGACGGAAAGCGAAATCGGGCCGGCGGGCGGCGAAGCGGCCGGTCGGGATGCTTTCTCGGAGGCAAGCGGATTTCGGAGCGCGCGCGGCGAAACCGGCGCGCGGGCGGCGGGTTGGGAAACAGCCGGTTGGGATAGTTTTTCGGAGGCGCGCGGATTTCGGCGGGCGCGCGGCGAAACCGGCGCGCGGGCGGCGGGTTGGGAAACCGGTACAGGGAGTGAAATCGGGCCGGCGGGCGGGGAAACAGCCGGTCGGGATGCTTTCTCGGAGGCAAGCGGATTTCGGAGCGCGCGCGGCGAAACCGGCGCGCGGGCGGCGGGCGCGCAACAGCGCGGCCGCGCGGCGGCGTTTGTCGAGCCCGAAAGCGACCGCTGCGAGCCGTTCGAGCGCTTCTGCGGCGAATACTTAACGGAACCGCCGCGCCGCGCGGTGCGCGTGCTGCCGGACGGGCGCGTGCTGCTTTTGCCGGGGCTGATGCCGGACGGTCTTGCCGCGCTGAACGTGCGGAGCGCGGGCGTGTTGGCGGGCGAGGTGCGAGGAGGACGGTTCGCGCCGGCACACGCGCTGTTTCTCGCGCTGCCGGCGACACGCTTCCGCTTCCATGTCTCGCCGGACGAAAAAGCGCTGTCTGCCTACCTTGCGGGCGAGGAGATCGCCTGCGACAAGGCGCTTTCCGGCTTCTGCGCGGTCTGCGCGCACGGGCACCCGTTAGGCTTTGGCAAGGCCGCGGGCGGGCGGCTGAAGAATCACTACCCAAAGGGGCTGCGGATTCGCTAAAAAACGCAATTTTTCCTGCAGAATATGATATACTAGAATTTGCTTGCGGCGCGCGGGGCCGCGCCGGGCGCAACGAACACAGGAGTGAGGGGTGTTATCATGCAGTATGCCATCATTGGGGGAACCAACATTGAGACGCTGCCGCTGCCGTTCCGCGAGGAGGCCGTTTCGACGCCCTACGGGGACGTCGTCGTGCTCCGCGCCAAGCTCCCGGAGGGCAACGAGGTCATCTTCCTTTCCCGGCACGGCGTGCTCTACGAGCACGACCCAACCAAGATTAACTACCGCGCCAATATCTACGGCCTGTACAAGCTCGGCGTGACGAATATCATCGGCGTCACGTCCGTCGGCGCGTGCGACTATTCCTATAAGGTCGGCTGCATCTGCCTGCTGTCCGATTTCCTCGATTTTACCAAGGGGCGGCCGAGCTCGTTCGAGCGCTCGCACCGGCAGTTTCTGCACACCGGCATGGAGGACGTGTTCGATCCCGCGATGAACGACCAACTGGAGTCGCTCATCAAACAGCACGGCCTGCCCTACGCCGGCCGCGCCGTCTACGCCTGCGCCGAAGGACCGCGCTTTGAGACCGCCGCCGAGATCCGCATGGCGCGCACGCTCGGCGCGCAGGTGACCGGCATGACCATCGTGCCCGAAGCGCCGCTGGCCAAGGACATCGGCATCCCCTACGCCTGCGTCGGCATCATCACCAACTACTCCACCGGCATGACCGTGCGCGTCACCGACGCCGATATCAGCGCGAACATGAAAAAGTGCCGCGCCGACGTGTTCGAGCTCTGCTTCGATATAATCCGCGCCGCGGAACGGGGCTGAACGGAGAACGGCGGGAAACGACAAAAAGAAAACCGGAGGCGCAAGCCTCCGGCTTTTCTAAATGGGAACGAGGGTACGTTGGGGGCTCTGCCCCCAAGCCCCTGCCAAAGGGACACGTCCCTTTGGAAACCCGAATTGTTCATCCGGTTTTCGCTGGGTTTCCAAAGGGCCTTCGGCCCTTTGGCGGTGGTTTGGAGGCGGAGCCTCCAACGGACTATCGGCGCTCAGCTTCGCCCCCCTTTGGCGGGTGTCTGAGGGCGGAGCCCCCAGAACAATATCAAAAGGCAAAGCCCCTGCAAAAAATCCCATATCCCCCTACTCCCACTCGATCAGCCCGAGCGAGTCGAGGTACTGTTCGTTGTAATCCATGTAGTCCTCGACGAACCGCATCATGTACATCTTGTGCTCCGGGAACGATTGTTGCATGCGTCCGAGCATGTAATCGAACGCGGCGTCGTCGTCATAGAAGCCCGCGCCGTCGGCGTCGGTCTCGCGGATGAACGCCTCGTCGAGCGCCATGACGCTTGCGGTCATGTCGGTGATGACCTTCTCGCCGAACAGCATAAAATCGCCCTGTTCGACGAACTTGCCCACAATGAACGCCTTCGCTTTTTCGGCGTCGTAACGCGCTTCCTCCATCAAACTCCCCTCCGTTTCATAGCAGTTTGTCCAGTTCCTCCACGTAGGAGGCAAACACGTCGAGCGATTTTATGATGCTTTCCTTCTTCGTCAGGTCGACGCCGGCTTTCTTGAGCAACTCGATCGGGTAATCGCTGCCGCCGCTCGAGAGGAACGCGATGTAGCCGTCGAGCGTGCCCGCGTTCAGGATGCCGTCGGCGAGCGCGACGGCCGAGCAGATGCCCGTGGCGTACTGGTAGACGTAGAACGCGCGGTAGAAATGCGGGATGCGCAGCCACTCGATGGCGATGTTGTCGTCGCAGTGCACGCCGGGGTAGTAGCGCTCGTTGAGCGAGCGGTACAGGGACGAGAGGTTGTCGTTTGTAAGCGGCTCCCCGCGCTCCTGCATGCGGTGCGCGAAAAGCTCGAACTCGGCGAACATCGTCTGCCGGAAGCAGGTTGTGCGGAACTGCTCGAGAAACTGGTTGATCAAAAACGCCTTGCGCTTATTGTCCTTCTCGTGGTCGAGCAGGTAGCGCATCATGAGCACCTCGTTGACAGTCGACGCAACCTCCGCGACCATGATGCGGTACTGCGCCAGCTCAAACGGCAGCGCGCGGTCGGAATGGTACGAGTGCATGGCGTGCCCGAGCTCGTGCGCGAGTGTGAACGCGTGGTCGACGTTGTCCTTGTGGTTGAGCAGCACGTACGGGTGCGTGCCGTACGCGCCCCAGGAATACGCGCCGGAGGTCTTGCCCTTCGTCTCGACGACGTCGATCCAGCGGCTAGCATACGCCTCGTCGATCAGTTTGCCGTACGGCTCGCCGAGCGGGTGCAGCGCGTCGCGCACGACGGTCTTGGCCTCGGAGAACGTCATGGGGATATCGCAGTCCGGCACCATGGGCACGTACAGGTCGTACATCTCGAGCACATCGAGCCCGAGCGCGCGCTTTTTTAACTCAAGATATTTCTCCATGGCGGGCAGGCGCTCGTGCGCCGCCTCGATCAATTGCTCGTATACGGCGACCGGCACGTTGCCCTCGAACAGCGTAGCCTCGCACGCGCCGTCGAAGCCGCGCGCGCGGGCGCGGAACACGTCGCTCTTGACGGATGTGGCGTAGGTGGCCGTCAGCGTGTTCATCACGCCGTGGAACGCCGCGTACATGCGCTCGTACGCCTCGCGGCGGACGCTGCGGTCCGGGCTCTGGATTAAAATGCCGTAGCTGCCGCGCGTGAGCGGCACCTCCGCGCCGGTCTCGTCGTGCACGGTGCCGTAGTCGAGATCGACGTCCGTGAGCATCGTGAAAATATTGTCCGCGCCGGCAAGCGGCTCCTCGGCAAGCGCGAGGATGCGCTCCTCGCGTTCCGAGAGCCGGTGCGCGCGCTGGCGGTCGAGGTCAAGCAGGCCGAAGCGGAACGGGTAGAACCGCTCCTCAGCGGCCCAGGCGCGCAGCGTGTCCGGGTCGATTGAAAGGATCTCCGGCACGGCGAACGACCCTTTGGCCGCCGCGTCGGTCGAGAGCTGCATCGCGCGGTCCGTCATGCCCTGGTACTTCGTGTTCGCGTTGTCCTCGTCCTTGCGCATGTGCGCGTATGTGAACAGCCGCTCGATCACCTCGTCGGCGCGGCTTTGGGCGGCCAGGCCCGCAAACAGCGCGTCGGCGCTCTCGCCGAGGCGGCCGCGGTAGGCCAAAAACGCGTCCACCAGGCCGCGCGCCTCGTCAAAGTCCCGCTCCCAGGCTTCGTCCGTCTCGTATATGTCCTCCAGCCGCCATTTCAGGCTCTCGTCGACCGTGTCCCGCGTCGCTTGCATGCGTCGTTCTCCTTTTGTTCTCTCCCCGCGCTTTGCGGGAATTATGTTCCATTTCCTTTGAGTATAGCATCCTTTTGTCAACTGCGCTGGAAAATTTTTGGCAAATTTTGCCGAAAAACTACCGCCCATGCTCCTGCAGCTCGACAAACCACCGCGGGTCCTCAAAGAACAGGTATGTGTCGCGGCTGCCGATCGTCACAAGGTAACGTAGCCCCGTGCCGCCGGCCTTGAGGCTCGCCGCGCGGCGCATGTCCGACACGCGCGCGATCTCGTACCGCCGCCCGTCCTCCAGGATCACCGCTTTCGGGTGCATCCGCCCCGCGGCGTCCGTGATCAGCTCGACCGAAACATACGCCTTCATACGCCGGCCGCCACGTCCGCCATCGTGCCGTGCTGCAGATAGCCCACGGGATGGACCGTGTTCTCCTCCTTCGGGTTGAGCAGGCCGATGCCGTCGTCGTACAGCAGGATCGCGCGGCCGATCGCGTGGTAGCCAAACCGCCGGCGCACGTCGTCGACGGCCGCCTCCGCCCGCTCCGCGCGCTGCCGCCGCGTTTCGTCGCAAAGGAGCGAGAGCTGCACCGGCGCGTCGAAGCGCACAAGGTCCGAGCAGGTCAAGGACAGCGAGCGCACGGGCTCCGGCCACGCGTAATTCTGCCGGAACAGCCGCATCGCCGCGTGCGCGATCTCGCCCGTGATGCACGTGGGCTTGTCGAGGCGGCACTGGCGCACAAACGAATACAGCCCGCGGTCGCGCACGGCGACGCTCACGGTGCGCGCGCGCATCCCCGCCTCGCGCAGCCGGGCCGCGACGCTGTCGGAGAGCATGACGAGCGTTAAATACACGTCCGCGTCGCTCGTCAAATCCCGCGGCGCGGTGATGCCGTTGCCGACGGATTTGGGCGCTTCGTCGTCCTCGAGCAGCCGCACGGGCGACGCGTCGCGGCCGTTTGCGAACGCGTGCAGCATCGAGCCGCCCTTGCCGAGCCGCGAACGGAGCAGCGACTCCGGCGAGTTCGCGATGTCGCCGATCGTGAATATGCCGAGCCTTTTCAGCTTCTGCTCCGTCGCCGGACCCACATACAGAAGTTCGCGCGCGGGCAGCGGCCACACGATGCCGTCGATCCTGTCCGGCGGGATCGGCGTGACGGCGTTCGGCTTCTTTAAATCCGAGCCGAGCTTGGCAAATACCTTGTTGTCCGAGACCCCGACCGACACCGTGACGCCCAGCTCGTCGAGCACGCGCCGCCGGATCTCGTCCGCCACCCGCACCGCCTCGGGAAACGAGCGCGTGCCCGCCGTTACGTCGATCCAGTTCTCGTCGAGGCCGAAGCCCTCCACGCGGTCGGAATACTCGGCGTAGATCGCGCGGCCGAGCCGCGAAAACTTCTGGTACAGCGCAAAGTCCGGCGCGACGCAGACGAGGTTCGGGCACTTCTTCCTCGCCTCCCAGATCGCTTCGCCGGTCCTGACCTTGAAGCGCTTGGCGTGCTCGTTCTTTGCCAGTATGATGCCGTGGCGCTTCTCCGGATCGCCCGCCACCGCCACGGGCAGGTCCCGGATCGACGGATCGTGCAAACACGCCACCGACGCGTAAAAGCTGTTGAAGTCCGCGTGCAGAATCCTTCGCTCCACCGGTACCGCTCCCTTTCGCGCAAATACAAACATTTGTTCGTATTCATTGTACACCGCACCCGCTTGCCTGTCAAGGACGTTCTATTGTATACTGCGGGTATGAGACGCAAAATATTCGTTGCGGCCGTCGCGGCGCTGCTCCTGTTCTGCTCGGCCTGCGCGGCCAAAAAGCAGGAGCTTGAGCTCTCCGTGCTGCGCATCGGCGCGGCGGACTGCATCATACTGATCTCCGGCGAGCACGCGGTCATGATCGACGCGGGCGAGGACGACGACGGTGCGGAGATTACGGCGTATTTGGCCAAGAAGGGCGTAAAATCGCTTGACTGCCTGATCCTGACGCACTTCGACAAGGACCACATCGGCGGCGCGGACGCGGTGCTCGCAAGCGTACAGGCAGACCGCGTGCTCATGCCCGACTACGAAAAGGACGGCAAGCAATACGAGCAGCTGGCCGACGCGCTCGCGGCCGCAAACATCGTGCCCGAGGCGCTGACGGCGGATGTGTCGTTCTCCGCGGGCGGCATGCAGTTCTCCGTGCGCGCGCCGCATAAGACGGACTACAAAGCCGGCGACAACGACTTTTCGCTCGTGACCATGCTCACGTTCGGCGGGAAGCGCTTCCTGTTCGCCGGCGACGCCGAGGCGGAGCGAATTGCCGAGCTGCTCGCCGAGGGCGACCTTGCCTGCGACGTGCTCAAGATGCCGCACCACGGCCGCATGAACGAGAACACGGCCGCCTTCCTCGACGCCTGCGCGCCGGGCCGGGTCATCATCACGGACTCCGACAAATCGCCCGCCGACGCGGAGCTGCTCGCGCTGCTCGCGGAGCGCGGTATCGACGTATTCGAGACGAAGGACGGCAACATCCGCGTCGTGTCCGACGGCGGCATCGTCGCCGCCGAGCAGTCGTAGGAGCGGTCGAGCGGGATACGGGCGGCGGCAATAGTGGATTCAGCGGCCCAAATGACCTCGGCCGCCGGCGCAAGCTACCCGCCTGTCACACCGGTTTAAGCGTTCATGCGGCATACGGCGGTTTCGGCAACCCAAACAACTCAGGCCAACGGCGCAGGACGCGCGCCTGCCGCGCCGGTTTTAAAAGTCCGCTGCCCGGCCGCGGCGGTTCCGGTTTTGCCGTGGACTGCGGCTGGCGGGCGCAAGATACGCGTTGCGTCGCGCTATGAGCGTCCGCGCGGCGCCGGTTTTAAACGTTCATGTAGGCATACGTCGGCGGTTCCGCCGTTAGCATACCCTAGCAGTCAGACGCAAGCCGCGCGCCGCGCCGCTTCACAATTTCAAACGGGAGAATTTCAGCATGCCAGACATCCGCATGACCAACCGCCAGGCGCGCCGCTTCCTGCTGCTCAAGCACGGCCTGATCGGCGCGTACCGGTTTTCCGGCCGTTCCGGCGCGCTCGGCTATGTCCGGCAGGCGGGCTGCATCCAGTTCGACCCGGTCGACGTGTGCGGCAAGAACGCGGAGCTCGTGCTGCAATCGCGCGTGAAGGGCTTTGCAAAGCCCATGCTCGCGGAGCTGCTGTATAAGGACCGCGCGCTCGTCGATTATTTCGATAAGAACCTGTCCATCTTCCCCGTCGAGGACTGGCCGTACTTCCGGCGCACGCGCGCGCTGTACGCCGGTTCCGGCCGCAGCCGCGACGAGATTTCCGCCGTGCGCGAGCGGCTCTGCGCCGAGCTTATTGCGCGCGGGCCGCTGTGCTCCGCAGACCTGGACTGGAACGAACAGGTCGCCTGGTACTGGAGCGATACGCGGCTTGCGCGCGCCGCCCTCGAGCATCTGTATTTCACCGGCGAGCTGTGCGTTCATCACAAGAGGGGCTCGATCAAGTATTATGACCTGGCCGAACGCTGCATCCCCGCGGCCCTGCTCTCCGCGCCCGAGCCGCACCCCGACGACCGCGCTCACATCCGCTGGCGCGTGCTCCGGCGCATCGGCGCCGTCGGCCTGCTCTGGAACCGCGCTTCCGACGCGTTCCTGGGCATCGACGGGCTGACCGTTTCCGCGCGGGCCGACGCGTTTGCCGATCTTGTTCGCGACGGCGTGATCGTTCCCGCTTCCGTCGACGGCGTGACCGGCCCGCTGTACCTGCTCTCGCAGGACCAAGCGCTATTGGACACGGTGCAGACGGACCCGCGCCTTATGCCGCGCTGCGAGCTGCTCGCGCCGCTCGACAACCTGCTCTGGGACCGGAAGCTGATCCGCGCGCTGTTCCATTTCGACTACAAATGGGAGATCTACACGCCCGCGCCGCAGCGTAGGTACGGCCACTACGTGCTGCCCGTGCTCTACGGCGACGCGTTCCTCGGCCGCGTCGAGGCCGTCTGCGACCGCAAGCGCCGCGCGCTCGTCGTGTCGCACCTCTGGCTCGAGGACGGCGCGCGCATGACCGGGCCCGTCCGCCGCGCGCTGAGCGCGCGGCTTGAACGCTTCGCCGCGTTCAACGGCTGCGAATGCGTGGAGGGGGACGTGTAGGAAGAAACGGGGAATGGGGCGGGGCTCCGCCCCACACCCCGCCAAAGGGGGAAACCCCCTTTGGAAACCCCAATAGCCGCATTTGATTTTCCACAGGATTCCAAAGGGACGCGTCCCTTTGGCAGGAGTTTGAGGGCAGAGCCCTCAGCGTTCCTCTTCGCGGGGCTCCGCCCCACACCCCGCCAAAGGGGGAAACCCCCATTGGCGGGGTGCAGGGGCTGAGCCCCTGCAAAAACAAACGGGCGCGGCTGATGCCGCGCCCGTTTCCGTTTACTTAATCCCCAGCTCCAATTTTACCGATACGTAATATTCACGGGGCTCTCCTCGGCGTTGTCGGGATGCATCGCGATCCACGTGCGGCCGGGCTGGAGCGTGACGACCTCGCCGCTGTCGAGCAGGTAGGTCGTGGGCTCCTCATACGACGGGCGCGACCAGGTGCCGGTCACGTGCTTGCCGTTGATGAAGTAATCGCACCGACCGGTGCCGGTCAGCTCGGCGTTGCGGCGGTCCTTGGCGTCGCCCGGAATGTCGCTGTACGAGATGTACTGCACGATCAGGTTCTGGACGGTGAGATCCTGCACCTGGTAGTTGGCGGTCTTGGGCGTTTTGCCGCTCGCGGTGGTGGGCATACGCGTCTTAAAGGCATACCCGTCCTGCTTGCGCGAGAGGAGGTTTGTGGCCGGATCAAAGGTAAACGTGATCTTGTCGTCCTCGGCCTGGCCGCGGTAGAAGAAGTTCAGCGTCACATGATCGAACGCCTTGCCCTCGGCATAGTCGATCCCCTCCTGGAAATGGAAGCGGTCGGCGTACGGCGCGGGCTGGTAATCCGTATACATCGTGTCGACAATATCGGCGATGTTCGCCATCAGCGTATGCTCGCTCTTCTTCCCGGTCTCCTTGGTGCGCCAGAACGACTTGCGGATCGCGGGGACCGAGCGCATGGCGTGGATGGCGATCCAGTCCTTGTCGTAGGACGGGCCGCCGTAGCCCTCGTGGATATACATGCCCTGCCACTCCTGCTGCATCCGCATCAGATAGATGCGCGACGAGCGGACGGGCCCGGCAAAGAGCGGGTAGGTGTCGTTGAACAGCGCCTGAAACCGCGTGATGGCGGTTTCGACGGCAAACTCATACACGATGTCCGCGGCGTTTAACCCGACCTGCGGCCGCGCGCCGATCGAGTTCTCGATCGAGACGATCACGGGGCGGTAGTTCGGCGTAACCGACGGGTCCGCGGCCAGCGCGCCGCTGGTAAGCGAGCGCACCGCGGGCGTGGGCGTGGGCGTCGGCGTGGGCGTCGGGGTCGGCTCCGGCGTCGCGGTCGGCGTCGCCGTCACCGCGGCCATCGAGGCCGGTGTCGCCGCCGATTCGGTAAGCGTCTGTACCGCGGAGCAGCCGGCAAGGCACGCGCCGGCAAGGAGCGCGGCGGCAAACAGTGTCCAAACCTTTTTCATCGAACGAACAGTCCTTTCCTCATGTAAAGCAATGGTATCGCCGGCCGGGCAGCCCGGCCGAAGCGGGGCGTCCGGTCAGTCCTTCTTCTCAAAATGCGTGATCAGCAGGATCGCGGCGGTCACGACCGCGAGCGCCGCGGCGGCAGCCGCCAATACCGGCAGCGCCGACACGACCGCGGAGGTCTGCTGCGCCTGCTCCGCGGGGCTTTCCTCCGCGGCGGCCGCGTCGTCCGCCGCGGCCGGGTCCGCAAGGACCGCGGGCATGGGCGTCTCGACGGGCACCGGCGTTTCGGCGATCCACGGCGTCACATGCGCCGCGGGCAAAAGCCCGTCCGGCGCGGCGACGCCGCCGTCGGTAAGCAGAAAATACGCCTTGCTTTGCGCAAAATTGTTCTCCGGGTCCACAAGCGTGCCGCGCACGTCCGTCAGCGTCACCGCGCTGCCCGCGTCGTTAAGCACGCGCATCTCGAGCGTCAGCACCGTGCCGCTCGCGGTCAGGCCGTACGCGGAGATCGCCGCCACGCGCACGAGGCCGGCCTCCGACGGGTTCGAGATCAGAAACTCGCTTTCGAACACGTCGCCGTTTGCCAAACTGACAAATTCGAGCACGGCCGGGTCGTAGTTGATCCGAAACTCCAGCGAGTCCAGCCCCTCGCAGTTTTCGATCGTGACGGGCAGGCTGACGGTGTCGCCCGCGGCGGCCTTCGTCGTCGCCACGGTCAGCGCCGCCTCGCCTTCCGCCTGGGCGGCGGACACGGCAAGCGTCAGAACCCATAGCGATAGCAGCAGTGCGGCGAATCCCTTTCTCATGCGTTCCTGCGTCCTCCGTCGGTCCGTTTTGGCGCGATCGCGCGCTCCGCGCACGGAGCCAGATTTCCTTGACATATTACAGCATTCAAAAAAATAAGTCAAACCGGCACAAAGGAAAAATAAGGCCGAACCGTTACGAGTGTGAAAACTTTTGTTCAACCCTGTGACGCGCAAAAAAAGAAGCGGCCGATAACCGTGCCGCTTCAAATGCACGTGCGAACGCTTACTGTTTCGGCGTTGCGGACGTTTCGTTCATCAGCGTGCCGTCCGGCAGAATGTAGACGGTCTGCTCCGTGCCGTTCGTTTTGATGACGGCGGCATAGACCTGCTGATTATCCTGCATGGCGTGCTTGATGGACACGATCTCTGCATCCGGATACTTGTCCTCGATCGCCTGCTTCAATTCGGGCACGTCCGTATCCTTGACCTCGGTTCCCTCCTTGAAGTTGGGAATCGTCGTCGTCTCCGTCCCAGTTCCCTCGCCAGTCGCGGGGGAGTTATCGGGCGAAGTCGAAGGCGCGACGCTCGGCGACGTCGTCATATCGGGCGTAGCCACCGGCTTCGCCGTAGGCGACGGAGTCGGCGTGACGGTCGTGCCTGCGCACGCGCAGCCTGCGAACATTGCCAGAGCAATCGATACGGCAAGCACCGGCAGAATTTTCCTCAACATACATGATCCTCCTTCCATGATGCCGTACGTGTTGATACGGCTGTGTTCGGAGGTTAGTATGTGAAGTTTACGGAAAATTCATGTCCGGCGGTTCAAAAACATCAAATTTTCCATTTTCAGGCCAGGTTTTCCAAGTTTTCTGGCCTCAATCAGCGCTAGATACGGCGCTTTTTGTTCGTTTGCCGCGACGAGCCGCAAGCGTTTGGGCTCGAGCCGCGCGCGGGAAAGCAGCGAGAATACGGGGCTTAGCAGCGCGCACGGATAGCTGAGAAACAACGGTCCGCCGTTATTTAAAAGCTGAAACGCCGCCGCAAAAAACGGCTCGAGCGCGTCCGCGTGGCGCGAAAGCGCGCGCGCCTCGTCCGGGCTTCTCTCGCCTGCGCGGAAATACGGCGGGTTGCAGACCGCCGCCGAAAACGTCCCGCGGCCCAGGGCGGCCGGCGCGTCGGCAACGTCCATGCAGAAAAACGGGATGTCCTGCGCGTTCATCGCGGCCGAGCGCGCGGCAAGCTCGCACAGCGCCCTCTGTTTTTCGACGCCGACAAAGCGCGCGCCCGTCTTAGCCTGCCCCAATATCGACACGACGCCGCTTCCGGAACCAAGGTCGACCACGCGGCCGCCGGGCTTTGCGCGCAAAAAGTTAGCAAGCAGCACGGCGTCCGCCGTAAAGCACGGCAGCTCCGGATCCTGAATAATGCGCAGGCCTTTATATTGCAGATCGTCGACGCGTTCCATACGAAAAGATTATACCACGGGCCGCGCGGTATAAGCATGCCGCAACGCGCGGCAAAACGCGGCTGTGGCGGGCGCGGCGCGCGCGTGCTATACTTTTTAATATGAAAAAACTCGACGGCCTCGTCATCGCCATCGTCATCGCGCTCTCGCTGCTGCCGCTGCCGTTCCTGTTCCCGAGAGGCGGCGCGGGCACGGTGGTCGTCACCGTGCGCGGCGCGGAGATCTACCGCGGGAGCCTTTCGGCCGACGCGGTGATCGTCACGCCGGACGGCGGCAACACGATCACGGTAAAGGACGGCGCGGTCACGATGACGGCGGCCTCGTGCCCGGACGGGCTCTGCCTCGCCGCGGGGCCCGCCAGGCCCGGCAAGCCCGTCGTATGCCTGCCCAACGGCGTGGTCGTCGCCATAGAAGCCGCAAAGGAGACCACCGATGCGATCGCGTATTAGCGCCGCGCGCCTTGCGATCACCGCCATGCTCGTGGCCATGGCGCTCGCCGCGCAGTATCTCGAGAGCCTGCTGCCGCCGCTCGTGCCCGGCGTGCCGGTCAAAATTGGCCTTGCCAACGTGTTCACGCTGTTCGCGTTTTTGCGGCTCGGCAGGACGGACGCGCTGGTCGTGTCCGTGCTGCGCGCGCTGCTGTTTCTGCTCGTCACCGGCGCGGTCTCCGGCGGCATCTACGCGCTGTGCGGCACGGCGCTCGGATTTATCGC